>JBIJAI010000037.1:0-6599 GCA_044345815.1 Rhodoluna sp. | reverse complement strand
CTGGAACTAAAAGTCGGTGCGCAGGTGATGTTTATCAAAAACGATGACGGCAAGAAAACTTCTGAAGGAACTTTGAAGCGCTGGGTGAATGGAACAATCGGACATGTTGTGGACATGCCCTCCTCTGGCGGTGTTGTGGTGGAAGTTGATGGCGAAAGATTAGACGTTGGCCGATCCACCTGGGAAAAAGTTCGCTACGAGATAGAAGAAGAATTCGATGAAGAAACCGGCAAGGTCAAAGAAGTACTAGTGACCATCCCGCTAGCTGAGTATCAGCAGATCCCTCTTCGACCAGCCTGGTCGGTCACCATCCATAAATCGCAAGGTCAAACTTACGACGAAGTTGTAATTGATTTAGGTCGTGGAGCTTTTTCACCCGGACAAACTTACGTTGCGCTCTCAAGAGTTCGATCACTTGAAGGGCTTTATCTCACGCGCGCAATCAAGATGGGCGATGTGATGGTTGATAAGGATGTCGTTAGGTTTATGTCTGCAGTTAGGCATGCGCCTATCGAAAAGCTCATCTGAGGTAGTTCCCAACGCTTTCAAGTGCAGTATTTGAATCTCCTAGGAGACTAGTTGAGTCCTATTTTTTTGGCTTCGGAACAAATCGCATAGTTAAGTCCTTGCCGCTTTTGATGAACTTGAACACGCCTATTTCAGTTGTCAATGACTGGCCAAGTCTCAAGGCGAGCTCTGGATTTCTAGCCCCCCAGTCTTTTGACCTTTTCACGCCATCTGGTGTCAAGACTTGTATTGGGCTGTACTTACCAATATCTTCGATACCAGCTGAACTCCAGACATGCATACTGGAATCGATGGTATACGCAACCCAATTAGCAGCGCGTTTGTTCGCGTAAGGTTTCCAGTTTTCAACCACATAGGCTTTTGTCTTTGAAATGGGAAAGATGAAAGGGGATGTCTTCGTGCTGTTCGACGGCACCTTGATTATTTGAGCCTTTGCAGGATCCAAACATTTGACTTCGCTGTCGACTAGCCAACCTAACTTCCAATCGTGCCAACCCATAAACCTCAGGAGCATTCCCTTTCCGGAACTTCCCATTAAGTCGAAGAGACCGACAGGCCTAGTACCGTTCTCGTTGAATGGGTAGAGATCAGGGAGTCCAAGTAGGTGCCCAATTTCATGGATACCGATTGCAACTCCCCCACCGTCCTGAGTCCAAAAATCAGAACCCAAATACACCCCTCTTGTAACAGAGAGACCATCCGGCTTATAGCTGGACCAAATAGGAAGAGCACCCGCAACGTCAACAACGGTGTTTTTCTCGTCTGTTTTGATGATAAACATGTCAAAATCTCGGAAGTCAAACTCCGGATCAACCAATTCAAGAGCGTCATCAATCTTCTCCCACCATCCGACAGTCATGTAGTGCTTGGCGGAGTTCTGCATCGTCAGCCATCCATTGCGGACAGTGATGTCAAAGTCTGCACGGCCATTTGATAACCTCGCAAACTCAGACTCGAGACTGGTTGCGAAGGTTTTCATTTTGGAGAACTTGCTTTTTGCGCGAACGTCGGGAAAGTCTTGTGCAATCATCAATACTCGAACTTTACCCAAGGGCCTGACAAATTGAGACCAGTCTTCGGTTAGCCCAGAATCCTCATACCTAACAGTGTTTCCAACAACATTCTTTCCCATCAGTTTGCACTGTTCAATGGGCAACTCATTTAGCAAGGTTCTGGATTGAGCACTAATCGACGACGTGCTGAAACTCAACAAAACAGCCAACAACCCCGCGATGATTTTTCTCATTATTTCCCCCACTTTAAGATACCCCTTGTCGTAAAAAGCAGGCAAGCGGAATTGAATTCAAATGCCGCTATCAAGGTCTAAAAGGAACAGCATTCGTCCCACTTCCACTTTTCTAGCCCTTTAGCCACCAATTAATTGGCATGTGCAACCGAGCCGCCCACGCCGGTTCGTTGTGACCGGTGCCAGGAAATGTTCCATACATCAGATCCTTATCGCGAACGTATCCCTTTGCTTGTAGGGCAGCAACTGCTCCGTGATGAAAGCGCTGGTAGAACATATCCCAGTCCTGCGTTCCCGCATCGGTATAGATCTTGTGTTTGCCGGCAGCAGGCATCAAGGCGGTTAACTCCTGGAACATGTAAGTGTGTCCAAGAATCCAGTGCGTTGAGAATCCAAGTGCAGCACCAAAAACATCCGGGTATTTGCTCAAAAGATAGAAGGAAGCAAGCCCACCCATGCTCGCTCCAGCAATTGCTGTTCGCTCGGGCGCGTGCTCGATGCCGTACTTTTCCAAAACCATCGGCAGAATCTTTTCTGCAAGCAGTTGGTTGTATTTGGCGTTTAGTGGTGTCTTAGAAGTTGGTCGATACTCATCGGGCAAGTTATCCCAGATATCCGGATGAGCTTCTGCAATTTCCTGCGGGGTCAGCTCAAGCATGCGTGTTTCCTTGGAAAGACCGTGGACGGCAACAACCAGCGGCTGGAGATCGCCTTTGATCCGTCCTTCTCTAAGCGCATCAAGGATGCGCCAGGTGTTTCCATCGGTTGCAGTTTTTGGGTTGAAGACGTTCTTGCCATCGTGCATCATCAGAACCGGGGTGTAGAACAAAACCTTTTCAGGAACCCACACCTCGACGGTGTGATCATCAACCACAAACTTTTCGATACGTCCGCGAGCTAAAGCAATCTTCTGTTTCTTGAGCTCTCTAAAGGCCATAAATAAAGGAAACGTGAAGGCAAGGGCGGTGACGCCAGACAATAAAAAGTACAGCCAAACCCGCTTCATGCCGAGCTTTCTTGCTTCGTGAAGCATGAAAACAATCGTTGCGGCAGCAACAATTAGCAGATCAACCGAGAGCACCCAGTCAACAACCGAGCCGAACCAGGCGTTTAGGTAATTTGCGCCTTCGACTGTGGCAATGCCATTTAGCACCCAGGCGGTTACAAGACCAACTGCCGCAAGGGCGAAGTAAATGCGGGAGCGAAGCTCAAACCCAAACATTGAACTGCCTTCTTCTAGAGGAGCGTCTACTACCCTAGCAACGCCTTGGTACCTGATTCGAGGCCTATCCCCCAAGGCGGTAACCTATAGAAATGCTCATGTCAGATCGCGATATCCGCTCCAGTATCGAAGCCGGCCAGATCGGCCTTGAACCACTCGAAATGGGATTGCTTCAGCCAAGCTCTTTCGATGTTCGACTCGATCGCTTCTTTCGACTATTTGATAACCACAAGTACCCATACATCGATCCAGCTGAACAGCAGGATGATCTAACCAGGCTTATCGAAGTCCAATCAGATGAAGCATTTATCTTGCACCCAGGTGAATTTGTTCTTGGTTCAACATTCGAGTTCGTAACTTTGCCGAACGATGTTGCGGCGAGACTCGAAGGAAAAAGCTCGCTTGGAAGACTGGGTCTACTAACTCACTCAACCGCAGGCTTTGTTGACCCAGGGTTCAAAGGCCACGTCACGCTAGAGCTTTCCAATACTGCAACACTTCCTATCAAGCTTTGGCCTGGAATGAAGATTGGTCAGCTGTGCTTTTTCAAACTGACTTCCCCATCCGAATTTCCTTACGGATCCGATAAGTACTCGTCGCGCTATCAGGGGCAGCGTGGACCTACAGCATCCAGATCACACAAAAACTTTTACCGAACAGATGTTGGTAACACTCCGCTAGAGAACTAGCTAGCGTATTTAACCTGCGGGTTTGGATTTACGCGGAGCAGCAGCAGCAATCCAACAATCAAAATCACCATCAGTCCAAGCACACCGTAGATTGTGGTGTTCTCCTCCCCAGTTGCAACCGCAGCAATTGTGATTGCGGTTGCCCAGAAGAAACCAGATAGGAAGCTGATTGCGCGACCAGTTGTTTGGTAAAGACCAAACACCTCACCCTCGCGACCTTCAGGAGCGAACCTAGAAACAAAGGTTCTAGAAGATGCCTGAGCAGGACCTACGAACAAGCAAAGAGCAAGTCCTCCGATCCAGTAGGTGATTTGCCCAGCACCAGCAAACAAGAACACTGAGAACCCAGCAATAATCAACCCAATGAGCGAGTAAACGATGACGTTCTTAGAACCTATGACGTCATCAATTCGGCCACCAATAACGGCACCGATACCGGAGACAATGTTGGCTGCCATACCGAAGATGATGATCTCGGTTTGGCTAAAGCCAAAGGCAAGAGAACCAAGCACTGCACCGAATGAGAACACACCTGATAGTCCATCGCGGTAAACAGCTGATGAGATTAGAAACTTTAGAGTTTCAGGAGCCTGGCGGTACAAACTCTTTAGCTGACCCCAAATTGCCGCGTAGGACTGGAAGATGGATTCTTTCCTGCGGTCTTTCTTAGCTTCGATCTCTGGAACTCTAAGTAGAAGTGGAATAGAGAAAACCAGTGTCCAAATCGCACAGAACAAGAACACAGTTCTAACTTCAAGGCCATCGGTTGCCGGAACACCAAAGACAGTTCCTGGCAAAACAAAACCAAATAGTGCAACAGCTAGCAGGATGATTCCACCCAAGTAGCCAAGGCCCCAGGCATAACCTGAGATGCGGCCGATGGTTGATGGGGAAGAAACTGATTTGAGCATCGCGTAGTAGTTGATAAACGCAGTTTCTTGAACTACCGAACCAAGACCATACAAAACCAAACCAAAGATTAGAAATTCAGCTTTTGGTTCCACGAAGAAGCTTGCGACCATGATCAAAACCAGGATGTAGGTGTTGACCATTACCCAGAATTTGCGTCTTCCACTTTCATCGGATCGACGTCCCAGCACCGGAGCGATGATCGCCAGCAAGAAGCCGGCGATACCGGTTGTGATACCGAGCAGGGCATCGGCATTGGTGCCTGCCTCGGCTACGGCCGAGGCTAGGTAGACCGGAAAGATGAAGGTCTGCATGATGGTGGGGTAGGGCTGCTCTGCCCAGTCCCATAGCGCCCATGCGAAGGTGCCCTTGCGGCCAAGTTTGGTCTTTGGGACCTTAAGCGGTCCAGTGGTGTCGTTTGTCATGGCGCCCACGCTACTCCTTTGGACGACCAGAAACGGCCAAAAAGCGCCCCAGATTGGCAAACAGAGCATTAATCCTGAGAGTTGAGTGAGAATGACTCAGCTTTTGCCAAAATCACTTGACAATAATGTGGTCAAATGTGAAACTTGAGTCAATCGGGCTCAACTTTGGGTCTGAAGCAGATACAACCCAGTAAATACAAGGAGAACACAGATATGGCACGTGCAGTAGGTATTGACCTAGGCACCACTAACAGCGCGGTTTCAGTTCTGGAAGGTGGAGAGCCTAGCGTTATCGCTAACGCCGAAGGGTTTAGAACAACTCCTTCTATAGTTGCTTTCACCAAGGACGGCGAAATCCTGGTCGGAGAGACCGCCAAGCGCCAGGCCGTCACAAACGTTGACCGAACCATCGCTTCGGTCAAGCGCCACATGGGTACCGATTGGACCTTCAAGGTGGATGACAAGAACTACACCCCTCAGGAGCTCTCAGCTCGAATTTTGGCCAAGCTAAAGCGCGACGCTGAGACTTACCTAGGAGAGAGCGTGACTGACGCTGTCATCACTGTCCCTGCTTACTTCAACGACGCTGAGCGTCAGGCAACCAAGGACGCCGGAGAGATCGCAGGACTAAACGTTCTTCGAATCATCAACGAGCCAACTGCAGCTGCTCTGGCCTACGGATTAGATAAAGGTAAGCAAGACGAACTGATCTTGGTATTCGACTTAGGTGGTGGAACATTCGACGTTTCACTTCTAGAGGTTGGAAAAGACGATGACTTCTCAACAATCCAGGTTCGCTCAACCTCAGGCGATAACCGCCTGGGTGGAGATGACTGGGACCAGAGAGTAGTTGATCACCTAGTCAAGAAGTTCAAGGAGACAACAGGCGTTGATGTTTCCAAAGACAAGATTGCACTTCAGCGTCTAAAAGAAGCTGCCGAGCAGGCAAAGAAGGAACTGTCGCAGTCAACAACTGCAAACGTTCAGCTTCCGTACCTCTCTCTTACAGAGAATGGTCCTGCAAACCTAGACGAGACAATCACAAGAGCTCAGTTCGAACAGCTAACTGCTGATCTACTAGAGCGCACCAAGAAGCCATTCAACGATGTGATCAAGGAAGCCGGAGTAAAGGTTGCCGACATCGCACACGTTGTGCTTGTTGGTGGATCAACTCGTATGCCAGCGGTCACAGAATTGGTGAAGCAGCTAACCGGCGGAAAAGAACCGAACAAGGGTGTTAACCCTGACGAGGTTGTTGCCGTTGGTGCGTCATTGCAAGCCGGTGTTCTAAAGGGTGAGCGTAAAGACGTTCTACTTATCGACGTGACACCGCTATCTCTTGGAATCGAAACTAAGGGTGGCATCATGACCAAGCTGATCGAGCGCAACACTGCTATCCCAACCAAGAGAAGCGAAACTTTCACAACTGCTGATGACAATCAGCCTTCGGTTTCGATTCAGGTCTACCAGGGTGAGCGCGAATTCACAAAGGACAACAAGTCACTTGGAAACTTTGAACTAACCGGTATCGCACCAGCTCCACGCGGTATCCCACAGATCGAAGTGACATTTGATATTGA
>JBIJAI010000004.1:0-69729 GCA_044345815.1 Rhodoluna sp. | reverse complement strand
GCGCAATGCGCCCGGTTCCTGCCTTTGGGGTGGTCTTTGTCTCGGCCATGTTCTTTTCTTTCTCTTAGTCCTCGTCGCCTGAAGTGGACAGGGCATCTGCTCCACCGACGATTTCGGAAATCTGCTGTGTAATTTCGGACTGACGTGCTTGGTTGCTCAATCTGGTGTAGTTCAAAATCAACTTCTGGGCGTTGTCTGTTGCGCTCTTCATGGCCTTCTGGCGGGCAGCGTGCTCAGAGGCTGCCGACTGAAGCATGGCATTGAAGATACGGCTTTCGATGTAAACAGGAAGCAGCGCATCAAGCACCTTATTTACATCTGGCTCAAACTCGTAAAGCGGGAAGACTTCAGATTTGCTCGGTGGCTCAACGCCTTCGACCACCTCAAGAGGTAGAAGGCGAACAACCTCAGGAACCTGAGAGATCATCGACACGAAGCGGTTGTAAACCAGGTGAATCTCGTCTACTCCACCATCTTTGAAATCTGTGCTGAAATCTGCAACAACTGCATCTGCGATTTCCTTAGCGGTTTCAAACTCAGGAAGGTCAGTGCCACCAATCCACTGCTTCCTTGCGGTACGGCGGCGGAAGTTGAAGTAGCCAACTGACTTTCGGCCCACCAGGTAGTAAACAACGTCTTTACCTTGGGATCTAAGCAATGTCGCAAGCTGCTCAACTTCCTTTAGAACGTTTGAGGAAAACGCTCCGGCTAGACCGCGGTCCGAGGTGAAGATAACAATCGCTGCGCGGTCGATTCTTTCAGGCTCGGTAGTTAGCGGGTGGTCGATGTTTGAGTAGGTGGCCACCGCAGAAACTGCACGAGTCACAGCTCTGGAGTAAGGAGTGGAAGCGGCAACGCGCTGCTGCGCCTTGTAAATACGAGACGCCGAAATCAACTCCATGGCGCGAGTGATTTTCTTAGTGGTCTGTGCCGACTTGATTTTCTGTCGGTAGACCCGTAGCTGTGCTCCCATTTCTCTCCTTTCCTATACCTAGTTAGCTTTAGTGCCTTAGCGCTTCTGCTTTACGATCTTTTCCTGGTTGACGTCTTCTTCTTCCATTGCAGCAACGGATTCGTTACCGACAGAAGCTAGAGGAACACCCTGGCCAGTCTGGAAGCTCCTCTTGAACTTCTCGATTGCACCTTCAAGCTCGCGAACGGTGTCGTCCTCGAGGTTGTTGGTTTCACGAATAGTTGTAAGGGCCTGTGAGTTGCGCTTTAGATAGTCCAAGAACTCAGACTCAAAGCGAAGGACATCCTCAACTGGAACCTCATCGAGCTTGCCGGAGGTACCTGCCCAGATCGATACAGTCTGGTCCTCAACTGGGTATGGAGAGTACTGAGGCTGCTTTAGTAGCTCCATCAGTCTTGCTCCACGCGCCAACTGCTGACGGGATGCGGCATCAAGGTCAGATGCGAACATCGCAAATGCCTCAAGAGAGCGGTACTGAGCTAGCTCCAGCTTCAGCGTTCCTGAAACCTTCTTGATTCCCTTTACCTGAGCCGCACCTCCAACACGCGAAACCGAGATACCTACGTCAATAGCAGGACGCTGGTTCGAGTTGAACAGGTCCGACTGCAAGAAGATCTGTCCGTCGGTGATTGAGATCACGTTGGTAGGAATGTATGCAGAAACGTCGTTTGCCTTGGTCTCGATGATTGGTAATCCAGTCATCGAACCGGCACCCAGCTCGTCGTTTAGCTTCGCGCAACGCTCAAGCAAACGGGAGTGTAGGTAGAAAACGTCTCCAGGGTAAGCCTCGCGACCTGGTGGGCGGCGAAGAAGAAGCGATACCGCACGGTAGGCCTCGGCCTGCTTGGAAAGGTCATCGAAGATGATCAGAACGTGCTTGCCGCCGTACATCCAGTGCTGACCAATTGCGCTACCGGTGTAAGGAGCTAGGTACTTGAAACCAGCTGGGTCTGATGCAGGAGAAGCCACGATGGTGGTGTACTCCATTGCTCCGGCCTCTTCTAGAGCTGCCTTCACACCAGCGATGGTGGAGCCCTTCTGACCAATTGCAACGTAGATGCAGCGAACCTGCTTCTTGGCATCGCCAGTTGCCCAGTTGGACTTTTGGTTAATGATGGTGTCAATTGCGATTGCAGTCTTACCGGTCTGACGGTCACCAATGATTAGCTGACGCTGTCCGCGACCAACAGGGATCATCGCATCGATTGCCTTGATACCGGTCTGCAGTGGCTCGTGAACGGACTTTCTAGCCATAACACCTGGAGCCTGAAGCTCAAGTGCACGACGCGCCTCAGCTTTGATCTCGCCCTGACCATCGATTGGATTACCCAACGGGTCAACAACGCGACCTAGGAAGCCATCGCCTACTGGCACGGAAAGTACCTCGCCGGTGCGCTGTACTTCCATACCTTCTTCGATGCCCTCGAAGTTTCCCAGCACAACGGTACCAATCTCACGCTCGTCAAGGTTTAGAGCAAGACCCAAGGTGCCGTCAGCGAACTTCAGAAGCTCGTTAGCCATCGCACTTGGCAAGCCTTCAACGTGCGCGATACCGTCACCGGCGTCGATTACGTGGCCTACCTCGTTTCGCGAGGCCTTGTCTGACTCATAGGAGTTCACAAATCCCTTCAGGGCGTCGCGAATCTCGTCTGGGCTGATTTTCAGATCTGCCATGTGCTTCCTCTACTTCTGGGGCGAACCCCGTTTTAGATGTTGGCTTACGCCAGCATCATCCTTGCTTGCTTGAGACGGTTAGCAACGCTTCCGTCAAGAATCTCTCCAGCGATTTGTACCTTTACGCCACCGAGGATTGCTGGGTCTACCTCGATGTTCAGTCTTAGTGCATGACCGTGGGACTTAGTTAGTGCACTTTCCAAAGCAGCCACCTGCTGATCACTCAATGGAGAAGCAACCGTCACGTTTGCAACTAGTCGCTGTGCGTAAGCTGCCAGCATCTTGCCGAACTGCTCAAGCACAACTACCAAACGGCGCTTGGTTGAACCAACCACCGCAAAGCGAATCAACAACCCTGCCTCTGGCCCAAACTTGCTGGCCAGAAGTGCATTCACCAGGGCAATCTTCTGATCGCTGGTTGCCTGCCTTGAGGCAAGAGCGATCTGAAGCTCCTGGTCAGAGTCAACTACCTGGCGGAATCCAAACAGCTCAGCTTCAAGAGCTTCTAGCTTGTTGGACTTGGCTGCGATAGCTGCAACCGAGTGAACAGCTAGCTGCTCAAGTGCACGAACTAGATCGGAGCCGCTAGACCAGCGAAGATCAACTAGCTTTGCAACAAAATCAACAGTCTTCGAAGAAACGCTCTTGCCAAAAACAGCCGCTAGGGCAGCTTTTTTGCCAGCGATCTCGGCGGAAGGGTCCGAAAGAATGTTGCGTAGTTGCTTAGAGTCGGAGACGGCCGAACCGATTGCGAATAGTTCTTCCGCAAACTTCAGGTCAGCATCGCTCAGCATCGGCGTGATGATTTCCTTCGCCGCTGCTACCGCTTGTCTAGTTGAGCTGGACATGTTCTCTAGTTGCCTGCCTTTGAAGATTCGATGTCCTTTAGGAACTCGTCAACAACCCGTGAGGCTGTTGCGCTGTCCTTCAGGCTCTCGCTAACCACCTTGGAGGCTAGATCGATTGCCATAGAACCAACTTCAGCTCTCAAAGAAATCAATGCAGCCTGGCGCTCAGCCTCAATCTGCGCTTTAGCAGTTGAAGTGATGCGAGCTGCCTCGGCCTGAGCTTGCTCTTTCAATTCGGCAAGAATTGCAGCGCCTTCGGCGCGCGCCTCTTCACGAATTGCGCTAGCCTCGGCGCGATTGTTTTCTTGAGCCTTGGAGATTTCATCCGTCTTGGCAGCTGCCTCAGCCTGAGCTTTCTCAGCAGCAGCTAGGCGTCCCTCGATTGCTTCAGTTCTCTCATCCAAAGTCTTCTTGAAATTCGGAAGAACCTTGAACCAAAAGAAAGTCAGCATAATCACGAAGACGACCGACGACCAAAGGATGTCGTAGTCAGCCGGTAGCAGTGGGTTTTTTGCTTCACCCTCTGCTGCTGCGGCGACGATGATCCTTGAAATCATTGTTTAGTCCTGACTTTATTTAGGCGAAGATGAATGGGGTTGCTAGACCAATTAGAGCTAGAGCTTCGGTGAAAGCAATACCAAGCCACATTGTGACCTGAAGCTTTGAAGCTAGTTCTGGCTGGCGTGCGATGGATTCGATGGTCTTAGATACAACAAGACCTACACCGATACCAGGACCGATTGCTGCTAGACCGTAGCCAACTACAGCGATGTTGCCGGATAGCTCGGCGATGTTAGTGATGTCCACTTGATTTTTCCCTTCCGTGGTTTTTCCCTGACGGTTGTCAGTTTTCTTTAGTGCTCATCTGCCAAGGCCAACTGAATGTAAACAGTTGTTAGCAGGGTGAACACGTAAGCCTGTAGGAATGACACCAGAATCTCAAAGAGAGTAAAGGCGAATCCAAATATGAATGTCCCGACACCGAACAGTTTGAAGAATCCGTCGGCATAAAAGAAGAAGAACTGGGTCGCTCCGAAGCAAAGGACGAGCAAAAGGTGGCCTGCGACCATGTTCATGGTAAGACGAAGAGCCAAGGTCACTGGTCTCAAAATGAAGGTCGAAAGGAACTCAATTGGGGTCACCATCACGTAAAGGTACGGTGGCACACCGGATGGGAAGAGGGAGTTCTTGAAAAAGCCCATGCCGTGCTTTTTTATACCGGCGTAGATGAAGGTCACATAAGCAGCTGCTGCCAAAACAATAGGCAAGCCAATAACGGAAGAAGCAGCAATATTTAGACCCGGGATGATTCCTGTGATGTTCATTCCGAGGACCACAAAGAAGATCGTCGTTAGTAGTGGCAAGAAGCGATCGCCATCGACCTTTCCAAGCTGACCATGGGCGATGCTGTTTCGCACGAAGTTCAGTGAAATCTCACCCATCAACTGGAACCTGGTTGGAACAAAGCTTTGATTGCGGCTGGCCTTTTGGAATGAACGGGTCCAAAGGTAGAACAGAATCAGCAAAAGTGAGACAACCAGCAAGCGAATAAGCATGATTCTGTTCAATGCGAATGGGGTGCCCTCAAACGCAATGATTTCAGGGTAAAACTCCATGATGGATGGGCCCTGGTAATTACCGGATTCATCGGTTACCGCTGCCTTGATAAGAAGGCTAAGTGCGTTATCTAGCAGGGCAGGCTCCTGTTTCGGGGCGATTTCTCGCGGCGATTTACAGTGTCAATGCCCCATACGTTGCGGCATCATAAAAATTGTAGCAAGAAAAAAACTAGCCCTCGACCACAGGAATTCGGGCTGAAAGCACGGCAATGGAGTCAATTACAAGGGACCCCAAAATGGCCGCGACCAGGGTCAGAAACAGAACTGGCCCATTTATAAACTCAGCCCCCTGTAATGACCTTGCCAAAAGAGCAAAGCCGATTAGCTTAACCAACCAGCCACCCATGACGACTCCAAAAAAGCCTGCCAAGGAAAGCTTCCTGCCAACCAGCATGCTAACTACTGTCAGTGCCCCAAAAACAAAAGCCAAGGCCGAGCCAATCAAGGCGCTAACCACTCCGTTTTGCCCCTCCACAAAATAACCTGCGAGCGAACCCAAGGAAGCTATCAGTCCGGTTAGTAAGGCGGTCTGGCCTAGGACTCGCTTGAATAGTTGATCTGCACTTGTTGAGGCTTTCACTTCGACTTTGCTCTCTTTCTTCTTCTTTCAATAACGGGCCAAACTGTGTAAACCAAAACAGGGATGCCAGCGACAATGGTCAAAACCAGAACAAGCTCCGCGGGTATAAACAACAGCGCCAAAGCGCTAAGGGAGATAACGGCTGTCCACAAGTAGAACACAAGAACTGATCCTGTGTGACTGTGGCCAAAATCCTGCAGCTTGTGGTGGATGTGCTTTCTATCGGCCGAAAATGGCGACTTGCCAGCGCGAATTCTTCGAAGCACGGCAAGTGTCAAATCCAATAACGGCAGCATCAAGATAGCCAACGGAAGAACAAGCGGCAAGAAAGCTGGCGCCAATAGAGATGTTGAAACTGCTCCTGGGTCAACTTGACCGGTCACGGCAAGTGCCGAGGTTGCCATCAGAAGACCCAAAAGCATCGCGCCACTATCGCCCATAAATATCTTGGCTTTGTGCCAGTTCAGCGGCAAAAAGCCCAGGCAAACACCGATGACAATTGCCGAGATCAAAGATGCGAGGTTGAAGTAGTTGGTTGGCGAGGTTTGCTGGGCAAGCAGATAGGTGTAGACAAAGAACACGCTGGTGCCAATAAGCACCACGCCCGCCACAAGCCCGTCCAAGCCATCGATGAAATTCACGGCGTTCATTACAAGCACCGTGACAAAAATTGTCACAACAATTGAGACCCCGTAGCTACCAATTACCAATCCGCCAATTGGCAACGAAACAATTTGCACTCCCTGCCAAGCCAAAATACCGGCAGCCATGAATTGACCGGCAAGTTTGATAGTCCAATCCAAATCCAAAATGTCATCCAGAACGCCAATCACTGCAATCAATGTGGCAGCGGCAGCAATGGCAAGAATGTGAATTGGGTCTTCAAACACCGACCTAAACCAACCCAAGGATGCTGCAACCGCCAATGAAATCAAGAAGCCAATCAACATTGCCAACCCACCAATTCGCGGTGTTGGATCGGTGTGGACATCTCGCTCGCGAATCTCAGGCATGATCGAATGCTTGCGGCTAAGGCGATGAGTCAAAAACGTGGCTGCGAAAGTCACCACCGCGGCCACGGCCATGATCAAAAGGTAAGCTCTCACGCTCTAACCCTCCAAAAATTCACCGAGAACCGTCGCCAGTTTCTCTTTACTAAGGGCTCCACGTCTAAGAATTTTAGCCTTGCCGGTTGTAACGATTTCACCTGAATCAGAAACAGAGTCGACCAAATCGGTCATATCAACAATTGTTGAGGCCTCACCCTTCGGGCTTGCTCCACCATCGAGGTAAATCTTCACTTTGGATCCGAGAGCCTTCTCGGCCTGCTGGCAGGTTGTGGCCGCTGGCTCGCCAGTTAGGTTTGCACTCGACACTGCAAGCGGTCCAGTTTCCTGCAGCAGCGCCAATGCAATTTTGTGATCAGGCATGCGTAGTGCGACTGTTCCTTTGGTTTCCCCTAGGTCCCAGGTCAGTGAAGGCTGAGCCTGCAAAATCATTGTTAAGGCTCCAGGCCAAAAAGTCTGGGCAAGTTTGTGAGCTAGCTGCGGAACCTGTTGAGCCAACCCATCCAGCGCTGCTGTGTTTCCAATTAGGACCGGTGGCGGTGACTGTCTGTCTCGTCCTTTAGTTTCGAGCAGTTTCTTGACGCCTTCGTGCGAGAAGGCATCGCACGCCAAGCCGTAAACAGTATCGGTTGGAATTACCGCTAATTCTTTTCTTCCGAGAGCGGCTTTTGCGAGTCTCATGCCGGTCAATAAATCAGTGTCGAGAGAACAGTCGTAGATTCGCTCCACTTAACACCGCCTATTGTCTCTGCCGCTAAGGTCTTACTGCCGAAATCATCCGGTTTTTGCCGGTTAGGTCCTGACTAGAAACAATTTCCTGCCAGCCTTGACTCAATAGTAGTTCACCGATTGCAGGGGCCTGAGTGTTGGCATGTTCTAGCACTAAGTAGCCACCTGGGCTAAGAAGATACAGAGCCCGAGTTGATATTTCACGAATTACGTCCAACCCATCTTCTCCCCCGTAAAGGGCAGCGCTTGGATCGTGAAGTTTAACTTCGAGATCAATCGGTACAGCGGCATCTGGAATATAGGGTGGATTCGATACAACTAGGTCAACCTTGCCCTGAAGTTCATCTAGAGCTGTAGTCAGATTCTCGTTTTTCAATTTCCTAATGTCGAGACCATACTTTTGGAAATTGCGAGTCAAATATTCAAAGGCTTCCTTTGATAGCTCAACTGCATAAACGGTTGAAGAGTCAAGCTCTGTGCTCAGTGAGATGGCGATTGCACCACTTCCAGAACAAAGGTCAACAATCAGAGGATTGCTGACCGACTGGATTTTCTCCATCGCCAGTTCAACTAATTGTTCAGTTTCTGGACGCGGAATAAACACGCCAGGTCCAACCTCTAGCTCTAGGTGTCGAAATGGCGCAGATCCAGTGATGTGTTGAAGTGGCTCGCGCTTTTCGCGCCTTTGCACAGCTTCCAGAAATTCAGGCAGTTTATTTTCAGGAAAAGATTGGCTTCCAATTGCTAGCAGTGTTAGCTCTGATCTATCAATTTCAAGAATGAAACAGGCCAGCAGCTCAGCATCAACACTTGGGGACAAAATCCCGGCCGCAGAGAACTTATCGGTAGCTAATTCCAAAGCTTCCGAGATAAGCAATTACTTTTCTCCCAGTGCTGCCAGTCTGGCTTCTTCGTCAGTTTGAATTGCTGACTGTACGACCGGCTCGAGGGCACCATCCATTACCTGGTCTAGGTTGTACGACTTGTAACCGGTGCGGTGATCAGCAATGCGGTTTTCAGGAAAGTTGTAAGTCCTAATTCGTTCTGACCGGTCAACTGATCGAACTTGAGATTTTCTGGCAGCAGACTGCTCAGCATCAATAGCTTCCTGCTTAGCCGCCAAAAGTCTTGCACGAAGCACGCGCATCGCGGCTTCCCGGTTCTGCAGCTGCGACTTCTCGTTCTGCATGGAAACGACGATTCCAGTTGGAATGTGTGTGATTCGAACAGCAGAGTCTGTGGTGTTTACCGACTGTCCGCCAGGACCGGAAGAGCGGAACACGTCAATTCGGATTTCGTTCTGACTAATTTCTACTTCTTCAGGCTCATCTACTTCAGGAAACACCAATACGCCAGCAGCTGATGTGTGGATGCGACCTTGAGTTTCGGTCACCGGAACTCGCTGGACGCGATGAACTCCACCTTCGTACTTCAAGTGAGCCCACACACCTTGGGCAGGATCATTGGAATTTCCCTTGATTGCTAGCTGGACGTCTTTATAGCCACCAAGATCAGATTCGTTCTTGTCCAAAATCTCGGTCTTCCAACCCTTGGAGTTGGAGTACTGGATGTACATCCGCAAAAGATCAGCCGCGAACAAAGCTGACTCAGCTCCGCCCTCACCGGCTTTGATTTCCATGATGACATCTCGCCCGTCATCGGGATCTCTTGGGATAAGCAGTCTTCGAAGCTTTTCGTTAGCTTCCTGGAGTTTCTGCTCAACGCCGGGTAGTTCACTGGCAAATGCTTCGTCTTCTTTTGCAAGTTCCTTAGTTGCAGCTAAGTCTTCGTTTAGCTCAACTACCTGATGGTAGGCAGCAACAATTGCGCTTACCTCGGCATAGCGACGGTTTAGCTTCTTCGCCAAAGCTGGATTCTGATGCACTGCTGCATCAGATAACTGCTCCTGAAGCGAGGCGTGCTCAGCCAGCAGGGGCTGGACTGAATCAAGCATTATTCTCCGTCGGAACCTGATGGAATCGGCATGGACTTTTGAACCTGCATTAGGAACTCAACGTTGCTTGAGGTCTCTTTCAGACGGTTCAACACAAGCTCAAGGGCCTGCTGCTGCTCTAGACCGGCAAGTGCACGACGGAGCTTCCAAATGATCTTGGTCTCGTCTGGGTTCATTAGCATCTCTTCGCGTCTGGTACCGGAAGCGTTTAGATCTACCGCTGGGAAGATTCTCTTGTCGGCAAGTGAGCGAGACAAGCGAAGTTCCATGTTTCCAGTTCCCTTGAACTCTTCGAAGATAACCTCGTCCATCTTGGATCCAGTCTCAACCAAAGCAGTTGCAAGGATTGTCAACGATCCGCCGTCTTCGATGTTTCTAGCAGCACCAAAGAAACGCTTTGGTGGATAAAGCGCTGAGGAATCAACACCACCGGAAAGAATTCGTCCCGAGGCTGGAGCGCTCAGGTTGTATGCGCGACCAAGGCGAGTAATCGAGTCCAAAAGCACAACCACATCGTGGCCTAGCTCAACTAGACGCTTAGCGCGCTCAATTGCAAGCTCGGCAACTGTGGTGTGATCTTCTGCTGGACGGTCGAAAGTAGAAGCAATAACTTCACCCTTTACTGTGCGCTGCATGTCGGTAACTTCCTCAGGACGCTCATCAACCAGCACAACCATTAGGTGAACCTCTGGGTTGTTGGTTGCGATTGCGTTAGCAATTGCCTGAAGAACCAGGGTCTTACCTGCCTTTGGAGGAGAAACGATCAATCCACGCTGACCCTTACCAATCGGGGCTACGAGGTCAATGATTCGAGTTGATAGCTTGTTCGGCTCAGTTTCTAGACGGAGTCTGGTCTGAGGGTAAAGCGGCGTTAGCTTTCCAAACTCGACGCGCTCGGTCGAAGCATCCTGATCGAGTCCGTTGACAGAATCAACGCGTACTAGAGCGTTGAACTTCTGACGGCCCTGGCCTTCGCCTTCGCGAGGCTGACGGATGGCACCAACTACGGCGTCACCTTTTCTAAGTCCGTACTTCTTTACCTGACCTAGGGAAACATAAACGTCGTTTGGACCTGGAAGGTAGCCGGAGGTGCGAACAAATGCGTAGTTATCCAAAACGTCGAGGATTCCAGCAACGCTGATTAGAACATCATCTGGAGAAATCTCTGGTTCGGCTTCTTCGCGGTCATTGCCGTTTCCACCGCGTCTTCCACGGTCACGATCACGGTAGCGGTTGCGGTTTCGGGAGTTGCGGCCACCGCCACGTCGCTCGTCGTCAAAGTCACGGTTTCTGCGACGTTCGCCACCTTCTGAGTTTGAGCTAGATTCGCTGCTTGATGAGTCGCTTGAAGAGTTTTCTCCCGGGGCCTTAGCCTCTGACGAGTCTGACTTCTCTTCCGCATGCTTTGAGCCTCTGGTGCGAGTCTTTTTTGATGCTGATTCGGTTGCCTCTGCTGGAGCGGCTGTTTCTGCTACAGCTCTGCGAGATTTGCGAACCGGCTTGTTGTCTTGGATTTCATCCATTTATTTGATTGCTCTTTCTTGAGTGTTTAGATAATCGACCCTAAAAGACCTGATTATCGCCACCACGATTTGAATCGCGTGGTATCGCAGTTAGTTTCTGCGGGGATTGCACCTAGATTTGACGCTTATTTGCCGTCTTGTTTTTGGTGTACCTCTAGCGTAGCACCTTTATTGTCCACGGCCAACAGCAGCGGTTGCCACTGTGGGTAATTCTTTTCCACTAATTCCTTGGCTTTAAGCCTCTCGGCAGGGTCGCTGGCCAGTACCAATACTGAAGGTCCTGCCCCAGAAACCACGGCAGCGTGGCCATTGCTTCGAAGGACTCTTATCAGCGCATCGGTTTCTGGCATGGCCGACGCGCGGTAATTCTGGTGAAGCTTGTCTTCGGTTGCTGCAAGTAGCAGTTCCGGGGACTGAACCATGGCCGCAACCAAAAGAGCTGATCTAGAAACGTTGAAGACTGCATCTGCGTGCGGTACTGATTCAGGCTGCATGGACCTTGCAAGCTCGGTAGACATCTTGGTGCTTGGAACAAGCACCAAAGGTGATACTCCGCGATGCACAGAAAGCTTCTTGGTGTGCGGTCCCGACTCGTCCTCCCATGCAATGCTCAATCCCCCGAACAGTGCAGGGGCAACGTTGTCAGGGTGGTTTTCAAATTCAGTTGCAAGATCAAGCATTAGCTTGTCGCTCACTTCAGCAACACCAGTGAGCAATCCCTTGGCCGCCATGATTCCCGAAACAACTGCGGCACCAGATGATCCCATTCCGCGTCCGTGAGGAATGCGGTTCACCGCACGAAGAGCAAGCCCTGGCGCTGGCTGCTTTACACGCTTGAAGGTCTCAAGGATGGCGCGAACCACAAGGTGCGATTCATCAAGTGGAACTTGGCCTTCGCCTTCGCCGCTTACGACAACCGAGATGCTCCCAGGTTTTGTGGCAGTGACTTCTAGATCGTCGTAGTAAGCAAGGGCTATTCCAAGCGTGTCAAAACCAGGGCCAAGGTTTGCGGATGTTGCCGGTACCTTTACCTTTACTACGGTTCCTTCAGCTACTGGCATTTTTAGGCCAATCCCAATCTTTCTGCTACCTCAGCAGCATTTGTCGAAACTGCTTCTGGTTTGATCTCGTTGCCCGCTTCATCCTTCAGTGCCCAGCCTGGATCTTTTAGTCCATGACCGGTCACGGTGATAACAATAAGGGAACCAGCAAAACTTTCCCCGGTCTGGGAAGCCTTGTATAAACCAGCTGCACCGGTAGCCGAGCTCGGCTCAACAAACACGCCAACCTCTTGAGACAAGAAGCGGTGCATCCACAAAATCTCCTTGTCGGAAACCGCTCCAAACTTGCCCTGCGATTTCTCTCGGGCAATCTGCGCCAGGTCCCAAGAAGCCGGGTTTCCGATTCGGATAGCTGTTGCGATGGTGTCTGGGTTCTTTACTGGAGAGCCCTGAACAAATGGTGCTGATCCCTCAGCTTGGTAGCCGTACATCTTTGGCAAAGCCTTGATGCGGCGAGCCTTGAAATCTTCCTGGTAGCCCTTGTAGTAAGCGGAGTAGTTTCCAGCGTTTCCAACCGGAAGCACGTGGAAATCAGGTGCCTGACCCAATGCGTCAACAACTTCAAAGGCTGCGGTTTTCTGACCTTCGATGCGGTCAGGGTTCACAGAGTTCACTAGGTGCACCGGATAGTTTGTCGACAAATCTCTAGCAAGAGTTAGGCAGTCATCGAAGTTTCCTTGCACCTGAAGAATCTGAGCTTTGTGTGCAACTGCTTGAGAAAGTTTTCCGAGTGCGATTTTGCCTTCTGGAACCAGAACAACTGACTTGATTCCTGCTGCAGCGGCATATGCGGCAGCTGAAGCCGAAGTGTTTCCAGTTGATGCACAAATGACAGCTTTGGCACCGTGACCTACGGCCTTGGAAACAGCCACGGTCATTCCGCGATCCTTGAATGAACCGGTTGGGTTCATGCCTTCAAACTTCAAATAGACGCGGTCAGCCCCAACGAGTTTCGCTAGTGCGGGTGCATCAATAAGTGGTGTGCCACCTTCGCCAAGTGTGATGATCGGGGTGCTCTTGTCTACATCAAGTCGCGAGAAGTATTCATTGATGACTCCACGCCACTGATGAGCTTTCTTTGGTTTACCAAACAAGGTAAACACCCCTTTCGATAGGCACAATTCTCATTACAGACCCTCAACTCGAATAAACGAGGAAACGGCCTGGACCGCATCGTTGGACTTCAGCGCCTTGACCACACCTGCTAAAGCTGCATCGCTTGCTAGGTGTGTTCCGATCTCTAGGCTCGCGGTTTCAAGATTACGTCCAAGCACCGCCTGTTCAACTGTTTCGATAGAAACTCCGTGCTCGGAGAACAAGCTAGCAATCTTTGCCAAAACTCCTGGCTGATCCTTAACTTCTAGCTGGATTACATACCGAGTCTTTACTCGACTCATGTCCAGAACATCGAAGTTCGCATGAATAGAATCTGCAAGCCCCGGACCGCCAGCGACGTGACGCTTGGCAGCTGAAACCACATCTCCCAAGATTGCGGAAGCAGTCTGAGTTCCGCCGGCACCAGATCCATAAAACATCAAACGTCCTGCAGCTTCTGCTTCAACAAAAACAGCGTTGTAAGCGCCGTCAACCGAGGCCAGTGGGTGGCTCCGTGGAACAAAAGCTGGGTAGACGCGAACCGAAACCCCCTCAGGGCCCGACTCATCTGCCTCAATAAATTCACAGATAGCAAGAAGCTTGATCACAAAACCATCGCGCTTGGCAGCTGCAATCTGGTCCGCACTTATCCCAGTGATTCCCTCGCGATAAACCTTCTCAAGTGGAACCTCTGTGTGAAAAGCCAGCGAGGCCAGAATTGCTGCTTTTTGGGCAGCATCGTACCCGTCAACATCTAGTGAAGGATCTGCTTCCAAGTAGCCAAGTTCGGTAGCTTCCTTCATGGCCGCTTCGAGTGTGATTCCGCTTTTGTCCATCCGGTCAAGAATGTAGTTGGTGGAACCGTTTACGATCCCCATAATTCTTTTGACTCGGTCTCCGGCAAGTGATTCACGAAGCGGGCGAATGATTGGTATAGCGGCTGCAACCGAAGCCTCGAAGTAAAGTTGCGCACCAACTTGCTCAGCAGCATTGAATAGCTCAGAGCCATGAGTTGCAAGAAGGGCTTTGTTGGCGGTGATCACATCGGATCCGGAATTTAGCGCAAGAAGAATGTAGTCCTTTGCAGGCTGAAGACCACCCATGACTTCAATGACGATGTCAGCGCCAAGAATCAAACTCTCGGCGTCGGTGGTCAATAACTCTTTTGGAAAGCCGTTGCGTTTGGTCTTTAGGTCTCTAACCGCAACGCCAACAAGTTCAAGTTCGGCTCCGACTCGGGCAGCTAGTTCACTTTTTTGCTCAAGCAAAAGTCGGGCGACCTCGGATCCAACTGACCCGGCGCCAAGCAATGCGACCCTGATTGGGCGATATTCACTCAAATTCGATTCCTTACCCATTCAAAACTACCCTGTCTTTTCTGCCGAGTAGCCAGGGTCGCGGGCAAACATGTCGGCTTCAGTCTCTGCTCTAAGAATCAGCTGAGCATTTCCTGCCCTGACCGCAACAATCGCAGGGCGAGTTAGGTAGTTGTAGTTACTGGCAAGTGAGTGGCAGTACGCGCCAGTTGCGGCAACGGCGACCAGGTCATTTGGGTTTATGTCTTCCGGCAGGTAGCAGTCTCTAACAACAATGTCGCCGCTTTCACAGTGCTTACCAACCACTCGCGAAAGCGCTGGTTTTGCAGCTGAGGACCTGGAGGCAAGAATCGGAGAGTAGTTCGCCTTGTAGAGGCTTGCCCTCAAGTTATCGCTCATTCCCCCGTCGATGCTGACGTATTTTCTTACTCCAGTTGCCCCATCGTCCGATAGCTGCACGTCCTTGATTGTTCCGACGTTATAAATAGTGATTCCAGCTGGGCCCGAAATAACTCGGCCGGGCTCAAAGCATAGAACTGGGACTTCAATTCCAAGCTCAGCACAAACCTTGGCAACTTCTTGAGAAATCTGATCGGCAAAAACCTCAATAGCTGGCGCATCATCAGCCACCGTGTAGTTGATTCCAAAACCACCACCGATGTTTAGTTCGGGCACTGGCCCACCGGCAAGCAGCTGTTTGTGCAATGGAAGCAATCTACGGACAGATTCGATGAAACCATCGAGCGCGAAAATCTGGGAACCAATGTGTGAATGCAACCCAAGAAACTTCAAGTGCGAATGTGATCGGATCTTCTCAACCAGTGAAGGTACGTCAGAGATAGCAATACCGAATTTCTGGTCCTCTCTGGCAGTTGCCAGATACTCATGGGTATGAGCGTGCACTCCAGAATTGACTCGAATTCGGACGCCTTGAACTTTGTCCTGAGCTCCGGCAACGGAAGCAATTCTTTCGATTTCAATTTCAGAGTCAATAACAATCGCGCCTACGCCTGCTGTGACAGCGCGACCGATTTCATAAAGTGACTTGTTGTTGCCGTGTAGCCCAATTCGATCAGGACTGATTCCTCCAGAAATTGCAAGAGCTAGCTCTCCGCCACTTGAAACATCGAGGTTTAGCCCAAGCTGATCAATCCACTTCACTACTTCGGTAGTAAGTAGTGACTTGCCCGCATAGTAAATCTTCGCGCTAGAACCGATTGCAGCCGCTGCCTTCTCAAATGCGCCCTTGACTTTGCTGCCCCTGGCAAAAAAATCATCCTGGTCAATAAGCATCACAGGCGTGCCGTACTGAGCGGCGAGTTGTCCAACAGGAATGCCAGCAAGCAAAACATCCCCGGCTGCAGATCTGGTCAAACTAGCCGGCCAAATCTTGCCATCTATGTAGTTTGCATCCTTTGGCTCAACCAGCCACTCGGGTGCAAACTTTGCTTGATTAGTGCTCATGCTTACATTCGCTCCGGAGCCGAGACGCCCAAAAGGTTCAAACCATTGCGAAGCACAACACCGGCTGCATCATTTAGCCACAATCTGGTGGAGTGGATTGGTTCGACTGGCTTGTCAGCCAGAGGTATCACTCGACAGTTGTCGTACCAGCGGTGATAGCTACCGGCAACTTCTTCTAGGTATCTTGCGATTCGGTGTGGCTCTCTAAACTCAGCGGCTTGAATTGCAAGTCTTGGTAATTCACTGAGCTTGGCAACAAGATCAGTCTCGGTAGCGTGATTTAGAAGTGATGGATCAAAGCTTGAGTGATTGACTCCCATGCTCTTCGCGTTTACAGCAACCTGCTGAGTTCTGGCATGGGCGTACTGAACGTAAAACACGGGGTTGTCATTGGTTTTCTTGGAAAGCTGCGCGAGATCAATATCAAGCTGCGAGTTTGAAGAAGACCTTGCGAGCGCATACCTTGCTGCATCAACCCCAACAGCTTCAACTAGGTCTTCCATCGTGACAACAGTTCCAGCACGCTTGGACATTCGAACCGGCTCACCGTCGCGAAGCAGGTTCACCATTTGACCGATAAGGATTTCTAGATTTACCCCCGGCTCATCGCCAAAGGCCGCACACATCGCCATCATGCGCTGAACGTAACCGTGATGATCTGCTCCAAGCATGATTAGGCAGCGATCAAATCCACGCTCACGCTTATCCAGGTAGTAAGCAAGGTCTCCAGCAATGTAGGCAGCATTGCCGTCAGACTTGATGATTACTCGGTCCCGGTCATCACCAAACTCAGTTGAGCGAAGCCAAACGGCACCATCTTCATCGAAGACGTGTCCGAGTTCGCGAAGACGGGCAATTGCCTTCTCAACTGCCTTGGACTCGTGAAGGGAGTTTTCGTGGAAGTAAACATCGAAGTCAACACCGAACTCGTGAAGAGACTGCCTGATTTCACCAAACATCAGCTCAACACCCTCGGCCCTAAAAGCCTCTTGGGCATCCTCGTCGCTGAGGGTCAAAATGTCTTTTGAAGATTTGGCCATTACAGCGTTTGCAATTTGCTCGATGTATTGACCTCCGTAGCCATCCTCCGGGGCGGGCAACCCTTTGGCGCGAGCCAATAGAGATCTAGCAAAACGGTCAATCTGCTCACCGTGGTCATTGAAGTAGTACTCGCGAGTAACCGCAGCACCCTGGAATGCCAAAACTCGTGCTAGCGAATCTCCAACGGCAGCCCAGCGAGTTCCACCCATGTGAATCGGTCCGGTTGGGTTGGCTGAAACGAACTCAAGATTCATCTTGAGTCCCTTGAGGGTTTCGCCCTTACCGTAGCTTGCACCTGCCTCAACTATGGTTTTGGCTAGTGCTCCAGCACTTGCCAAATTCAAAGTGATGTTGATAAATCCTGGACCTGCGATATCGACCTTTGACACCTCATCTAGAGTTTCGATCCTCGGAGCCAGTAGCTCAGCGAACGCTCTCGGGTTTAGCCCAAACAATCCAGCAAGTTGCATGGCGGCGTTAGTTGCCCAATCACCGTGCTCGCGATTTCTTGGACGCTCAACCACAATCTCAGCTGGCAATTCGGCCGCTCCTAGCGAGCCATCGGCTTGCATCTGTTCCAAGATGCGTCGAATGGCTACAGCTAGTTCTGCTGGAGTCACGATTTTGCCTCACGAGTAGGAGCGAAATGAATTCAAGATCTCGGCGGTGAGAAACACCTTAGGTAAATAAAGGGAATTCCTTACAAAGCATACCGAGAAAGGCCCATTTCTAGCCACGCTGTTAGGCTGAAGCAAGCATTGCCCCCATAGCTCAGGGGATAGAGCACCGCCCTCCGGAGGCGGGAGCGTAGGTTCGAATCCTACTGGGGGCGCAAAAAGCTAGCCAGTTGTGAAAGCGCCATAGAGCGATGACTAATGGAGTTCTTCACCATCGGCTCCAACTCCCCGGTGGTGACCTCAAAGCCCTCAGGAATAAAGATTGGGTCGTACCCGAAACCATTTTCACCCGATTCCGCAAACGCAATTCTTCCTGGGCATACTCCCGTAAAGCTCTGCTCCCCTTCCTTGCTCACAAGTGAAATAGTGCAGATGAAGCTTGCCTGACGATTTCCTACTGGAACATCAGCTAACTGCGCAAGAAGCAACTGACGATTTTTTACATCATCTTTTGAACCCGACCAACGTGCCGAGAAAATCCCTGGCGATCCCCCAAGAATCTCAACTGCGATTCCGGAGTCATCAGCAATTGACGCTTTGCCGGTGTGAACGAAGGCAGCCCTAGCCTTAATCAAAGAATTCTCCAGAAAAGTTGTGCCGTCTTCCACGGGCTCTGGTCCGTCATAGCCAAGCATCGAAAGCCCGGGAACAATCGGCTCCAAAATAGCAGCCACTTCTTTCACCTTGTGCGGGTTGTGGGTTGCTAGAACAAGCTCCAACTTTATGGTCTCGGACTTTCTAGAATCTGAGCCTGCAATGCAGTTAGCTCTGCAGTTCCCTTTAACGCAAGATCCAAAAGAGCGTTCAATTCAGCGCGGTCAAATGGAGCGGCCTCAGCAGTACCCTGAACCTCAACAAACTTTCCGGAGCCGGTCACGACAACGTTCATGTCGGTTTCTGCCCTAACGTCCTCGGTGTAAGCCAAATCAAGCATCGGTACCTTATCGATGATTCCAACCGAAATAGCGGCGATGCTATCTGACAGGGGCTGCTTTTTTTCTGAGATGAACTTCTGTTGCTTACCCCACTCGATTGCATCAACAAGCGCTATGTATGCACCTGTAATCGCAGCAGTTCTAGTTCCGCCATCAGCCTGCAAAACATCACAGTCAATAACGATGGTGTTTTCGCCTAAAGCCTTAAAATCAACGACCGAGCGAAGAGCCCTTCCAATCAAGCGTGAAATCTCGTGAGTGCGGCCGCCAATTTTTCCTTTTACTGCTTCGCGGTCAGATCTGTCGTGAGTTGCACGCGGCAACATTGAATACTCAGCTGTCACCCAACCTTCGCCCTTGCCAACTTTCCAACGTGGAACGCCATTGGTAAATGAGGCTGTGCAAAGAACTCTTGTCTCACCAAAGCTAATCAGGGCTGAACCTTCAGCGTGCGAGGACCAGCCTCTTTCAACTGTTACTTTTCGAAGCTGATCTGGTGATCGCCCATCTACTCTTTGCAAGTTGTATTCCTATTCCTTTTTCTAAAGCTTTTCCACTTTGGAAACTTCTGGGCCCAAGAACCGCTTGGCCAACTTCTCAAAGCTGGCAGCATCGCCGGTTGCTCTAAAGCTCAGCGTTGGCGAAGCTGAATCAGTTCTAAGTAAATCGTTATCGACCAATACCTTGTAGAGATCTTTTGCGGTTTCTTCGGCCGATGAAACCAGAGTGACACCATCGCCCATCACTAGCGAAAGTGCACCGGTGAGCAATGGGTAGTGCGTACAACCCAAAACGAGAGTGTCTACACCAGCTTCCTTTAGAGGTGCTAGGTACGTTCTGGCTGCCGAGATAATTTCCGGGCCGCTGGTTATTCCCTTTTCGACAAATTCAACAAAGCTTGGGCAGGCTGCGCTAACTAACTCAACATCTACTGCAGCAGCGAATGCATCGTCGTAGGCTTTCGACGCAATTGTTGCCTGAGTGCCAATCACTCCGACTTTTCCATTTGAGGTTGAAGCAACTGCTCTACGGACGGCAGGTTGGATTACTTCAACTACTGCAATCCCACGGCCTTCCGTGTATCTTTCGCGAGCGTCCCTTAGCACCGCAGCTGATGCTGAGTTGCACGCGATGACCAAAACCTTCACACCTTCGTCAACGAGTTTGTCCATCACTGCTAGCGCGAGCTCGCGAACTTCAGAAAGTGGCCTGGGTCCATAGGGAGTGTTGGCGGTATCGCCAACGTAAATAATTGACTCATTTGGAAGCTGATCGATGATGGCTCGCGCTACGGTGAGTCCCCCGACGCCAGAGTCGAAGACTCCAATTGGTGCGCTGGCTTGAGGTTCATTCACGCCCCAATTCTATTGCGAGCCCCTCGGGCTAGGCTTATCACGTGCTTTCCACTACCGCCTTACTTACTGACCGCTACGAGCTGACCATGCTCCAAGCGGCACTAAAGTCTGGAAAAGCTCATCGCAAGGGTGTGTTTGAGGTTTTCTCAAGAACACTTGCTGGGGGCAGGCGCTACGGAGTCTTTGCAGGAACCGGTCGACTCCTTGAACTAGTAAAGCAGTTTCGATTCTCAAAAGATGAAATCAATTGGCTGCTAGCTGAAAACATCATCGACGAATCTACGGCCACATGGCTAGCTGATTACAAGTTTTCAGGAGACATCCACGGCTACGCCGAAGGCGAAATTTATTTTCCGTACTCCCCAGTTCTGATTGTGGAGGCAAGCTTTGCCGAAGCTGTAATTCTCGAAACTCTGATCCTTTCAGTTCTGAACTATGACAGTGCCGTTGCAAGCGCTGCGGCCAGGATGGTCACAGCTGCTGGTTCCAGGCCAGTATCTGAAATGGGTTCTCGAAGAACTGGTGAATCCTCAGCCGTCGCGGCCGCAAGAGCTGCATACATCGCAGGCTTTAGCGCAACATCAAATCTTGAAGCAGGCCGAAGCTTTGGAATCAAAACCATGGGAACCGCATCTCATGCCTTCACTTTGTTGCATGACAGTGAAACTCAAGCATTCGCGGCTCAACTCGAAGCCTTCGGTGAAAACACAACGTTCCTAGTTGACACCTACAACATTGAAGCGGGCATCGAAAATGCCATCAGTGTTGCCGGCACGAAACTCGGCGGTGTAAGAATCGATTCAGGTGATCTACCAATCGAAGTAGCAAAGGCTAGAGCTTTGCTGGACAAACTTGGAGCCCGCGAAACAAAAATAACGGTGACCAACGATCTTGACGAATTTGCAATTGCATCCTTGGCCGCCGCGCCAGTTGACGCCTACGGTGTTGGAACTTCGGTTGTTACCGGCTCGGGAGTTCCGGCAGCTGGGTTTGTATACAAAATGGTTGCATACCAGGACGAGTCCGGTCAGTGGCACGAGGTTTCAAAGCAATCAGCCAAAAAAACCAACCACGGCGGAAAAAAGCATGCCGTTCGCTCCCACGAGAACCACGTTGCAACTGCGGAATTAGTTTCCGCATCGAATCCAACCTTGTCTCAAGGCGATAGGTCGCTATTGGTTGATCTGGTAATCCAAGGTGAAATCCAAAAAGACTTGGTTGGGGTAGCCGGGGTTGAATCAGCGAGAGCTCACCACGCGAAAGTAAAGGCTGAGCTTCCTGCAAGCGCTCACCGTCTAATCAAGGGCGAGCCTGCAATACCAACTAGGTTCGTTTAGTTTTTGTCTTCGTCGCCAGGTCTTAGCTTGGAGTGAATCTCCTTGCACGCTGGACAAATCGGAAAATTCTTTGGGTCCCTGCCTGGTACCCACACTTTGCCGCAGAGTGCAATCACGGGTGTTCCCATAACAGCTGACTCGACAATCTTCTCTTTCTTGACGTAGTGAGAAAATCGCTCGTGATCGCCTGGTTCAACAAGCTTGGGTGCGGTAGTGGTGTCGGTACCAAACTCGCTGGTTTCAGTAGGTGCGCTCTGATTCACTTGGATCACCTTCGGCTCTAGTTTTGCGCATCTTGCAAGATGACATCAAAACTTAGCTTGATTTCTTCTCGCAATGCTTCGATCTTAACTCTTGAACCAGCAGGCTCTTGCCGCACGGCTGCAGTTAGTTCACTAGCTGTAGTGACAGGCTTTCCGTTGATTGTGGTGATCACATCACCCGGCAAGATTCCAGCTTCTTCTGCAGATCCGCCAGGTGTTATCTCAACAACTGTGACTCCTATTGGAAAACCTGCTCCGTCATCAGATGACATAGCGTCAGAAACCAATGCGCCAAGCAAGCCGTGACTTGCGTCTCCGGTTTCGATTATTTCGCTGGCAATACGCTTGGCGAGATTAGCTGGAATTGCAAATCCCACGCCAATGTTTCCTGACTGGGCGAAAGAGCCTGCACTGGCGATTGCAACATTTATGCCCACTAATTCCCCTTGCTCGTTCACTAACGCGCCACCCGAGTTTCCAGGGTTGATTGCAGCATCGGTTTGAATCACGTTCAAGTTGATTGGTCTTCCAGCATTTCCTGACCAAAACTCAAGACTGCTTTGATCAGGAGATTCAGATGAAGCAACTTGGATGGTGCGGTTCAACGCCGAAATAATTCCTCGAGTCACCGAGGCCTCGAGCCCCAGCGGAGCTCCGATGGCAACCACTTGGTCGCCAACATTCAAAAGGGTTGAGTCACCAAAAACAATGGGAGTTAGTGGTTTAGTTGGCTCGATCTTCACTACCGCAAGATCATTGGTTGGGTCTGCGCCAACCAACTTTGCTGGAAACACTCCCCCATCATTGGTCCTTATTGAAAGTCGAACATTTTCGGTGCTTCCGTTGACACTCACAACGTGAGCGTTAGTAAGTATGTAGCCATCACTTGATAGCACTACCCCAGAACCGTTTCCCCCAGAGGAGAAACCAGAGACCCTGATTGTCACAACTGCAGGAGCCGCAGTTGCAGAGGCAGCGGTAGCCCAATTCACGTTTTCTAGGTCGTTCACAACAATTGCAGCGGGGCGAGTTAGGTAGTTGTGCGCAACTACTCCTGCTCCAGCCCCTACCGATGCTCCGATGATAGCTCCGAGCAGCGCAACCGAAGTAGCAGTAAAAAAGGTAAGCCGCTTTTCGCGAACTCGCTTCTTCTTAGCCTTGGCGGGGCTGAGCGTTGCCGGCGGATCGAACAGGAACTGATTGTTATAGCTGTTCTTGCGACTGAGCGAGGTTGGATCAAGTTCTGGCTTGGTCAATGCGGTGGCCTTTCGTCTGCTCCAATAATGACAAATTTGTCTGAACAGATACTGAGAGAAACCCTAAACCAGCCAGATAGATTCCCCTGAACTTGCTAAGTGTTGCAGCCGAATGCCCCTTCCCGACCGATGCAATCGGCTCCAACCAGCAAGGCTCCTTGGGTGCTCTGGTCAGCCTTGAAATTGAAGGCACCAACTGACACCTCGAGCGTGTTGCTCTCGATCAAGAGGGTGCCTTCGACTGCTTCCCAAGCGCTTTCGCCCAAAAGTCGATAGCTAACCTGGTATTCAACAAATGCCTGTGCTCGATACTTACCGGCCGACCGGAAAGCTTTCTGGGTATCAACCCCAACCAAAGAAGTACTGTCGCTGAATTTCCAACTTGAGCCTGCGGGCACGAAGTGCACTTCCGCTTGCCTACCTAAAACCATCGCTGATCCAAAATGTGAGCTTGGGTTGGATGAGAACTTGGCAAACTGGCCGATGCTGAGAATCTTGGCAGGAAATACTGACGCTACTAACTCGTTGGGTGAGAACTCGACGGCATCTGCGCTAGAAGTGAAACTACCAGGGGTCTCAAGGGTGATGGTCTCGGTGATTGTGACTTTCTTAGTTTTCAAGGCCGGTTTAGGCGCTGGCTTTGGAGCCGCTACCACTTTCGGATTAGGCGAGCACACCGTTTGAACCCAGCGCTCCGCAGCATCCGCTGAGCGAGGCATACTTGCCATTTGGGATGGACTTGGACAACTCACCTGGGCAACAGGCTTAGGGGCCGAAGTAGCAACCGGTTTAGCTGCCGGTTTGGGAGCTGGCTTGGGTGCGGGTTTTGGTTTTGGCGGAACCGGAACCGTCACTGTCTTTGTGATGGTTTGAGTTGTAGTTGATGCTGGGGACGAACTGGATGAACCAACACAAACTGTTACCGAGCCCGAGCCCATCTTTGACCCATGGCTTAGACCTGAGCTTGATGAGCCGCCTCCCGAACATGCGGTTGCGATTTGGGAATCAAATCCCACCAGTGCAGCTGCCACCAAAATACTTGCTAAACCAAAACTTGCCTGCTGAATTTTTCTCATGTCGGAGACGCTAAATCAGATTGCGATTATTTGCAGAAATTGTCCACAAAGTAAAAACCCCATCCAATGGATGGGGTTTTACAAGTGGTTGCGGGGGCAGGATTTGAACCTACGACCTCCGGGTTATGAGCCCGGCGAGCTACCGAACTGCTCCACCCCGCGGCGAAGTTCTAATCTACCACTTTTGAAGCTTGTGCTGCCAACTCCTATCGGCCAGCATCCAAGGCAGCTTGGATTGCTCGCTTGAGTTTTTCCTCCGCTTTACCAAATGCGGTCCAGTCTCCGGCAGCCATTGCAGCTTCCTTCTCTTGGATAGCTTCTAGTGCCTGCTGCAAAGCAAGCTCTAGGTTCGGTGAAACTGGAGCATCAGTTCCAGGCTCAGTTGGCGAGGCATCAGGATCGGTTGGAGTAGGTGCTGGGTTCATGCCGGAAGAACCAAACAGTGAAGTAAGCGCCTGGTCCAAAGTGTCCTCGAAGGCAATCTGGTCACCGAATGCTACCAAGATCTTCTGGAGCAATGGGAAGCTGGTTTCACCGGTGGACTGGATGTAAACCGGCTGAACGTATAACAAACCTCCGCCAACAGGAAGAGTCAATAGGTTTCCGTTAAGAACCCTGGTTGACCCCTGTCTCAGAATGTTTAGCAACCTGGAGACTTCAGAGTCGGCGTTGAAATTGTTTTGAACCTGTCCAGGTCCTGGAACAATCGTGCTCTTTGGCAGGGTCAGCAGTGTGAGCCTTCCGTACTCTTCGGACTTCTTTCCGTCTTCAGTACCAGCATTGGCATTGGCAACCAAGTAGCCGGTTAGTACGTTTCTGGATGATTCACCTGTGGATCTTGGAATAAATGTTGAGTAGATCGAGAACTCTGGAGACTCGGTGCCTGGCACCTGCATAGTTAGGTAGTAAGGCGGCTGCAATGCACCAATTCCTTGACCACCAACTGGATCGTTCGGCGTCATCCAAGCGTCCTGCTGAGAGTAGAAAGCTCCAGCTTCGTCAACGTGGTAGCTACCAAGTAGTGCGCGCTGAACCTTGAACAGATCAGCTGGGTACCTTACGTGTGAAAGCAACTCTCCAGACATCGAAGAAAGCGGCTGAATAGTGTCTGGGAAAATCTTCATCCAGGTTTTTAGGATTGGGTCTTTCTCGTCCCACTCATACAAAGTCACCTTGCCGTCGTAAGCGTCAACGGTTGCCTTCACAGAGTTGCGAATGTAGTTGACCTGGCCTCTAAGGAACACACCAGGTGAGTTGCTGTCCGAAACAATCTGGGCCAACTCCTCGGAGCGAGAGTATGGGTAGTTGTTGGAAGTGGTGTATCCATCAACAATCCAAAGTAGCTTTCCATCAACGATGGCTGGATAAACATCGGAGTCCAATTCCAAAAACGGTGCCACCGCGGCAACGCGCTGACGTGGGTCGCGATCGTAGAGAATCTGTGACTCAGAGTTGATTGCATCAGAAAGCAAGATCTGCTCGCTCTGGAACTTCAATGCGTATGCAAGACGAGGAATGATTCCAGAGATGTTTGGGCCACCCTCACCAGAGAAAGTGTTGTAGGTCTGGTCGTTCTCGCCCTCACCAGCTGGGAAGTCAAGCTCTAAAGGCTCAGCCCCCTCTGGTGCTCCAACGATTGAGTAAGCCGGTGAGTTCTCACCAAAGTAAACCCGAGGCTCATAGTCGCCAAGCTTTCCAGTGGTTGGGATACCAGATTGCATAAACACTGGTTGACCATCAACGGTTCTCTGGTTTCCATAAGCTGCAACAACTCCGTAGCCGTGGGTGTAAACAATTGTGTTGTTGTACCAAGACTGTGAGTCTCCAAGACCGCCTTGGTTTAGCTCACGAACAGCCAACACGGTGTCCTGAACAACTCCGTCGATGTTGTAGCGGCCAACATCAAGCAAGTTCGGGAAGTTGTAGTACTGACGGAACTGCTCAAGCTGCCTGAATGACGAGCTAACTAAAGCTGGATCAATGATTCGAATCGAAGCTGTGGTTTCGGCATCCTCACGCAAAGCCCCAGGTGTTGCATCGGTTGTCGCGTTGTATTCGACTTTCGTTATCTCATCGATACCGTAGGCAGCACGAGTGGCCTTAAGGTTCCGGTCGATGTATGGCGCTTCTAGGGTTCGCTCGTTAGGAACTACCTGAAAAGTCTGCACTGCCCAAGGAAACAATCCACCAAGAATCAGTGAGCTAACAACCATCAAACCGGTTGCGATTACAGGTAGGCGCCACTTGCCAACGAAGGCTGCAAGTAAAAACAGCAAGGCAACAACAACTGAAATCATGGCAAGAATCTGTAAGCCCGGGATTGCAGCGTTGACATCAGAGTAAGTAGCTCCGGTGAACAAACCGCTTGAGCTAGTCATAGTCAAGAACTGATCTAGCCAAAGTGATGCACCCTGAACTAGAAGGTACAAAAACGCCAACAGGCCAATTTGAATCCTGGCTGCCTTGGAAACAAAAGTCTCCCGACCGTTGAACTTAATGCTGCCGTAAATGACGTGAACACCTGCAGACAAAAGCAAGCTGATCAATAAGGCACCAGATAGGAAACCAACCAGGCCAACTAGAAATGGAAGTTCAAAGATGTAGAAAGCAATGTCCAAACCAAACTGTGGGTCAGTTTCTCCAAATGGTGTTCTGTTCAAGTAACTAAGAACAATTCCCCAAGAAGGTGAAACGGCGAGTCCAGCCAAAACACCAAGACCTAGAGGTACACCAATCATCACTACACGACGAAGTTGCTCAAGCAACTGTCGGTACTGCTCAAAAGGAGAGTTCTCGTCAGGAAAGCGGATGTAAACGGGTCTAAATCGATATGCCAGCCACAAGCTCACACCAGTTATCAGTGCAAACGAAACCGCACCTGCTGTAAACAGCGCCGACTGAGCAAAAATCTGAGTAGTTAGGACACTCAAGAAACCAAGCTGGTCAAACCAAAGCACGTTGGTGTACAAATCAGCGACGCTGAACAAGATCGCACCGATTCCAACCAGAATCACCAGTGCGATGGTTGCAGGCGAAACCCTCGGTCGGCCCAAAGGTGCAGCAGTTGCTTGAGTCATGATTCTCCCGTTTTCTATTTAGTACAGCTAGGCAGGCTTGCCAAGTCTTGATTCTTTGAAAGTTTTTCGAGTGCCGCAACGGCATCTGACAGCTTGTCTATTTTAACAACCCGAAGCCCGCTTGGTTCATTACCTACGATTTCTGGGCAGTTGCCAGCAGGGGCTAGGAACACTGTGGCGCCAGCTGCTTTGGCTCCGTGAAGTTTCAAAACCACTCCCCCGATCGGGCCAACTACACCAGATTCTTGAATAGTTCCGGTACCACCAACGTGCAGCCCACCGGTCAAATCACCTGGGGTTAGGCGGTCAATTATTCCAAGCGCAAACATCATTCCGCCGGAAGGTCCTCCAACATCTCCGAGCTGAAGATTGACATCAACTGGGAAGTCGTACTTGTACCCAACCAAAAGTCCGAGTCGGAAGTTACCTTCAGCGTCCTTGACCGGAGTCACCTCATGAGAGACCAATACTCCATCTCGGTTCACGGTCACTTCAACAGGCTTAACTCCATCCCAGCTTGAAACAATTGTCCGAAGCTGCTCGATACTGGTGAGTCTTTCTCCGTTGACTGAGATTACAAAATCAGCTGCGACGAGCTTGCCGCTGGATGGTGAATCCGCTGTGACCTGAGCGATGTAAATTTCTCTAGGAGTTTCGTAACCTAAATAGCTAAGGGCTGCCGCTATGGCATCCTGCTGAGAAACTTCCATCATTGCGCTGGATTCGGCGCGAACTTCTTCGCTAGTTCGATCAGGCGGGTAAAGCGCCTCGACCGGAACAACCTTCTGCTTCGAATCCATCCAAGCAAGACCAATTTCGATCCAACTCGGGGTTCGCTCTGGCCTTCCCACGATACTCACGGTCAGCACATCGAGTTGACCTTCTGACTCATAGCTTTGCTGATTGTTGATCTCAATGACCTGCTGGCCATCAATTTCTCCGAGAACGTCAAAAGTTGGGCCTGGACGTTCGATCAGATAAGGAGTTGGCAAAACCACCAGAGTCACAAGCCCGATAAAAAAGCTCACTGCAACAAAGAAACCTAGGCCACGTTTGGCTGAATCCATTGCCTTCGATCCACCCCGTTGTCTTTGAAAAAAAGTCATTACCGCCCTAGAAGCTGTGATTGCTATCAAGCCTAGGTCAGCTCCAGATTCATTTGAGCTGATTTGGGCACGCTCTCGGCGAACACCCAGAAAGTGGGAGCGCAGCTCCCAGCTAGTACCCATTTTCAGCAAGTAACCTAAAGCTGTAGCCCAGCTAAGGAGCAATTTTGGACGAGCAAAGACCAGAGGATTTCGAAGCATTGCTTCGACGCTTCCTCGCGGGCGAGCAACTAGACCCAGAGCAAATTGCCAAAGCTGCCGGCTTGCCCGTTGATCCAGCAACTCTCCAACAACTTCTTGCCAAGTTGACTTCAGCGATTGTTCCAGGAGAGGCAAGCGAGGGTTTGAACTGGTCACTGGTTGAAACTCAGGCCAAGCAAATAGCTAATCAGGGATCTAAAAAAGTTTCTGAGTCGGTGGCCAAATCCATTTCAAACGCCATGGCCACTGGAAGCTTGTGGCTTGATGAGGTAACAGAGGTTGCATCAATAACTTCCGAACCAAAACTGTTATCGCGTGAACTTTGGGTGGTCGATTCACTAGGTCTTTTCAAAGACTTAGCGACTCCCGTTGCTAACCGCATGTCGGAAGCTTTGACAGAAAACTTCCAAGAGAATCTGCCGGAAGAATTTTCGGGCTTTATGTCTCAAGCCAGTGGGATCATGAAATCGGCAGGCTCGGTAATGTTTGCCATGCAGATGGGTCAAGCACTCGGGCGGCTATCTGAAGAAGTTCTTAGTGCAGGCGATATTGGCCTTCCAATATTCAAAGAACCACGCCCTGCCTTTGTTGCCCAGAACTTGGCCGAGCTTGTTGAATCCCTGGAAGAAGAATCAGATCAGGTCTACTTCTACTTTGTAGTTAGAGAACTTGCCCACGCCAGACTCTTCAAACAGAGTAAGTGGCTACGCGAATACACGGTGAATCTAATCACTGCCTATGCCCGTGAGATTTCAATTGACAACACTCGCATTGTTGAGATGTCTGAAAACTTTGATCCGAACGAAATTGGAAACATCCAAAAAGCATTTGAATCGGGAGCCCTGATTGCTCCGCGAACTCCCGCCCAGACAGTTGCTCTTGAGCGAATCGAAACAGTGCTTGCCCTAATCGAAGGTTGGGTGGACTGCGTGACCCAAAAAGCAACTGTGCGTCTACCAAGATCAGCGGCCATTGCTGAACTTGTTCGCAGAAAGCGCTCCTCGGGAGGGCCAGCGGAGAAGACATTTCTTACCCTAATTGGATTGGAGCTTCGTCCTCGAAAACTACGTGAAGCATCAGCGATGTGGAATGCGATCACAGATGCGGTTGGAATTCAAAAACGTGACGCCATATGGTCACACCCAGATCTTTTGCCGACCGAAGCAGATATCGCCGACCCGACTGCATTGATTGCCAAGCTTTCAAATGGCGCTCCAGAAGATGACATGGATGCAGCCCTTCGGGATCTACTTAGCTAAACCAGGTTGCAGTACCGCAATAAAACGCGATGGGGATCTTTCTCTGGATGCATCAAACGTTGCAAAGGAAAGCCTTAGATCTCGCATCGCCCTAGTGATTCCGACATACAGCAAGCGCTTTTCTTCTTGAATGGCAGCTTCAGTCTTGGCGTAAGAGATTGGAAGATAGCCTTCGTTCAGTCCAACAATAAACACCATTGGCCACTCCAAACCCTTAGCTGCGTGAATAGTGGATAACGTCACAGCGTCGGTAGTTGGTTCATGCTGCGAGTGAGCGCGGTCTGCCAGCTCAAGTGCGAAGTCTTTGATACCGGCACCTTCTGGAAGATCATCCAACATCAAAAGCAAAGCGTTTAGCGCCTCCCACTTGCTTGCAACCACTCCTACCTCAGTTGGCTTGTTAGCTTGCCAACCAAGAGAGCGAACGATGTCACTTACCGCCTGGTGCAAAGGCTTACCCGAAGGGCTTAGCGCTTCAGCGCGAATTAGCTGAACCGCGCTTTTGATTTCAGCTCGAGCAAAAAAGCGCTCTCCTCCACGCAGTTGATAGCTGATTCCGAGTGCATCTAGTGCGCGCTCTAGAAGCTCAGATTGGTTGTTGATGCGATACAAAACTGCGATGTCGCTTTTTGAAACCCCGCCCGCGATTGCTTCGGAGATTGCTGTGGCAACGGCCTTGGATTCGGCCTGGGCAGATTCGAAACTTGCTACCTGCGGAGCAAGGCCGGCAGGACCTGCCGCCTCTAGTTCTCCACCAAGAGCTGCATCGCTAGTTAGACGATTTGCGAAAGCAACTATCTGCTTTGTGGAGCGGTAGTTGGTTGTTAGATCAACAATGCTGGCTCCCGGGAATCGATCTGCGAAGTTCCGGAGGAATTCACTACTTGCTCCAGTAAAAGAGTAAATGGTCTGGTTTGGATCCCCCACCACACAAAGCTCAGCGTGCTCACCAAGCCACTGATCCAAAAGTGCATGCTGAAGCGGCGAGATGTCCTGGTACTCATCGACTGTGAAGAAACGATACTGACTTTGAACGTGAGCTAGGGCACGTGGCTCAGCTTTTAGAAGTCCAAGAGTCAGAACCAGAACATCCTCCCAATCGAGTTTTTGTGCGCGAATCTTTTCTTGCTCGTATAGCTTTTGGATCTCAAGGTTTTTCTGAAAGGAAAGTCCGGCAACTTTAGGCCTTGCATCTGCAAGCTGGGCATACTCATCCATCGATAGCATCGAGTACTTTCGCCACTCAATCTCACTTGCCATATCCCTAAGAGCTGCGTTATCGAGATTGATTGACAAGGATTTAGCAGCGATTCCGATTAGCTTGGCTTTGGAATCCAGAATCGATGGAGCTGGAACACCAACTAGTTGGGGCCAGAAGTACTCAAGCTGTGCAAGAGCAGCAGCATGGAAGGTTCTAACCGAGACTGCTCCGACGCCAAGTGCACGTAATCTAGAGCGAAGTTCCCCTGCTGCCCGGTTTGTATAGGTAAGTGCCAGCACGCGGTTAGCGGCGAAATGCCCAGTTGCAATTCCGTAGGCGATGCGATGGGTGACTGTTCTGGTTTTTCCAGTTCCTGCTCCAGCAAGTATGCAGGTGGGGCCAACCAACGATTGAGCAGCAGCCTGTTGCTTGGGATCGAGGCCTGCGAGAATACTCTCGGCGTTAGCGCTTGCCATTACTCGCATTTTCGGTTGCAGAAACTATTTCTTTACCAAACCAAAGCTCAATCATGGCCCTTGAGATGCTTGCTCGACCAGGCAGCAGAATCTCCTTTGCTTCAGAAGCGAGCTCTTCGCGAGAAAACCAGCGAAGCTTTGTGATTTCCTCACCGTCTGGACGAAGCTGTTGCGAGGAGTTTGCCCTGGCACTAAATCCAAGCATCAGTGAGTACGGGTAAGGCCAACCTTGGGAATAGGTGTATTTGGCATCAGTGACATCCAGCCCGGATTCTTCTTTCATCTCTCTGGCCACTGCCGCCTCGAGCGACTCTCCCGGCTCAACAAAGCCAGCAAGAATCGACCAACGATTTTGCTCCCAGATTCCTTGCGAGCCAAGCAGGATTCGATCGTTCTCGTCGATGATCGAAACAATAACCGCTGGGTCAGTTCTTGGAAACAATTCCAGATCTTCAAGTGTGCACCTGCGCACCCAACCTCCCTGCTCAATGGCAGTTTCGCTGCCGCAACTTGGGCAATGAGTGTGGCTCTGGTGCCAATTGCTTAGGGCCAAAGCCTGGGTAAAGATTCCAGCATCCAGATCGGATAGCCCTGCACCGGTTGACCGAAGGGAAATCCAACGCTCGGGGTTTGGTTCGATCGAATTGGCTTGCGCCTGATCAATCACCACAAGACAGATCGCGCTGCCGGCAGCGACCGAGGATGCGTCCTCAGTGCTTTTGCCTAGGTACACCATCACTTTTGCCGCAGGGGCCGAGCTAAGCGGAATAAGTGAAAGGGATAAGTCTTGACCCAGCAACACCTTGCCTTGATGGATAAGTAATGCCATTGAGTTGGCTTGATCACGAAGAACGGCAAACAGGTCGCTATTGGCCCGCAATAAGTAGTCTCTATCCAGCGCCGAGCGAGCTAATGGTGGCAGCTGATTCTGGCTCACTTTATCCCTCGCGTGGCGAAACTGAATAGATCGGGCAACGTTGTCTAACCTTAAAAACATGGCTAGATCTCCCTTGATTTTAGCGGCCCTAGCGAAGGACGCCGTTCCCCAGTTTGACTTCGCCCAGGTGAAGAACCTTGATGGTGGAGCTTCCGGTGCTTTCGACGCAGCCCTCCTAACCGCTAAAAGCGGTGAACACTTTGTAGTTCGAATGGCCAATAGCGCCAGCGCAGGAACTGAACTGGAAGCTGAGATTCGAGCAATCAAAACTTTCACACCCGTCATTCGCCTAAACCTCCCCTTTGAGCTAAGCGAGCTAGTTGGTGGCACCCAGGATTCAGATGGTCAAAGAGCAATGGTGTTCAACTTTGTCTATGGCAACCCAATCGAAATCAGCCGAGTTGAGCCACTTTCTGATTTGACCCTCAGCATTGCCACTTCAATTGCTGCAATCCACAAACTTCCTGTTGAGCTAGTGCAGAACGCTGGTTTCCCAGAACTGGACCCGGCCTCAAACCTGAAATACCGAGTAGCAGAACTTGACCGAGCAGCTCAGACTGGAAAAGTTCCACCGGTTCTGCTTTACCGCTGGGAACAAGCGCTGGAAGATGCCAGCTTGTTCCGCTACCAGCCAACTGTGATTCACGGCAGCCTAAATGGCCAAAGCGTTCTTGAGCTTGATGGAAAGGTTTCTGGAGTATTGCACTGGTCAGGGCTTCGAATCGCAGACCCTGCCGAAGATCTTTCTTGGATTCTTGGAGGCGCAGCCCCTGAGCTTTCCAGGAACCTTCTCGCTCGCTACTTCGAAGCAAGGCCTGGGGCTGACAGCAACATTTGGCCACGCGCACTGCTATACAGCGAGCTAGAACTTGCTCGTTGGCTGCTGCACGGCTACTCAACTGGAAATCAGGAAATCATCGAAGATGCCGTTGGCATGCTCTTGGTGCTAACCGAAGAAGTAGAAACTGGCAAAGCAGAGCGAGTTCACGCCGCTCCCCTGGCAGCTTCCATTGCTCAGGCCAAGCTAGCAAGTGAGCCAGCAGCTCCTGCAATCAAAAACGACGAACTGTTCTAAGTAAACAGCTCTTCCCACATCTTCACTAGCTCTTCTGGAGCGGGAACCTTCTCTGGGCGCAGCTCAATGTCGTCCCCAACAAAGTAGAAGCAAACATCGATTTGCTCAATTGGAATCTTCTTGAGCGCGGAATAGGCGAATCGGTATAGAGCAAGCTGAAGAATCATCTGCTGCTCGGTGGCCTTGTCCTTGGGCGCAGCCCCGGTCTTCCAGTCCACAATTTCGAATCGATCACCGGATTGAAAAACTGCATCCAACTTGCAAACAAAGGTGTTTGAACCACGGGTTAAGTTAATCTCAATTTCAACATCCGCTGGGGTTAGATTCTTGAACCTAGAGTTCTTGAAGACCTCCGTTAGCTCAAGTATCTCCTTTGGTGCATCATCAACTTCCGAGACGATGAAATCCTCAACCCAGGAGTGAAAAGCGGTACCTGCTTTGGTGGCTCGATAAGGCTGGGTTGGAACCGGTCTTAGATACCTGGCAGCCTGCGCTGGCAAATCAGTTATGAACTCCTTGAACTTTGAAGCCGGGATACGAACTGGCAGTTCAACTTGACCAAGTCTTTGTATGCGATCATCTTGCTCCTTTAGTAGCAGATCGATTTCTTGATGGATACTCGAGCTTCTTAGATCCTGCGCGCTTATGCGCTCTAGCTTCGCCGAGGCTTTATCCACCTCTGACGCTGAATTCTCGACAATCGCGGCATAAACTTCACCGATTGGCTCTAGAGGCCAAGATTTTTGTCGAGGAGATAAATCGAGTGGATTTTCTGCTGTATCTAAATCTGGAAATTGGAAGTTACCTTCGGCTAGCTCTGTCATAAACCGAGAAGGCTTTCTAGAACCAGAGTTGGCTGGCTTCCAATAGGAGCCTGAAAGAAGCAGTGCTTCTTTTGCTCTGGTTATCGCAACGTAAATGAGCCTGAACTCTTCTCGAAGCTGGTGCTCCTTGTTATCTGACTTGAACTGATCAGTTGCGGCTTTTAGTTCGGACTGAATCGCTGCAGCTTGAAAATCAAACACCGGTAAAGATCCGGTGTCTCCGCGAAGTGGGTAAGGAAGTTCAGCTCCCGATAACCAACCTGAAACTGATCTTGGCTTTGAAGGGAAATCATCTTCCACCAAGTTTGGAATTGCAACAAAGTCCCATTCAAGTCCCTTAGCCGCGTGAATGGTGAGAACCTGAACAACGCCAGCTCCTGGGGTCACCCGCGGAATCTCAAAGCGCTCTTTCTTGGTCGCGTACTCGAGCCAGTTCAAGAACTGGCCGAGAAGTGCACTTGCAGAATTCGATCCAAATCCGGCAACGATTTCATAGAACGAGTTCAGCTGGGCCAGGGGGTTAGCAAGCTTTGGATTGGCGCGCAGCTCAATATCCAGCCACAGCTCCTCGGCACACAGCCTTACAAAATCCGACAGTGGTAGGGCTGTGGAGGAGCGAAGATTCTGAAACAGCTTTGCCGCCTCTTGCAACCGAGTAAGCGACTCCTCAGAAAACTCTTTCAGTAGCTCGAGTTTTTCGTTGAGAACTAGGTCTAGGGCCTCGACGATTGTTATCTCTTCGCGGAACACTCCTTCTTGCCTTGGGCCAGAAAGCTTCCTGGCTATTACAAACAAGCGATCTATGTCCTTGATACCAATTCGCCATCTGGCACCGGTGAGCAATCGAATCAGTTCACTGCCCGAATCGACTCGCTGCACAACCTTGAGAGAACAAACCAAATCGACGATCTCGGGCATCTCGAGTAGTCCCCCGAGCCCGACAACTTCTACCTCTATTCCTTCAGCCTGCAGCTTCTCAACAAACAAAGCCATCGAAGATCGCTTGCGCATCAGCACGGCACACTTCTTACCTGCCGTTGCAGCTGGCTTGAGCCAGTTCGCAACAACGTTTGCCTCGTCCTCAATGGTTTGCTCAAAGGCAAAATCAGTAGTTCCTTCAATAGCGTCGGGTTTAGGCGCGAGCTTGACCGGAAGCACATGCTCAGTTCCCGATGACGCTTTCTCGTAGCTTGCCGGCTCCTGAAGCGGCAAAGCAATTTTGTTTGCCATTTCCAAAACCTTGATTGGGTTTCGCCAGCTAGTTTGAAGAGAGAAGTGCCTAACGCTTCCAAAGTCTTGTCCAAACTGATCCAGGTTTGAAGAGCTTGCTCCACGCCAGCCATAGATTGACTGATTTGGATCTCCAACTGCAAAGACGGAACTGTTGCCAAATAGTGTCGATAAGAGCTTGGTTTGCAAAACGGAAGTGTCTTGATACTCATCAAGCAAGATAGTCGTGAAATTCTCTCTGATCAGCTCGGCGGCTTGAGCATTCTCGGAGACTGCTTTGTATGCTAGGGCAACTTGATCTGAGTAATCCACCACCGATCTGCGCTTTTTTTCCTGCTGGAATCTCTCAGCGAGTTCAGCAATTAAAGGCGTTGGCTTCAGACCCTCCACAATTTCTTCGATGTAGACAAAGCGCGAATCGACTTCCGCTCCGGCCTTTTTTGGCAAAGAGCCGATGTGGTTGGCGGTAAATTCAATAACACTTCGTACTGCATCCGCACTCTGGCCGTTATCGCTCAGGGCTTGGGATAGTTCAAGCACTTTCTGCACCAGGGTGTCTAGATTCAGGTCAAGATCGCTGAGAGATCCAGAAACATCCGACCCGTATCGAACGCACACCTCACGAGCCAGCTGGAAGGCAGCTGCTTCGCTGAGCAGCGTTGACTCACTCTCGTACCCCAACGACAAGCAGTTATCCCTAAAGATTTGATTCGAGAAGGCGTTGTAGGTGGAGATAGTAGGTGCGACGAATTCATAATCGACACCCTCGGGCCAGTAGCTAGTTTCACGAAGTTTCAACAAAGCCTCGAAGATTCGCTTGGATAACTCAGTGGCGGCTTTACGAGTAAAGGTAAGTCCAAGAATCTGTTCAGGTCGAGCGTAGCCATTGGCTACCAACCAAAGCACACGAACTGCCAGCAGTTCAGTTTTTCCACTTCCCGCACCTGCAACAACCAAGGCTGGGGAATCAAGTGGCGCGTTTTCAATGGCATCAATCTTTTCTGGAGCAAGGTCAAATTCTTTAATGACCTTGAAAATCTCAGGCGCTGAGTATCTAGCCGACATAGCTCACCGCCGGAGTTAGATGTAGCGAGCAAGAGCCGTAAGATCTTTCCGATTCACAGTGATTAGAAAGTTCCGCTACAAATACCGATTTCGACATTCCTTCAGAGCAATCCAGCAAAAGCTTTTTGAATCTGGCTGATTCTTGAGCGTCCATCGCTGGCTGCTTGCGCTCTTGGGCCTTGGCTCCCCCAACTATAAGTAGCTTTGCTCCAGCAAGTTGCTTGGGGTCGATTGCATCTAGTTCTTTGAAGCCACCTTCTAGAACTGCCATTTGATAAAGGGCGAGTTGAGGATTCACCAAAGTTTCAGCAGCTGTTGCGGTTGGTTTTCCGGTTTTTAGGTCAACAATGACAACATTGCCATCGGCTAGTTGCTCTATTCGGTCAACTTGCCCACGAACCATAATGTTTCCAAGTTCGAAGCTAAAGTTTTGCTCTTTGGCTAAAACCCGACCACCGTCTGATTCAAACTGCTTCAGGTACTCAGCAAGGTTTGACAGCATTCGGGCTGCTTGGCGTTTACCTAAATCTTCCAGCCAGTCGGCTTCAAACTCCAAAGAGTTCCAACGTGAAAGCTTTAGCTTTTCAAGCTCTGCAATATCTGAGGAATCTGTTGCTTCCAAAACCTCGTGGATCAGTGAGCCAAGTGAGGCCTGAAAAGATCCAGCCGATCCTCCGTGAGTTTCGATAAACCAGTGAAGTGGGCACTGCAAGAAATTGTCGAGCTGTGATGGACGAATCTGCAGCTGCTGATTTTCTAAATCAGTCAGCGGCTCAGTTGTGGAAACGGGAAGTAGTCCATACCAACTTCTAGGTGATGCCCCAGGCACACCAGCAGCAGCAAGGCGCGCCAGCCCAAGCGCGGCTTGTTCAGGATTTGAGGACTTACCCGAGGCAAGTTCTCTGCGGAGTTCTCCAACAATTGACCGAAGAGTGTAAGTCTTGGCTACATTTGACTCTGTTTGCGGGTAGCTACCGTGCACCAAAGGCAGGAACTGTGAAAGCTGCTGATCTTCTTTATCGGTTGCGGAAAGAATTAGAAGCTGACCACAAGCTCCAGCTGCCTTGTTTAGCATTCGAAGCTCCCCTGGAAGCTCTGAGCGCTTTAGCTCACGAGCTTGGGTTATCTCCCCTGCAACCAACGCATCTAGAACATTTGCGCCAAGCAATGAAGATCGAGGCTTTAGATTTGGCCAAACCCCTTCGCTTAGCCCTGGCAACACAACAGTGTCGAAGCGCTTTCCGATAAGGCCCGAAGGAGTAAGAAGAGCTACGTACTCACCACTTCGGTTATTCAGCGCTAGCGAATCCTCTGGAATCTCACGCTCCAGTTGATCCTGAATAAATTCAATAGCCAGAGCACTTGGGTAGCGCTCGGCAAACCTGGCTGCAGCGGCAAACAGCGAAAGAATCGAATCAAGATTTCTTCCAGCCTGGATAGCAATCTCGGATACCCCGCGAGATAAATTCTCCCAGCGCTTGAGCACCCCAGTTTCAGAAACTAAATTCCAAAGCACTGCCTCGGCTGTTGTGCCAACTTGGTTTCCAAGCTCTTTGGTTTTTTCCATTAGGCGAACTAGCTTCTCGGCTTGTCTTGCCTCTGGGCTTCGAATTATGGAAAGTGAATTTGGGTTTGCAAAGGCTTCCAGCAGTAGCTGCTCAGATGAGCCTTCATAATCTTCCGTTTGCTTTCGAAGCGAACGCTTCAGCCTCAATATTCCAAGCTGGTCCAATCCCCCAAACTCGGAAGTGAGCAACTCGGTGGCTAGCTCTAGCCCTACTGGCTCATCGCTCAAACAAACCTTCGCAAGTTTGAGAAGCTGTCCTGAAGAGTGATCGTCTCGCAAGGATGTTGCAGAACCGACAACCTGAACGGGAACTGATTCTGCGCTGAGGGTCAAAGCAAGTTTTTCAAGCGCTGGTCGAGATCTTGCAACAACGGCCATCTTCGACCAAGGAATTTCGTCAAACAGGTGCCTTCGTCGAAGCTCGCCAGCAACAAAGGAAAACTCCTCGCTCTCGGAGCGAAAGACTCGAACCTGCATACCCTCTTCGTTAGTTTTTGCTGCTGCTGGTGGATTCAGCCCTTTTCGTTGCCTTCCGGCACGAGCTGCATCAATTGATGAGCTGATCTTGGCAAGTGCAGCTGAAATTTCAGGTCGACGAATTGCGTGAGTTGGCTCCAAAAAGATTGGTTCGATTCTTTTGCCGGACCTGGAACCAATGCGCTCACAAAGCTCAGTCATAGTCTTTGGATTAGCAACCCTAAATCCGAGTGTTGCAACATCTGGATCGCCAATAAGCATCAAGCCTGCGCCAAATCGGGTTAGCTGAAACAGCAGCTCTGCTGCTGCTGGCGTTAGCTCCTGGGCATCATCAACCAAGACCGCTGAAAGCTTGGCTAGCTCTGCCGGGAACGTATCCACTGACTCAAGAGCTATGGCAGCGGAACGAAGCAAGGAAGCGGAGTCATAGCGCGCCCTATCGGACTCCTTGAGTTTTTTCAAATAGCTTGCGTAGCAAGCAGCCGATGCAATCCACTCAGTCAACCCCTGGGCTTTTCCTAATTCAGTTAGTTCGTTAGGTGAAATTCCGTGTTCCAGGCAAGCTGCAATCAAATCTCGAAGTTCGGTTCGAAAGCCAGTTAGCGAACGAACTGTGGAATCAAGATGCTTGGGCCAGAGGCTTTGATCTAGTTCAGCTAGTACTTCTTTTAGAAGCTGATCTTGCTCGCTACCGCTAACTAGAACCGGAGCTTTCTTTCCCTCACGCTTTGCACCTTCAGCCAAAATCGAAAACGCAAGGCTGGTTAAGGTTTTGGCGAGCGGACCTGCGGTTGCCCCTTGGAATTCCAGAGCCAACTGATCGCGAAGTGTGTTAGCTGATTCGCGGGTTGCGGCGATCACCACTATCTGGTCTGTTTCAAGCCCGCTAGCTGTAAGAGATAAGAATCGGGAAACCAGTGCCGCAGTTTTGCCAGAACCTGGAGAGCCAAACACTGGCGTGACGGTATCTAAAGGAAGGTCTCTAACTTTTTTCTGGGTTGGGGATAGATCAAGGGAGTTGACAGATGAAAAGCGTGTTGATTGCACAAATTTCACATCGGTCATTCCCCCAAGATACTAAAGCCCTCTGACACCTGGTTCGAGTCTTTGTAAAATGGCCGTAATCTAGTACCAGAAAGGTTGGTCATGGACATCAGAATCGGCATCAAGCACTCAGCTCGCGAGCTAAGTTTCGACACATCGGAGTCAGCGGCGGCAGTTGAGAAAAAGGTTGCTGAAGCAATCGAGTCCAGCTCAAAGCTGATCAACCTAACCGACTCAAAAGGTAACGTCTTTTTGGTTCCTACCGAAGCCCTTGCCTACCTAGAGATCGGCGCAGAGGAAGCTAGAAGGGTTGGGTTCATCGCCTAATGGAATTTCTATTCATTGTTTTTTATGCTGCAATCCTTGGTCTTGTCGCACCATACGTTCAAATTGGCTCTGACCGCTACGGGTCTTTTGTTCCACCAGTAATCGGACTGGCAACAGGATCGGTTCTTTGGGTTTTGCTTACCTGGCTTGGCTTTGGCTACACCGACGCCTGGATCTGGTCGATTGTGATGCTTGGAATGCCGGTAGCGATGTTCTTTGGATCAAAGGCGCTAGATAAGCACCGCGCAAAGTTGGACGAGCAAGCACTAGCTGCTACGCGGTAAGTCCGACCGCATCCATTCGAAGCGAGTGAGCCGCGATCATTTCGGTCACTAGCGGCTCAATCTTTGAGTAAGACTCAAGGTTTACTTTTCGCTCCTGCTCAAGAGTCAGCTTTGAATTCTTATCGACTCCAGCAAGCTTGCGATTGTCAAAGGCAGCCCTAACTTCGAGCAGGACATCCCCCATCAGGCGCCTTCCCCAAAGCGCTAGCCGAGATTCGAGTTGTGGGTTGGCGGCCATGCCTTCAACTAGAACCTTCTTGGCAAACTTTTCGAAGGTCTTATCCGAAAGTGCCTTCTCAACAGCTTCGCGAAGCTCCTTGTTCAGGCCTGCTGCAAGTCGTCCATAGAAATCATCCAGCAATCCGGATACCAAGTAGATCTTGATTACCGATTCGTACCAGTCAATGCCAGCGGTTCTGGAGTGAAAAGTGTCGACTCGGTCGGTGAATGGATCCATCGAATCGGTGACATCAAATCCCAAACCAACCAGCTTTTTTGAAACGGTGCGGTATTTTTCAAAACTCTTGGCAGCAGCTTCTGATAGCTCAGCTTTGTATTGGGTGGTTGGTGAGTACTTAAGCTCGTTAGTGAGAATTTCAAAGTTTGAAAGCAACAGATATGCCAGTTGACCTAGGTAAGCCTTAGGTTCTGGAGTGTATGGCTTTAGGTTTACCTTGCCCTGGTTGCGACCAGTTTTTTCTTCACGATCAGGAAGAACAAGCTTTCCAACCTTTTTGCGAAACGCCTTCAGCCACTCGAACATCCTTCAAGCATATACGCCTTAGCAAGGGTGCAAGTAGAGTAGGAAGAGCATATATAGGAGCATTTTGACTTTCAAAGATCTAGGTATCGACAGCGATATATCCGAGGCCCTAGAGGCCCGTGGAATTACCAGCCCATTTCCAATCCAGGAGCAGGCCATCCCGCTTGCCCTAACCGGACAAGACATCATCGGTCAGGCAAAAACTGGAACCGGAAAGACTCTCGGCTTTGGTCTACCTCTTATTCAGAGCTTGGGCAAAGACCCATCACACGGCGCAAAAGCATTGGTAGTTGTTCCAACTAGAGAATTAGCCATCCAGGTTGCAGAAGATCTAAAGCTTGCCTGCAGTAATCGCTCAACAACAGTTGCGGCCATTTACGGCGGAAAAGCGTACGAAGGACAAGTTGCAGAGATTGACGCGGGGGCGCAGATCATTGTTGGAACCCCTGGACGATTAATTGATCTTTCCAAACAGAAAAAGCTAGATCTAACCAGCATTCAGTTCATGGTGCTAGATGAAGCAGACGAAATGCTAGATCTTGGATTCTTGCCAGATGTTGAAAGACTTTTTGCTTACACCCCAGAAAATCGCCAGACCATGTTGTTCTCGGCAACGATGCCAGGAGCCATCGTCTCTTTGGCAAGAAAGTACCAAAACAAGCCGGTACACATTCGAGTAAACGACCCCGACGAAGGACTAACCAAAGCCGACATCAAGCAGTTTGTTTACCGTGCCCACTCACTGGATAAAGATGAAGTAGTTGGTCGCATCCTGCAGGCCGAAGGCCGAGGTAAGACAGTAATTTTCTGCCGCACTAAGCGCCAAGCTGCCAAGCTTTCCGATGAGCTAATTGACCGCGGCTTTAACGCAAGCGCGCTGCATGGAGACATGTCTCAAGAAGCCCGAGAAAAATCAATGATTGCTTTCCGTACAGGCAAAAAAGACATCCTGGTAGCAACTGAGGTTGCAGCCCGAGGTATTGATGTTGACGACGTAACTCATGTAATCAACTACTCAGTTCCAGAAGATGAGAAGGCATACCTTCACCGAGTTGGCAGAACCGGCCGTGCCGGAAGACTTGGAACTGCCGTCACATTCGTGGACTGGGAAGATCTAGCTCGCTGGACACACATCGACAAAGAACTTTCCTTCGGCCAACCAGAACCTATGGAAACCTACTCAAGCTCTGAACATCTTTTTTCTGATCTGAACATTCCAGCTGGAACCAAGGGAAGAATCAAAGCATCAACCAGGGTTGAAGGTGCCAAGCCAGCAGGAGATCGAGGTGGTAGACCAGGACAAAAGCGCTCTGCTCCAAGAAGCGGATCAGCAAGACCTAAATCAGATTCGAAAGACAGTAAGTCGGGATCTTCAGAGCCTAGATCAGAACCTCGTCCGCCTAGAAGCTCAAAAACTAGAAACCGCACTCGCGGTGGACAAAGCTAAAGCGAAGGCTTAGTTCCAGTTCCAAGCACAACAATTCGATCCAACATTTCCTGAGAAGTTGTGTTCTCGCCAAGTTGGTTTGGCTTTCCTGAGACCCCGTGATAGTCACTTGATCCAGTGACAACAAGCTCATGTTTGTGGGCAAGTTCTAGCAGCCACTTTCTGGCAGTTTCTGGAACGTCGCGGTGGTAAACCTCAACACCTTGCAAACCGGTTGCAATCATTTCCTCAAAGTGGGCGAGCGGGAGATCTTCTGGGTCGGTATCAGGACCTACACCCTTCAACGGGTGAGCAATAACAGGCACTCCCCCGGCCTGCCTGATAAGACCAATTGCCTCAAGGGTAGAAACAGTGGAGTGTGAAACGTAGAACGGCCCATCGGTAGAAAGGTAATAGTCAAAGGCCGCACTTCTATCGGCTACTAATCCCATGGACACCAAAGTGTCGGCAATAGCGGGGCGACCTATGGTCGCACCTTCATCTAAGTGCTCCAAAACCATTTCCCAAGTAATTGGAATCTGCTCAGCAAGTTTTTCAACTATTGCTCGGCCTCTTGCTTCCCTCGTTGCGACGGTATCGCCCAAGACAATCTCTAACGCTTCGTGATCTGGGTCTGGAAGGTATGCCAGAAGGTGCACCGAAATACGAATAGTTTTTCCGAAACGTTGGATATCAGAAACAGAGGTGACTTCAATTCCGGGGACAAACCCCAACCCCATCTCAAATGCTTTACCGCGAGCTTCGTCCCAGCCCGAAACGGTGTCGTGATCGGTTAGGGCAATCACATTAACGCCTGCCTTGGCAGCGTTGGCAATCAGTTCGCTCGGCGAATCAAGCCCATCTGAGCGGGTTGAGTGGGTATGTAGGTCGATCTTGACCATAAGTTATTGCCCTTATCTTGTTATTCCTAGACTACGCAAAACAAAATTCCCCGTGGGCAATGACACAATGGAGGGATGAATCAGGCGGAAAATCCAGATAAGGGTGCAACCAGATCCCGCACCCCTCACAGCAAAGAATTCCTTGACTACATATCAAGTGGTTGGGCCGACAACGCTCCAGTCAAGGTGGCACAAGATCCGGTCGCACCTTTTGCCAAAACTAGACGTCAAGCTGTAGCTGCAGCATTTCCAGGCAAAGTTCTTGTTATTGAAGCTGGAGCTCCAAAGACTAGATCTAACGACACCGAGTATCGCTACCGCCCTCACGCAGCCTTTGCTCATCTCACCGGTTGGGGCTCCAGGACAGTTGCCGACTCAGTACTTGTTATCGACACCAAGCAAAACAAAGACATACTGTTCCTTCGCCCAACTGCCGGAAAAGACTCCGATGAGTTCTTTGCTAACCCTGCAATTGGCGAGTTCTGGGTAGGAGCACGGCCGACTCTTGAAGAAATCTCAAGCTTGCTGGATATAGAAACCAGAGATCTAGCAGAACTAGTTGCATACCTTGAAGGCGCAGACAAGCTAGATCTTGAAAACCAAGAACTTGCCCAGTTTGTTTCAGAGCTTCGACTCATCAAAGATTCTTACGAGATCGAACAGATGCGCCTTGCCGTAGCCGCAAGCGTTCGAGGTTTTGAAGATATTGTTCGCGTGCTACCAAAATCTGTCGGCATCCCTAAAGGCGAGCGAGTAATCGAAACTGCCTTTTTCGCGAGGGCTCGGCAAGAAGGAAATGATCTTGGCTACGACACCATTGCGGCTGCTGGCAAAAACGCCTGCGTGCTGCATTGGATATCAAACGACGGCGAAGTAAAGCAGGGCGAGCTAGTACTAGTTGATGCCGGCGTAGAAGCTGATTCACTGTACACAGCAGATATCACAAGAACTCTTCCGGTAGCTGGCAAGTTCACAGAGGCCCAGAAAGATATCTACCTGGCTGTTCTTGAAGCTGCCGATGCGGCTTTTGCAATCGCTAAGCCTGGAATCAAGTTCCGCGAGATTCACGCTGCAGCTATGAAGGTGATTGCTCAAAAAACTGCCGACTGGGGAATTCTTCCGGTTAGCGCTGAGGAATCACTCGATGAGAATAAGCAGTTCCACCGCCGCTGGATGGTGCACGGCACCAGCCACCACCTAGGGATTGATGTGCACGACTGCGCTCAGGCCAGAAAAGAAATGTATCTGGATGCTGAGCTAAAAGAAGGCATGATTTTCACCATCGAGCCAGGGCTCTACTTCCACGCCGATGATCTTCTAGCCCCGGAGAAATTCCGAGGAATCGGAATTCGAATTGAAGATGATGTCCTGGTGACCGCTAACGGAGTCGAGAATTTATCTCGCGCTTTGCCAAGAAAACCGGATGAGATCGAAGCTTGGATGGCAAAACTCAGCTAGATTTTTTAGCTGGCTTCGCAGTCTTTGGTTTGGCGTCTGAGACCGCCTTCTTGGCAAGTTCTAGTTGCTGTGCTGGAACAACAATCTCGTACTTTTTAGCAACCACCATTTGACCCGAGATAAAACCCCTGCGGTTTTTGGTCAAGCTGAATCGAATCACATTGATTAGCATTCCGATACCAGCACCGATTACAACTCCAGCGGTGACGTTTGTTAGCAGAACCGCTTCTGTGCCAGCGCCTGTTGCTCCAAAGATTAATCCAAAAAACATTCCAAGCCATGAGCCGGTGAGCGCGCCGGATAGCGATACTCGACCGTAGCCGAGCTTGCCCTTGATTGATTCAACGGTTTTTAGATCAGTTCCAACAATTGAAACCGAGCGAGCAGGAAAGTTGTTCTCAATCATCTTTTCGACGTAGGAAACAGCCTGCTTGTAGTCGGTGAAGGAAGCGATGGACTGACCTTCAGGAATGCCTTCGATTTGCTTTGGGCTCATGTTCTCCATTCTCGCACGAAAGAGTGAACCCTTAGAGTTAAGGGGTGCAAGAAGCCATCCGCGACGCTCTATCTAAGGTCATCGACCCTGAGCTTCGAATCCCCCTAACTGAACTCGACATGGTGGGCGAAATCTCAGTCAGTGCTGAGGGCGTTGCCGATGTCGAGATCAAACTCACTATCACTGGGTGTCCAGCAGCTCGAAGAATCGAATCCGAATCCAAGCAAGCCGTTGAATCAGTCGCAGGCGTTAGCGAAGCAATCATCAGACTTACTGTTATGACTCCGGCAGAGCGGGATGCTCTAAAGGCGAAGCTTCGCGGAGGAAAGCCACTAAAGCACAACCCCTTCGATAACAACACTCTGACAAACATCTTTCTGATTGGATCCGGAAAAGGCGGAGTTGGTAAATCAACTATCACCGCCAACTTGGCTGTTTCTTTGGCAGCTCAAGGGCTACGAGTTGGACTAATCGATGCTGACATCTACGGTTTCTCGATTCCTGGCCAGCTTGGCATTACCGAAAAGCCAACAAGGGTTGATGAGCTGATTCTGCCGCCGGTGGCATTTGGTGTAAAGGTGATTTCTATTGGAATGTTTATAGAAGGTAACACTCCAGTTGCTTGGCGAGGACCTATGCTGCACCGAGCCATAGAACAGTTTCTATCGGATGTGTTCTGGGCAGATCTAGACATTCTTCTTGTTGACCTACCCCCAGGCACTGGGGATATAGCAATCACCTTGGGTCAACTACTTCCAACCGCCAAAACCATCGTTGTCACAACACCGCAGATTTCAGCAAGCGAAGTTGCCGAGCGAAGCGGAGCCGTTGGTTTGCAAACTGGTCAGGCAATCTTCGGAGTAATCGAAAACATGAGCTACCTAGAAACCGGTGGCACCCGCATGGAACTATTTGGTTCCGGTGGTGGCGAGCTAGTTGCTAAGCACCTCTCGGAACTATCGGGAACGGCTGTGCCGCTACTAGGCCAGATTCCAATATCGGTCCCACTTCGGGAAGGCTCGGATTCCGGTAATCCCCTACTGGGCCAAAACACCGAGGATCCTGCTGCCTCAGCCATCGAGCAAATAGCTGGGGCAATTGCAGGTGCTGGCCGAGAGTTGGCTGGAAGAAAGTTGCCGCTTAGCCCCAGATAGCAATTGCTTCGTAGACTTATGGGCATGAGCGAAACCAGCATTCCTAACCTTTTGGCCCACTTACCAGCATCCGCTGATCAGGTGACGATTGTGAACCCGTCAACGGGTAAGAAAATCTATGACCTTCCCCAGCTATCAGTTGCCCAGGTAGCACAAGCTGTAGCAAATGCAAGAGCTGCCCAGCCTGCTTGGGCCAAGGTTAGCGTCAAGGAACGAGCTAAAGCTCTCTACCAACTTCATGATCTGATTTTGAAGAATCAGGATGACGTCATGGATTTGCTTCAATTAGAAACTGGAAAATCCAGAGCTCACGCATTTGAAGAAATTGCTGGTTCCCTTGGAGCCGCGAGATACAACGCCAAAATTGCACCTAAAACCCTCAAGACCCAAAAGACTGTTGCCGGAGTTCCACTACTTACCGAGTCTTACGTTATGTATTCACCAGTTGGAGTTGTTGGAGTCATCACACCGTGGAACTACCCACTGGCTCTTCAGATGCTGGATATCTTGCCAGCTCTTGTGGCTGGAAACAGCGTGGTGCAAAAAGCGGATAACCAGACCGCTCTGGTTTCTCTTTACGCTCGTCAACTTGCTATCGAAGCAGGAATTCCTGAGTCGGCTTGGACAATTGTGGTTGGCGATGGCGCAACCGTTGGCAATGCAATTACTGATTCGGTGGATTTTGTAGCATTCACCGGATCGACAAACACCGGTCGTATTGTTGCCGAAAGGGCAGCGAAGAGACTGATTGGATTCTCGCTTGAATTGGGAGGCAAGAACCCAATGATTGTTCTTCCAGGAGCTAAGCCTGCCGATGCTGCTGAAAAAGCAATTGCAGCTGCTTTTGGAAACTCTGGTCAGCTTTGTGTGTCGATTGAGCGGATCTATGTTCCAAATGCGATGAAGGCAGAATTTGAAAAAGAACTAGCGGAGCGAGTGACCTCACTCACTGTTGGTAAGAGTAATGATTTCGAGATAGATTTGGGAACGCTAACTGGCATCAACCAGCTAACCCGAGTTCAGGACTATGTCTCTGACGCGGTTGGTAAAGGTGCGAAAGTATTGGCCGGGGCCAAGGCGCTACCTGAACTTGGTCCTTACTACTACGCACCAACTGTCTTGACCGACATCACAGAAGATATGCGCCTGGCTCGCCAAGAGGTATTTGGTCCGCTAATTGCTGTTGTTGGTTACGACAGCATCGATCAGGCAGTTGAGCTCGCTAATGACACTGAGTTTGGACTCAATGCATCGGTGGTTGGACCTACAAAGCTAGCCAAGCAAGTGGCGGGTCGAATCATGGCAGGATCTGTAAACGTCAATGAAGGCTTCCGCGCTGCTATGGCGTCGGTTGATTCCCCGATGGGTGGAATGAAGCAATCCGGTGTTGGGCGAAGAAACGGCAAGTATGGAATCTTGCGCTTTACCGAGGCTAGAACCGTTGGTGTTTCAACTGGGTTGCTGAAGTTCCCATCTCGTGCCCGCCAATACAAGGTGATGGCGCCTCTGATGAATGCCCTAGCGAAGGTTATGAAGAAGCTTTAGGTAGCTTCTGAATCAAAGGGCGCAACTTCTCCCTTAGCAAGTTTTGGCTGAACCTGGGTTACTGGTCGATTGAGCGCTGCAACCGGATTTACCGGTTCGGTTTCGCTGAGCGCTTCACGGATAATTCTTCTCGGGTCGTATTGACGCGGATCAAGCTGTTTCCAGTTCACTTCTTCGCCGATTTCAGTTTGCAGCTGACCCTTGGCACCTTCTGCCATACGCTTTAGGGATTTCACGAGTCTGGCCAACTGTTGGGCGTAGTGAGGGAGCTTGTCCGGGCCCAGGACAAAAATCGCTATCAACCCGAGGATTAATAGCTTTTCGCCTGAGATTCCGAACACCTATTTAGGTTACCTCCTTAGCTGCGGGGTATTTTGCCCACAGGACAATAGGCTTTGTGCTTAGGAGAGAGCTAACAAATGGTTGACAAGATATCCAGCTGGAAATTCACCGAGGACTTCGTCTCGGAGTCCCCAGCCATCATCGAGGCAAGAGCCCGTGCCGAGGAACTCGGCATCGAGTGCATCACGCCAAGCGCCGGAGCTCACCTAGCTGTCCTAGCTTCCGCCCTTGGAGCCAAGGCCATCGTCGAAGCCGGAACCGGAGCTGGAGTATCAGCGCTTTGGATGCTCAGTGCTTCCGAGGATTCAGTTTTGGCAACCATCGACTCTCAGCCTGAATTTCAGGTAGCTGCAAAGCTTGCCTTCAAAGACGCCAAGATTGCCCCGGGAAGAACTCGAGTGATTTCTGGAAAGGCCACCGAGGTTATGTCGAACATGGCAGATGCCGCTTATGACCTAGCTTTACTGGATGCTGATCGCTCAGATTTGGAAGCTCAGCTAAGCCAAGCTTCCAGGCTGCTAAGACCTGGAGGGGTTGTTGTTATAGCTCACGCCCTTTGGCGAGACCGCGTGCCAGATCCGGCCATGCGCGATGATGCGACGGTTGTTTACCGAGATGTTTTGAGATTGTTTTCGACCCAAGCAGATTTTGTCTCTGCATTGTCTCCAGTTGGAGATGGCTTGCTGATTGCCAGCAAGCGGGTTACTTCTTCTTCTTAACTACGCCTTCTAGAACCTTATGAAGGTTCTTGGCTTCTTCTTCGTTGACTGAAACCACAAGACGGCCTCCGCCTTCCAATGGAACACGCAAGATGATCAAGCCGCGTGGCTCGCGTTCTGCTTCCATTGGGCCATCACCGGTGCGTGGCTTCATCGCTGCCATAAAAAACTCCTTGAATTGCCTGGGCTATTTGGCCCGACTCTCAAGTTTATCAAAGATTTGGAGCTAGAAAATTTCGAAGGCCTGCTTCACAGGCGTAGATCTGGCTAGCTGGCACGTTTTCATCGTCGGCATGCGCTTTGTTGGGGTCTCCGGGGCCATAGTTGACAGCTGGAATGCCCATTTCACTGAATCTGGCAACATCAGTCCAGCCATACTTGGGATTCACACTTGCCTTCACAGCCGCTACAAAAGCCTGAGCCTCTGGTGAATTCATCCCAGGCCTTGCTCCCGCTGCACTATCAACAACAGTGAACGAAGAATCAGGAAACAAAGTTCGCAAGTAGTTTGTTGCGTCTTCAACACTTCTTGAAGGCGCGAACCGATAGTTCAAAGTCACACTCGCTGAATCTGGAATCACATTGGTAGCTATTCCGCCAGAAACCAAAACAGCATTCAGGCTTTCTCTAAAAACCAGCCCATCTACTTCTATCTCTTCTGGAATATAGGAATTCAAAACGTTCAGCACTCCGCCAATTTTGTGGATGGCATTAGATCCCATCCAAGGCCTTGCCGAATGGGCCTTTATTCCCGACAGGGCAATTTCAATCCTCATGGTTCCATTGCAGCCACCCTCGATTGTTGCGGCAGTTGGCTCGCACAAAATCGCAAAATTTCCCTTGATTAGCTCCGGGTGGTTTCGAACCAGCCTGCCAAGCCCATTCTTGGAAGCTTCAATTTCTTCCTGGTCATAGAACACCCACACCACATCAAAGGCAGGCTCAATGATCTCGGCGGCAAGTTTGAGCATCACGGCAACTCCGGCTTTCATATCCACGGTGCCACGGCCCCAGATAACTTGCTCACGCTCAAAGCTCATCAGCTTCGATGGCAGGTTCTCGGCCACTGGAACAGTGTCGATGTGTCCGGCGATGACAACCTGCTGAGACCGACCAAGGTTGGTTTTGGCAACAATGGCGTTGCCATCGCGGGTAAGGCTTAGGTGTGAAAGTGGCTTTAGGGCTTGCTCGATAGCATCGGCGATCTCGACTTCATTTCCTGAAACGCTCTCTATATCAACTAGAGCACGAGTGAGCTCCGCCACATCACCGAAGAGATTTAGTTTCATACTCGCCACAGCCAAGAGCCTAGCTTGTAATCTTGAGGGATGACCGATTTCACCAGTGCCTGGGGCCATGGACTTGCAACCTCGGATTCAAGAGGCAATGTTTTGGACGTCTGGTTTAGAGACCCCAAGCTTGGCTCGGCTCCAGTCACCGACGAACTCTGGGTAGTTCCAAGAGAACTAGATTCACTCGTTGGTGAAGATAAGCGAAGACTGGTCACTACTCATGTAGTTCGAACCGAGTCAGATCTAACTCAACCGGTATCTTGCGTTGAGGATGCTTACCTGAGACTGCACCTGCTATCTCACTTACTTGTAGCCCCAAACACCATCAACCTCGAAGGTCTAATTGGCCAGCTACCAATTGTTGCCTTTAGCTCAATCGGCTCAATCGCTTTGGAAGATCTTGACCTACTAAGACCTCAATTAATCAAGGCAGGGGTAGTTATCCACGCGGTGGATAAATTCCCAAGAATGCTTGATTACGTCACCCCAGCCAAGGTTCGCATCGCTGATGCCTCAAGAGTTCGACTCGGAGCTCATCTTTCTCCTGGAACAACGATCATGCACGAGGGGTTTGTGAACTTCAACGCTGGAACCTTGGGTGCATCAATGGTCGAGGGACGAATCTCGCAAGGTGTGGTTGTCGGCGATGGCGCCGACATCGGTGGCGGAGCATCGATTATGGGAACACTTTCTGGAGGCGGAAAAGAAAAGATCACCATCGGAAAGCGTGCGCTTCTTGGTGCTAACTCTGGAATCGGCATCTCCATCGGAGATGACAGCGTTGTTGAAGCAGGTCTTTACGTCACCGCAGGAACCAAGTTGGCCCTGATAAGCGATGAGGGTGAGAAGACTCTAAAGGCCATCGAGCTTTCAGGAGTTCCAAACCTACTGTTTAGAAGAAACTCACTAACCGGCAGAGTCGAGGCACTTTCTCGCTCCGGTGCTGGAGTGATATTGAATACGGATCTGCACCCCTAGTACTTGCCGAATTCTTTCCTGGCAAATTCAATAAAGTGTGGGTTGTGAAGCGGAGCTCCCTTTTTGCGCTCCGCGCGAATCAAATCGACTGCTTCATCGGTTTTTAGACCGTGCTTTTGCAAAATCAACAAAGTAATCAAACCTGAGCGGTTCTCCCCTGCAGCACAGCGAACTAACAACTTAGAACCCGACTGCCACTTCTGATATCCCCAAACCGCGATGTCCAGTATTCGCTGCCGATACTCCTCCCGCACACCGTCAGCTAGGTCATCCGGAAAGCCAAAGCGCAGCTCCTCAACACCGTAGCCTGCAGGAAAAGCTTTGGGGAATAGCGTGATGATGGCATCAAATGGACGCGGGTCGTGATCGAACCCGCGCATCTTGTATTGCCTGTCTTGATCATCCACACGCGTATCGAAAGGCGATCCACCCATGAACAAACCAGGCAGTATCTCGTGAGAGTCATCGTAAGGAGTTGGGTTCATCAGCTAGCTTCCAGTAATCGAGTCCCAGCCAGTATCCGATACTGGCTTGCCATCAAGCAACACTGCGTCTTCAGAACCTGCAATCACTTTGCCAATTGCCTTGAAAGACCTTGGCAAGGTGGCGTTTGCCGGGAAGGTAGCAAGCAAGCTGTGATCTTCTCCACCTTGAAGAACCCAACTTATTGGCTCTACTCCCAAGCCTTGGGCTGGAAGATCAAGCATTGCTTCATAACCTGCAAGTTGAGACCGTTCGATTTCAATGCTGACATTAGATGCCTTTGCGATGCGGCCAAGATCCTTAATCAAACCATCTGAGACATCAAGCATTGCGGTAGCTCCGGCTTGGTTAGCGATGAGTCCCTGTTCAATTGGTGGCGCAGGTCTTAGCTGGGCTAGAACCCAATCGTCGTAAGAACGAACTAGGTCTTGATTGCCTGATTGCAAAAGTGCAAGGCCGCAAGCAGCCTTTCCAAGCGGACCACAAACTGCCACCACATCCCCTACCTTCGCTCCAGAGCGAAGAACCGGGGTTAGCCCATCGAGTTGACCGTGGACAGTAACTGAAATGACAACTTGCTCGCCAGAGGCTAGATCTCCCCCAACAATTGCTGCGCCTGGCGATAACTGATCGCAGGCTGATTGCAGACCATCTGCAAATGCTTCTAACCAGGAGATCTTGGTGGTTTTTGGAACCACCATGGCAACAACCAAAACAGTTGGCGTAGCACCCATAGCTGCGATGTCGGCAAGGTTCGAAGCAACGGACTTGAAACCCAAATCAAAGCCGGTCGACCATGCAAGTTTGAAGTCGTGGTTTTCAACCAAGGTGTCGGTCGAAACCAGAAAAGAATCGGTTGCGGCAACCACCGCGGCATCATCGCCTGAGCCCACAATGGCGTGCTCGCCTTGCTTTAGCCTTTTGACGGTGCGCCGAAGGCTCTCTATTTCGCCTAACTCGGCAAGGCTTAGATCATTCACAAATCAAAGGTAGCCTTATTTCAGATGAGAAAAAGACACCTTCAACTTTCAATTGTGGGACTTGCCATGGTTTTTCTAACCGGCTGCGCCCCCATGGTTGCGCTCGAGCCTGCCGAGGATGCCAACAATGCCGAGTGTGCCGAGATTATTGTTCGCCTACCCGATGAGCTAGCAGGCGAGCAAAAGCGCCGGGTAAACGCCCAATCCACAGGAGCCTGGGGTGAGCCGGTTTCTGTAATTCTTCGCTGTGGTCTTGAACCTGTTGAAGTTTCTGCTCTTCCTTGCGTGACCGCTGGGGATATTGACTGGTTGGTAGATGATGCCAACGCACCGAGCTTTAGATTTATCAGCTACGCCAGAACCCCCGCCACTGAGGTAATCATCGACTCGACCAAGTTGGCTGGGGTGACAGTGCTTGAGCAGCTGAGCTCAACCATTGGGGTACTGCCTGCAACTAAACGCTGCACAGAAACTACTAACTAGTTCTCTAGCGCCAATTCAATAAGTTCGGAAACAAGCTCAGTAAAGGCAATTCCCGATTCGCTAAAACAGCGCGGGAACATCGAAATCGATGTGAATCCTGGCATGGTGTTGATTTCATTCAACATGAATCCATCCTTGGTCAAGAAGAAATCAACTCGGGCAAGACCTTCACAACCAAGAGCGCGGAAGGCTTTCTTGGCTAGCTGCTGCATTTGCTTTAGCTCAGAATCAGAAATTGCTGCAGGGCAGGTAAGTTTTGCAGCTTCGGAGTCCAAATACTTTGCCTCGAAGTCATAAAACTCACGTCCAGTTACAACAATCTCGCCGGCTACCGATACTCTTTCGGGCTCATCTCCCCTACCCTCGAGTACCGCGCACTCAATTTCGCGACCAACAACCCCAACTTCAACAACTACTTTGTCGTCGTGCGATAGAGCCTCGGATACAGCATCAGCCAACTTATCTGCGCTTTTGACTTTGGTAATTCCAACGGAAGAGCCAGCTCTTGCAGGCTTTACAAAAACCGGCAGTTTTAGCTCAGCTAGTTTCTCTAGAGCTGACTCTGGGTCATTGACCATCTGCTTTGCGGTGACCACTTTGAAATCAGGGGTAGGGATGCCGGCTGCCTTGAATAGTGTTTTGCTGAATTCTTTGTCCATGGCAACGCTCGATGCCAGCACGCCGTTTCCAACGTAAGGAATACCAGCAAGTTCTAGAAAGCCCTGGATAGTGCCGTCTTCGCCGAACTGGCCGTGCAGCACTGGAAAGACAACATCGATTACCCCAAGGCTCGACTGCTTGCCAGCTTTATCAACTTCAAAGATTTCTCTTGAGCCATCAAGGGCAAAGCGAATAGTTTCACCCTTCGAAGTGATTGTCTTCAAGCCTTCGGATAGGGCAAGCTTTTTTGGATCAACCGGGTAGGGAACAAACTCGCCGCTTTTTGTGATTCCAACAGGAATCACCTCATACTTTGACGAATCGATTGCGCCGATTACTCCCCCGGCGGAGGCAACAGAGATGGAATGCTCGTTGGATTTGCCACCGAACAAAACTGCTACGCGAATCTTTTTTGCCATTATTCGCCCTGTGGCTCTTCGGTTTCGTGGGTTAGGTGCGGGGCGATATCCTTCGGGCTCATATTGCCTTCGATTACCAGCTCAACTTGCTCAACGATGGGCATCGATATGCCCTTGGCACGTGCGAGTTCCAGAATCGTTGAAACTGAAGCAAGGCCTTCAGCGGTTTGAGATAGGCGAGCTAATACTTCGCGCTTGGAGTATCCCTTACCGAGCATCTCTCCGGCTTTGTGGTTTCTAGATAGTGGAGATTCACTGGTTGCAATCAGGTCTCCAAGGCCTGCCAAACCAACCATGGTCTTTGGTTTTGCCCCAAAGGCAACCGCAAATCGAGAGATTTCAGAAACCCCTCGGGTCATAATCGACGCCTTTGTGTTTTGCCCATAGCCAACACCGTTGACGATTCCGATCGCAACCGCGATTAGGTTCTTCAAGATTCCACCGAACTCGGTTCCGATGACGTCGGTGTTGGTAAAGGTTGTGAAGTATGAGTTGCTAGAAGCAGAAGCTACTTGTTTGGCAGATTCCAACGACTCCGACGCCGCAACTGATGCAGCTGGCTGCTCGGCAGCGATCTCTGCTGCTAGGTTCGGGCCCGAGACCACAACAATTCTTGAGGCGTCAATGCCAGCCTCGGCGATTACCTGACTCATGCGTAATCCGGAGTTTTTCTCAACGCCCTTCATCAAGCTAACAACCAGTGCATCGGCAGGGATTAGCTTGCCCCACTCGCTCAAGTTTTCACGAAGTGTTTGAGATGGAACTGAAAGATAGACCTGGCTAGCACCAGCTAGGACTTCTGCGATATCGGAAGAGGCGCTGATGCCGGCAGGAAGATTCACACCCGGTAAGTAATCACCGTTTCGGTGCGAAGAGTTGATCTCATCGGCTATTTCAGGGCGTCTTGCCCAAAGAAAGACATCTGCTCCGCCGTCGGCAAGAACTTTAGCGAAGGTGGTTCCCCAGCTTCCCGCTCCGATAACCGCTAGCTTGCTCAATTGGTAATGCCCTTCTTGGCTTTTTTGATGAAGTTTCCTGTTGTGGACTGACCGGCAGCAACTGGATCCCAGCGGCGATCAGGTGCTTTTTCTCCACGCAACTGCTCAACGAGTTTGGTGATTGCACTCATCACTACCTCGGTTGCCTCAAGTACTTCTGCCGGAGTGGGATTAGGTTTTCTAAATCTAGCTAGGTCAATCTCATCGCCAACCAGCACTGTGACTTTCTTCCAGAAACCTGGACGGAACTTGCTCGAGTATCGAGCCATAACTTTTTCGCTACCCCACTGGCCCACCGGATAAACCGGCACTCCACTATCAAGAGCAAGCCTTACAGCACCAGTTTTACCACGCATCGGCCAAGAATCCGGATCGCGGGTCAGGGTTCCTTCTGGGAAAACACATACGGAATGACCTGCTTGCAGGTAAGCGTGTGCAGCTCGAAGCGAATCATCGTTTCGTTGCCCACCGGTTCTAAAAACAGGAATCTGTCCAGCAGCTAGCAGGATTGGTCCAACCAGCGGAATACTAAACAGCTTTTCTTTAGTGAGAAAGTGCGGAGCACGCTTTGTCTTCACGTAGATGAAATATGCAACCGCCAAAGCATCGATGTTGGTGGCGTGATTTGGAGCCAGGATGTAGGCGCCAGATTTTGGAAGCTTGTCTAGATTGATAACTTCAACTTTGAACAGAAGTCTTACTAGCGGAGCCAAAATCCCAGCAACAATTCGAACTGCTAATGTCATCTCGTTAGAGGTGATCTTCGGCATCGGTATTGCTTTAGGTTCTTTCGCCATTACTACTCCGAATAACTAAAGTCGGCCCCGAGAGCACTCAGCTTGTCCAGGAAGTGCTCATATCCTCTGGAAATTAGCTGAACATTGCTTACGTTAGATGTCCCCTTAGCTGCAAGGGCAGCAACCATATGGCTAAAGCCGCCGCGAAGATCTGGAACTTCGATGTCTGCACCGGTTAGAGGAGTAGGTCCTGAGATAACTGCAGAGTGGTAGAAGTTTCGCTGACCAAAGCGGCAAGGGTTTCCACCCAAGCACTCACGGTAAATCTGAATCTGGGCACCCATCTTCACCAGCGCATCGGTAAAACCAAAACGGTTTTCATAAACAGTCTCGTGAACAATCGAAAGACCCTTGGCCTGGGTGAGGGCAACAACCAGTGGCTGCTGCCAGTCAGTCATAAATCCTGGGTGAACGTCGGTTTCAATAACTACTGGATGCAAATCTGCACCGGACTGGTAGAAGCGAATGCCGTCATCTTCGATGTCAAAGGCGCCGCCGACTTTCCTAAACACGTTTAGGAAAGTTGTCATTTCAAGCTGCTTAGCTCCCCCAACGAAGATATTTCCGCCGGTAGTTAAAGCTGCCGCTGCCCAAGAGGCTGCCTCGTTGCGATCAAACAGAGCGCGGTGAGTGTAGCCATTGAGAGTTTCAACACCCTCGATGCGAATTACACGATCGGTATCCACCGAGATGATGGCACCCATCTTCTGCAAGATGGCAATTAGGTCCATGATCTCAGGCTCAATGGCTGCACCGGATAGTTCGGTGATTCCCTTGGCGCGAACTGAGGTTAGAAGTACCTGCTCGGTAGCTCCAACGCTTGGGTACGGAAGATTTACTTTGGCTCCGTGAAGGCCATTAGGGGCGCTCATCCTGGTGCCGTTAGGGCTCTTTTCAATGACTGCCCCGAAGTTTCGAAGCACGTCAAGGTGGAAATCAACTGGTCTATCTCCGATATGGCAGCCGCCAAGGTCAGGGATAAAGGCTTCGCCTAACTGGTGAAGCAGCGGTCCGCAGAAAAGAATTGGAATTCTGGAAGATCCGGCATGAGCATCGATATCGACCATGCGGGCTTGCTTGACCCCTCTTGGGTCAAGCTTCATTTCTCCGTTGTCAGCAAAATCAATAGTGACACCGTGTAGCTCTAGAAGCCTTGAAACAACTTCAACGTCCGAGATCTTTGGAACATCCTTTAGAACAGATGGAGTATCGGCAAGCAGTGCTGCCACCATCGCTTTTGTTACAAGGTTCTTTGCTCCCTTTAGATCAACGCGACCGTTGAGCGGCTTTCCACCGTTTACCTTGATCTGACTCATTAGATTCCCTTAGCTGGAAGCGTCTGGGGTCTCCAAGACTCGCGGCTTGATTCAAAAGCGGTGATAGCTGGCTCATCTCTAAGAGTTAGACCGATATCGTCTAGCCCTTCCATCAAGCGCCACTTGGTATAAGGGTCGATCTCAAAGCTAATAGTCATCTCACCCAAAGATAGCCTCTGGTTCGGCAAATCAACGGTTGCTTTGACACCAGGTTGCTCATCAATTAGCTCCCATAGCGCTTTAGTTTCGTCCTCGGTAATAACACCGGTGATAAATCCTTGCTTGCCAGAGTTGCCACGGAAGATATCTGCAAACTTTGCTGAGAACACAGCCTTGAAGCCCCAGTCGCGAAGTGCCCAAACGGCGTGTTCACGAGAAGAACCGGTTCCAAAATCAGGACCCGCAATAAGCACTTCACCGTTAGCAAACACCGGCTGGTTCAAAACAAAATCAGGCTCGGCTTTCCAGGAAGCAAACAGCGCATCCTCAAAACCAGTTTTTGTAATTCGCTTTAAATAAACCGCCGGAATGATCTGGTCGGTATCAACGTTCGAGCGCTTTAGTGGAACGGCAACACCTGAAAACTTTTCAATCTTTTCCATTTAGTTCACCGACTCAAGATCAGATGGTGCCGATAGCGTTCCGCGAATAGCGGTAGCTGCAGCAACAAGTGGTGAAACAAGGTGTGTTCTAGCACCCTTACCCTGACGACCTTCAAAGTTTCGGTTAGAAGTTGATGCGGCGCGCTCCCCTGGAGCTAGCTGGTCTGGGTTCATGCCCAAACACATCGAACATCCGGCAAAGCGCCACTCAGCACCAAACTCCTTGAAAATCTTGTCGATACCTTCTTCTTCGGCCTGCAGGCGAACCTTCTGAGAACCAGGAACTACCATCATGCGAACTCCGTCCGCTTTTTTCTGGCCCTTAACGATTGCTGCTGCTGCACGAAGATCCTCAATGCGAGAGTTGGTGCAAGAGCCTAGGAATACAGTGTTGACTGCAATTTCCTTCATCGGAGTTCCAGCCTTTAGGTCCATGTATTCCAGTGCGCGCTCGGCAGCAGCGCGTTCGTTTGGATCTGAGATGTCCGCCGGGTTTGGAACAGAGTCCATTAGGGAAACTCCCTGACCTGGGTTAGTTCCCCAAGTCACAAATGGGTCAAGAGTGTCAGCGTCGATGAATACTTCGGCATCGAATACCGCTCCTTCGTCGGTTGGCAGTGTCTTCCAGTACTCAAGAGCCTTGTCCCACTCTTGACCCTCGGGTGCATGTGGGCGACCCTTTAGGTACGCGTAGGTAATCTCATCGGGAGCAACCATTCCAGCACGAGCTCCAGCTTCGATGGACATGTTGCAGATGGTCATGCGACCTTCCATCGACAAAGACCTAATTGCACTACCGCGGTATTCCAGGGCGTAGCCCTGACCACCTCCGGTTGAGATCTTGGCAATAACGGCCAAGATGATGTCCTTGGCGGTGACCCCTGGACGAAGGGTTCCTTCAACGTTGATGGCCATGGTCTTGAATGGCTTCAGGGGAAGAGTCTGGGTGGCGAGCACGTGCTCTACCTCGCTGGTACCAATTCCCATCGCTAGAGCTCCGAAGGCTCCGTGGGTGGAAGTGTGAGAGTCGCCACAAACCACAGTGATTCCCGGCATGGTAAGTCCAAGCTGAGGACCAACTACGTGGACGATGCCTTGGTTTTTATCTCCTAGGGAGTGAATTCGGATGCCGAATTCAGCAGCGTTTTTTCTGAGGGCTTCGATCTGTGTTCTTGAGGTCAGATCGGCAATTGGCTTATCAATATCGATTGTTGGCGTGTTGTGGTCTTCGGTTGCAATAGTCAGATCAGGACGACGAACCTTACGTCCAGCCATGCGCAAACCATCAAAGGCCTGAGGGCTGGTGACTTCATGAACTAGATGAAGATCGATATACAAAAGGTCGGGTGCACCATCTTTACCCTCGGCAACCAAGTGGCTGGCCCAGAGCTTTTCCGCCAGAGTTAGTGGCTTTGATGGATTAGACATTAGCTTTTTTGACACCTCAAATTTGCTGAAATCTCAGTTTACCAATCGAGGGGTAGATTAGGCAGGTGAGTGAAAATGGCCTTGAATTCCTGCAAAAACGCACTGTTAGAACGCTTGCTCTAGGCCAAATCCTTGGAGGCTTTGGCCTTGGATCCACTCTTTCCATCGGTGCCCTACTTGCCGCTGAGCTTTCTGGAACAGTTGCCTGGTCAGGAGCTGCCGCTACATTTTCTACTCTTGGAACTGCCGTTTGGGCAATTCCACTTGCTCGGCTTGCATTTGCAAAAGGCAGACGCGTTGCTCTAGCTCTTGGTGCAGCACTTGCCATCACAGGCGCAACTTTGGTAATCACTGCAGCTGCAGTGAAATTCTTTCCGCTTCTTCTACTTGCTCTGTTTATGCTCGGTGCAGGTTCGGCAGCTAGCTTGCAGGCTCGATTTGCAGCAACTGATATTCCAACCAACAAAAAAGTTGGTAAGGACCTTTCTCTTGTGGTGTGGGCAACAACCATCGGAGCCGTTACAGGCCCTAACTTGTTTGGTCCTGGTGAGGTTGTTGGAAACTGGCTGGGCCTGCCGGAACTAACCGGACCATTTGTATTCACCATCGCAGCTCAAATGATGGCAACTACAGTGTTCTGGTTTGGGCTTCGACCAGACCCTCTGTTAGTTGCCAAGCAAATTGCCGCAGATAGCCTCACCACCAAACCCAAGGTTTCCCTGGGTTCGGCTTTTGCCACCTTGAAGCAGTACCCGGTTGCCGCTTACGCCATCATCTCGATTGCTTTATCTCACATGGTGATGGTTGCCGTGATGAGCATGACCCCCGTGCACGTCACAAGCCACGGAGGGTCGCTCGTTGTGGTCGGGTTTGTAATCAGCCTGCACATTCTTGGCATGTATGCCTTTGCTCCGCTGTTTGGAATGCTTAGCGACAGAATCGGCCCAGTCAAGACCATCTTGACTGGCCAGCTAATCTTCGTGGCTGCTTTATTGATTGCAGGACTGGGCTCAGAAACCCACGACGCAGTAACCTTGGGGCTTTTCTTACTTGGTCTTGGCTGGTCGGCAGCAACTGTTTCCGGCTCAGCGCTTCTAACGGTTAGTGTTCCAGCCGATCAAAAGACCAACGTTCAAGGACTAAGTGATTCGCTGATGAATCTCTCTGGTGCTTTTGGTGGCGCTATCTCAGGAACACTTGTGGCTTTGTTTATGTTCACCGGCCTAAACCTAATTACCTTGTTTCCAGTCACGGTGATTACTGTGATGTCGGTGCTGATCGGTAGCTACCGGTCTAAACAGGCTAAACGCGCAGGCATCGAAGATCTGCCAGTTCACGAATAGTCCTTAAAGGCAAACTCGCTCCCGAGATTTTGTCATCGAGAGCGAATTGTGACCCCAGCGGGATTCGAACCCGCGCCGCTGCCGTGAGAGGGCAGTGTCCTAGGCCGCTAAACGATGGGGCCGAGTAGCAACCTTGCCATTATGCCACACCACTGGTTGACTAACTAGTCCCTAGATTGCAGGGGCAACCATAGTTAGCGCTCCTGGAACAACTTCAGCCTCAAATGGAGCTTGGCCAACGTATTCACCGTCTGAGTAGATCGGCATACCGCTAGCAGCAATCGAAATCTTTGTTGCTTTGAAAATCTCAACATCTTTGTCAGTTATGTGAGTTCCCTTGTAAACCTTCGGGAAGATTGTCACAAACTTCAATCTGCTCATCTTTTTCACCAGCAAAACATCCAAGGTTCCATCCGTTGCCGATGCGCCAGGCACTACCAGCATGCCCCCGCCATAGATACCGGTGTTGCTCACAACGCAAAGCATCGCTTCAAAATCTCGTGGAGTCCCCTCGACAACGCTCTGATACTTAATCGGCTTAAACTTCGCAAGCTCCAGCAGCATTGCTACGTAGTAGCGCATCGGACCCTTCGGCCAGCTAATGGCATTTGCTCTGGCAGCTGCCAGAGCATCAAATCCAGCTGAGGCTGAACCAAGGGCCCAAGTCAGCTTGCCGCCATGAGAAACCTTGATCGCGTCGATCTTCTTAGGTGAAGACAAGCCCTCGAGAACTAAACGAACGGCCTCTGCGGTATTGGTAAGTGGCATGCCCAGCATTGCGGCTGCATCGTTGCCGGTACCGGCAGGAATAATTGCCATCAGGATGTTTTTCCCAGCGCACAGATTTGTTCCGAGATGAGCGATGCCATCGCCACCAACAAACACCAAGGCATCCACTGTTTTATCCGCCAAAGCGGACTCGATCTTTGATCGAGCCTCTGAAACTGTTACTCCGCTTAGATCCGTGATGGCATGTTCGGATTTTGACAGCAAAGATAAAACCTCGGCACCCACTTGGGCGCCGCGGCTACCTCCAGCAACCGGGTTGACGACAATGCCAATGCGCATTGCTAGACACTAGCACCGAGAAGGCGTATTGAGTGAGAAAGCTAGACTCGGAAACATGAAGATCACCAAGCACGGTCATGCCTGCCTCGAGCTAGAAGTTGCAGGCAAGAAAGCCCTAATTGACCCTGGCTTTTATACCGAGGATGTCTCGGGGCTCAAGGACGTGGTTGCGCTGGTAATCACTCACTCCCACGATGACCACTGCTTCGAAGTCCAAGTGGCAGGGATTGTAGAGTCCAACCCCGGAATCAAAATCTTTGGAACTAGCGAGGTAGCTGCCAAGCTTTCAGGCTTTGATGTCAAAACCGTTTACCATGGTGATTTTTATCAGGAGCAAGGCTTTAGCTTTGAGTTCTTTGGGGATATGCACCAGATCATTCACGAAAGCATCCCGTTGATTCAAAATACCGGCGTGATGGTAAACGGAAAGCTTTACTACCCGGGAGATAGCTACACCACTCCAGATGTTCCAGTAGAGGTGTTGGCCTGCCCGACCAGTGCTCCGTGGCTGAAAATTGGCGATGTGATGGATTTTGTTGCAGCGGTGAAGCCAAGGCAAAGCTTTGCAACCCACAACGCTCTACTCAGTGATTTAGGGCATGACCTAAACAACGGAAGAGTAAAGCTAGTCACCGAGCAATTTGGTGGGGAATTTACTTATCTAAAAGTTGGCGAGAGCCTGAACATTTAACTTGCTGGGGTACCTGGACTCGAACCAAGAACAAATGAACCAGAATCATCCGTGTTGCCAATTACACCATACCCCAAGGGATTTTTGACTGGGCCCTGGCCCAGCTTCCAATCCTAGCTTGGGAGTTAGCTGCGGGCAAACAGCTCTAAGCGAGCTAGTGTTTCGGCCTTACCGAGAATCTCCATCGACTCAAACAGTGGCGGAGAAACTCTTCGACCAGAGATAGCGGTGCGAAGAGGGCCAAAGGCATTCTTTGGCTTTTCGCCCATGTCTTCAACAAGAACCTTGTTTAGTGATTCTTGTAAAGCTTCAGTTGTGAAATTAGACAGACCAGAAATTGCAGAAACTGCTGCTGCAACTATTGCCTTGGCATTTTCTGGCATGCCCTTTAGGGCATCTTCTTCGATTGTGATCTTCGAAGAATCAGTAAACAAAAAGCCCAGCATGCCACTAGCCTCGCCAAGCACGGTGATGCGCTCTTGAATCAGCGGTGCAGCTTTGGTGAGTATCTCTAGCTGCGCGGTAGTTGGAGGGTTAGAGAGAACATCACCTTTTTGTAGGTACGGAATCAGGCGACTAGCAAAGTCATCGGCAGCAAGGGATCTGATATGGGTGGCGTTTATGGCATCGGCTTTTTTCAAATCGAATCTGGCAGGGTTTGGGTTCACATCGTGAACATCGAATGCCTTGGCCATTTCCTCCAGGGTGAAGATGTCCTGATCTGCGCTTAGTCCCCAGCCAAGTAGAGCTAGGTAGTTCAAAAGTCCTTCTGGGATAAAGCCGCGGTCGCGGTGGTGGAATAGGTTGCTTTCTGGGTCTCGCTTGGAAAGCTTCTTGTTGCCCTCTCCCATCACGTATGGCAGGTGACCAAACTGTGGGATGAAAGTTGTAATTCCAGCCTGAACCATCGCGTTATACAAAGCGATCTGTCTAGGGGTCGAAGAAAGTAAGTCTTCGCCGCGCAATACATGGGTCACACCCATCAGGGCATCATCGACTGGGTTTACCAGTGTGTATAGGGGATGCCCATTTGGGCGAACCACAACAAAGTCGGGAAAAGATCCAGCCGGGAATGTGATTTCCCCTCGAACAAGGTCAGTAAAGCTAATGTCTGAATCTGGAACTCGAAGCCTAAGAGCTGGAGTTCTTCCTTCAGCCAGATACTTATCTTTTGTGGCCTGGTCCAAATCTCTCTCTGAGTTGTCGTAGCCAAGCTGCTTGGCACGACCCGCTGCTTCGTTTCTGGCATCGATTTCTTCGCCGGTTAGAAAGCTTTCGTATAGATGCCCTGCGGCCTTTAGTTTCTCAACTACTTCCTTATAGATATCCATACGCTGAGACTGTCTATATGGCTCGTTGGGTCCGCCAACGTTGATGCCTTCGTCCCAATCCAGTCCAAGCCAAGACAAAGCCTCGATGATCTGCTCGTAAGATTCTTCGCTGTCGCGCTCTTGGTCGGTGTCTTCAATACGGAAGATAAAAGTTCCGCCGGTGTGACGAGCGTAGGCCCAGTTGAACAAAGCGGTGCGGACAAGACCCACGTGCGGGGTGCCGGTAGGGCTAGGGCAAAAGCGAACCCGGATGTCTTTTCCGGTGGCTGTTGTGAAAGGGGCGGTGATCTGGTTTGTCATTATGAGATAAGTCTAGAAGACCAATCAGATAACGGAGTTTGCCAGGATGCCAATTCCTTCAATCTCGCACTCAATCAAATCCCCTGATTTGATTTGGCTTATTCCGGCGGGCGATCCGGTAAGGATGATATCCCCTGGAACCAGCGTCATGTTCTTAGACACATAAGAAACCATGGTTCTGATGTTATGGGTCATCTTCGAGATTGAGACGTTTTGCTTGATGTCCCCGTTGATTCGAGATTCAATTACCTGCCCGTCGGGTAGAAACTCGGTTTCAATCCAAGGTCCTAGAGGGCAAAAAGTGTCAAACGCTTTGGATCTGGCCCACTGGCCATCATTGAATTGCAAATCCCTGGCGGTCACATCATTAGCGATGGTGTATCCCCAGACATAGTCCAGAGAATCTTCCTCAGAGACGTTCTTGGCAAGCTTGCCAATCACAATTGTTAGCTCAGCCTCAAGCTCAACTTGTTTTGACTGCGGCGGGATAACAATTGCCTCGCCGTGGCCAATGATTGCACTCGAAGGCTTGAAGAAAATCAAAGGCTCAGCAGTAACTTCTTCTCCGATTTCGGCAGCGTGATCGGCGAAGTTCTTACCGATGCAAATCACCTTGGAAGGAATGGTTGGAGCCAGGAGCTTTACGTCCTTGAGTGGAATTCGCTCTCCGGTTGTGTCATAGCCAACTGCTAGCGGGTGCCCTTTTAGAACCACAAGTTCTGGTCCGTCGACGATACCGAATCTGGGATCAGAGCCATTACTGAATCTGGCTATCTTCATGCTGAAAGTCTATGCATCCATCCGTGTTTATCTTCCAAGCGACCGTACTGAATAGAAGTTAGCTCTTCTCTGAGTGAAACGGTTAGCTTGCCAGGGGCAGCATCTGGTGAACCAATCTGCTCAACCTTGGATTTGAGCATTCCAACCGGGGTAATAACGGCCGCGGTGCCACAGGCAAAGATCTCAGTGATTTCGCCTGAGTTGAACCCTTTTCGAACCTCATCGAGAGTTATCTTGCGCTCTGATACTTCGTGTCCGCGATCTTTTAGCAAGGTGATGATCGAATCCCTGGTGATTCCGCGAAGGATTGTTCCATCAAGAGATGGAGTTGACACTTTGCCATCGGCGTGTACAAAAAACAGGTTCATGCCACCGAGCTCTTCAATGTAGGTCGCAGTTTCAGCATCCAGGAACATAACCTGCGAGCAACCCTGCTCGTAGCCTTCGTTCTGAGCCAGCAAAGAAGCTGCGTAGTTTCCTCCGGTTTTTGCTTCCCCAGTTCCGTGCTTTCCAGCTCGAGCTGAATCCAAAGCAATCCAAATTGATACTGGCTTTACTCCCCCGGTGAAATAAGGGCCAACAGGAGATGCAATAACGCGGTACTCAGCTCGGTGAGCTGCCCGCACACCAAGGAAGTTCTCGGCTGCAATTTCAAAAGGTCTAAAGTACAAAGTCTTTTCATTCTCAGGCTTTGGAACCCAGGCCCCATCAACAGCGATTAGCTGCTTCAAAGACTCGATGAAGATCTCTTCTGGAAGTTCAGGAAGTGCCATGCGTTGAGCAGATCGCTGCAAGCGAGCAGCGTTCATCTTGGGTCTAAAGGTCCAGATTGAACCATCGTCGTGGCGGTAGGCCTTAATTCCTTCGAAGATTTCCTGGCCGTAGTGAAGAACAGCGCTGGATGGATCCATCAGCATTGGGCCGTAAGGAATTACTTTGGCCTCGGTCCAACCCTTATCCTTTTCCCATACAACGACAACTTGGTGGTCAGTGAAATGGGTACCAAAGGTAGGGTTTGCGATGATCGCTTCGCGATCAGCATCTGAAACCGGGTTTGGGTTTCTGGTCACCTCAAAAGATAAGCTCATGATTTTCCTAAAGTCTTATAGCCCTGCAAAGATCGCGTCAGCAATCTCTGTTGTTGATTTACCCGACTGGCCTTTAGCCAGTGCAGTTGCAATTGCGGCTTCTAGCCGATCTGCAGAACTTACCTCTCCGATGTGACGAAGAAGCATTGCAGCCGATTGAATGGCTGCGGTTGGGTTGGCCTTGTTCTGGCCTGCAATATCTGGGGCTGAACCGTGTATCGGCTCAAACATCGATGGGAACTTACCCGTTGGGTTCAGATTTCCACTTGCCGCTAGCCCTATGCCTCCGCTTATGGCAGCGGCTAGGTCAGTGATGATGTCTCCGAATAGATTATCGGTCACAATCACATCAAAGCGAGCAGGATCTGTGACCATGAAAATCGTCGCTGCATCGATGTGAAGGTAATCGTGAGAAACAGCAGGGAATTCCTTGGCAATGCGGTTCACGGTGTCCTGATACAAGCTTCCAGCGCGAACTAGAACGTTGTGCTTATGGACCAGAGTCAGTTTCTTGCGAGCGCGAGAAGCTGCCAATTCAAAGCCATAGCGAACAATCCGCTCAACACCTGAGGCTGTGTTGATAGAGAACTCTGTGGCTTTTTCCTGAGGGGTGCCCTTATCGGTCACTTCCCCCTGGCCAAGGTAAAGCCCTTCGGTACCCTCACGAACCACAACAAAGTCAATCTCCCCTGGGTTAGCAAGTGGGGATGCAACTCCTGGCAGCAGCTTGGTTGGACGAAGGTTCACATAGTGATCGAAGCCGAAGCGAAGTTTCAAAAGAAACCCTCGTTCCAGGATTCCTGAAGGGACGCTTGGGTCTCCGATGGCTCCAAGAAGTAGTGCATCTTGCTTGGCTAGTTCTTCAAGGTCTTTATCGGTTAGCGCCTCACCGGTTGCGTTATAGCGCTTAGCGCCAAAGTCATACTCGGTCTGTATAAAGGTAACGTTTGGGGCAGCTAGTTCTAGGGCAGACACAGCATGCTTGGTCACTTCAGGACCGATGCCATCGCCAGGGATTACCCCAAGCTTTATCGTTTTCGACACTTATTGCTCCCAAACCCAGTCAATGTCTCAACTTTACTGGCTTTGGGCAAGGCCTTAGCTTGCTAGAGGCGAAAGCTAATCTTCTTGCCATGCATGATGACCTTGATTCGGGCAATAGATGATTTGCCCATCCCGTGCAGCTGATCCAGCTCAGCTGAAGTGATCTTCCGCAAATCAGAGACCTTATAAAGCTTGGCGTTGACCAGTGCTCTTCTGGCAGGACCAGACAGACCAATGGCTCGCCATTCACCATCAAAGGCGTCATAGCTTGAGGGGTCGTCAGGATTGGGAGCTAGCGGCTTGGGGTTCTTCGAAGGCTTGGCCATAGCTCAAGTGTAGGTAGCTACCGCTTGATTGCCATTGCAGTCAAGGTTATAGAGGGCTTTAGCCCTTCCTTGGTTTGCACCTGTCCATCACGGTTGGTGACGAACTGTATTTCCAGCGGGAGCGAAGAAAGCAAAGCCTTCATCGAGGATTCCGAAGGCAGTACCTCTGGGTTCTGCGGTCCACCAAAGCCATCCTTGAGATTTTCCAGCGCGTGCCAGACACCAAAAAATACTCCGCCTGGCTTGATGTTCTCAACCAGGCGAGTGATTGCAACAGCAAGCTCACCCTGCGGGATCTGCAGATATGCAATTACCCCTAGGTCAACTGGTGCCAGCTGAGAGACAAAATCCAGAGCTGAGGCGTTGGTTGTGAGGACCAGGCCTGAGACGTTTTTCTCGGCGGCTAGTCGCTCACACTTTTCCAATCCAACTGAGGAAAGGTCAATGTTCTCGGCCTGCCAGCCCTTCTCGGCAAAAAAGACCGTGTTACGACCTTCGCCCCCGGCAAGATCAATCATTTTGCCAGGGGCTAGGTCAGAACAACTTTCTTTGACAAAGCGGTTTACCTCTTTGGTATAGATGTACTCATCAACCGAGTATTTGCTATCCCAAAACGCTTTGTCCATAACGCTAAAACTACTGGACTACGGTCAAGCCAGTTTGGTTAGCTGCGTTCTCAAGCGATCCACCGTTTACTAGCTCACCTGTGAATCCAGCTTGCTGCATGATCTGGATGGCCTGGCCTGCGCGGTTTCCTGAACGGCAGTAGATGTAGTAATCAGCTGCTGGATCCAAAGTGGAAAGCATGTCCATGAAAGTTGGGTTCTGGATGTCGAACAACTGAGCGCCTTCTAGGTAACCTGCTGAGGTTTCTTCTGGAGTTCTAACGTCAATAACGGCTGCGTACTGGGTCATATCTAGTGGCTCCTGTGTTGTGCAACCGGTTAGGCCTGCAACTGCGAATGCTGCAACAAAACTAGCTGCAAGAAGTTTGAATACTTTGGTCAATTTGTGATTCCTTTCGTATACCCCCTAGGGTATACTAAATTCTATAACGCTGCAACTAACCAAAGGACACAAGACATGCAGATTGATCCCCAGGACCTGAAAAAAGCCAGAGACCGCCTAGTTAGAGCTAATGGCCAACTAGCCGGAGTGATCAAGATGATCGATGAGGGCAGAGACTGCACCGACATCTTGAACCAGCTCTCAGCTGCTAACTCTGCCCTTACCAAAGCAGGCTTTGCCATCATCGCAACCGGCATGGCTAAGTGCGGAACAGATGCCAAGGGAACTGCCAATAGAGCAGAGCTCGAAAAAGCTTTCATGTCACTGGCCTAAGGAATAGCAAATGAAAACTGTAATCATCGGCGGAGTCGCAGGCGGCATGTCTGCTGCGACCAGACTTAGAAGACTCCAAGAACAAGCTGACATCATCATCTTCGAACAAGGCCCTAACGTCTCCTACGCCAACTGTGGGCTTCCCTATCACGTCGGTGGAATCATCCCGAAAGAATCTTCACTACTTCTTCAAACCCCCGAGGCCCTAAAGGATCGCTTCAATTTGGATGTTCGGGTTCGCTCGCGTGTGACAAGAATCAACAAGGAGTCCAAAACCGTGACGGTTTTGGACCTGGAATCAAACAACTCTTACGAAGAGTCTTACGAGAACCTCGTTATTTCAACCGGTGCCAAGCCCAGGGCGCTTCCTATCCACGGAGCCGAGCGCGCTTTTGTTCTAAGAGATGTTGAGGATGCCGCCAAGCTGAAACTGCAGGTGGATAACTACAAAGGTCAGTCTGCCGTGATTCTGGGTGGAGGTTTTATCGGCATCGAGGTTGCTGAGAACTTAATTCACCGAGGAATCAAGACAACCGTTGTTCAAAACGGCCCAAGTATTCTTTCTCAGTTTGATCCTGAGATCATTGAGCCTTTCCAGGCGCATCTAGTTGCTAACGGCCTGGTGCTAAAGCTCAACACCCAAGCAACAGAAATCGGTCCTCACTCCGTCAAGCTCTCAAACGGCGAAACAATCCCAGCTGACTTTGTTGTTTCCTCTGCAGGTGTTGTCCCAGACCACCAGCTAGCTGTTGATGCAGGTCTCAAGATCGGTGAATCAGGTGCCATCTGGGTAGATAACCACCAGAGAACATCCGATGCCAACATCTTTGCCGTTGGCGACGCCGCTGAGAAAACATCCGCCTTCACAGGTGAGGGTCAGCAGATTTGGCTAGCTAACCTAGCTAACCGTCACGGAAGGCTGGTAGCCGACGTGATTGCCGGTGAACCAGTTCAGGTAAAGCCTGCAATTGGAACCGGAATCATCGGAGCCTTCGGCATGGCGGTATCAATTACCGGCATGAGCGAGAAACAAGCCAAGAGACTTGGGCTTGAGTTTGAAATCACACACCTTCACCCAGGCTCGCACGCCGGGTACTACCCAGGAGCTGAAAGGGTATCTCTCAAGGTACTCTTTGAAAAAGACTCCGGCAAGATCCTTGGAGCCCAAGGAGTTGGTCTTGAT
>JBIJAI010000036.1:0-6728 GCA_044345815.1 Rhodoluna sp. | reverse complement strand
ACCGCTGCAACTCTTGCCACATCGATTGCATCTCTGGAAACCGAGCTGTTACTCCTTCGGCAATCACTTAGCTGGTGAGTATTGAAAGCTACGGGGGAAATCCAGACATAGTTGCCACCCGCGAAGAAATCGCGCGGGTGGCATTTGAAATCAAGCTCTGCGCTGAAGCACTCTCTACTTGGGGGCCAATCGAGACGCTTCTTAGCGACCCATTGAAACAGATTCAGTTCCGGCTGATCTCCATTCCTATTCACCAGAAACTTGAACGCCTGTATTCGAGTTGTTTGATCGCATCTGAAAACTACTTCACTACCGAAGCCCAAATTCATCGCCGCTTTGAAACAACACTGATTCCAGAACTTGCCAAGCTCACTACCAGCCTCGGTACATCCCTTGGCTGGAAGCTCGACAGCAAAGTTTCAGCAGAGCAAGTCCTACAAAGCCAATCTCAAAAACCTTCTTCGATTACAAACATGCTTGATCGGCTCTGGAAGTTATCTGGCAAGAGCGAACCAACAATCGGAATTGATCTATTCGATAACCCAACGGGTAATCAAACAGCAGTTGTCTATATTCCAGGAACGCAAACTATTGGTTTCGGCGAAGGGGAAAATCCCTTGGACATGGCATCGAACATTCAAGCGATGTCCGCAAGCGGCGAGGCTGCGAGTGAAAGGGCGGTGCTGGTTGCAATGAAGCAAGCAGGCATTTCATCCAACGACGAGGTGATACTCGTCGGTCACTCGCAAGGAGGAATGGTTGCAGGAAATCTCGCGGCCTACCCTTCGGGGTTTATTGCAGCAGGGCTTGTCGCTATTGGCGCGCCTCTAGCGCACATCAAAAACCTCAAAGCGCCGGTTATGGCAATTGAGCACGTCAATGATCCTGTGCCAAATCTTTCGGGTAAGGCTAATCCCATTAGGAAGAACTGGGTCACAGTGCAAAGAATTAGCGAGAAGCCCGAATCAAACGCCTTGATGTTTTCGCATTCGCTCAAAAGCTATCGCAACACAACAGTTGCAATTGATGCTTCAAGTGATGTTGGAATTAAGAATGTTAAGCAAGAAATCTTTCAAAAGCTTAGGATCGCAAAACCGTCCAAGTCTTATGAGTTTGTGATCTCTAGAGAATCCGTGCGGCCTTGAAGATTGCGCGGGCGAAGAAAGATGAAATTGAAATGATGATTGATGCAAGGATTGCCCAACCCATCGACTCAATTGTTAGACCTTCGGAGGTGAAGCCATCGATGGTCAATATGTCTGCACCAATTTCAGTTGAGAGCCAAGCAACAAACAGAAGCAGTGCTCCGTTGATTACGAACGAGATAAGACCGAATGTAAGAATGTATAGAGGAAAAGCAAGGACTTTAACTACTGGAGCGATGATCGCGTTAATCAGTCCAAAAATTGCGCCCACAAGAAGATATGAACCAATTGTTTGCCATAAGCCATCTCCACCGTATGGAGTCAGTGCCACAGCTGGAATTAGGAACGTTACAAGCCAGATTGCGCCTGCACTGATGATGCTGGATACCAGGAATCTAATCACTTATCTATTGTCCCAGCAAAGCAGGTAAATTGGAGTGATGACGAATCAGGCCGGCCGCGTGCCGCAAGTTCAGATGCTTTCTCCGGATGGCATTTTTGAAGTGCCTGCCGAATATGCCGAGTACGGCAAATACATTGAGAAGTTAAATCTCGACGACTTTCTAAAGTTTTATCGCGACATGGCTCGCATTCGCAGATTCGATAACGAATGCACCGCACTTCAACGTCAAGGACAGATGGGTCTTTGGGTTCCAGCGATCGGTCAAGAAGCAGCTCAAATTGGTTCCGGTTACGGCGTTGGACCCAACGATCACATGTTCCCCAGCTACCGCGAACACGGAGTTGCAATCACTCACGGCATCGATTTGATGTCAATCATCAAGATGATGCGCGGAGTGAACCACGGAGGATGGAACCCGGAGGAAACTCGCTTCCACCTCTACGCCATCGTCCTTGGAACCCAGGTGCTTCACGCAACCGGTTATGCCATGGGCGTGAACTTCGATGGCAACGTCGGAACCGGAAATCCGGATGTGGACCAGGCAGTGATCACTTACTTTGGTGATGGCGCAACCGCCGAAGGTGATGTCAGCGAGGCTCTGCTATTTGCAGCCACCACCAAAGCTCCTCTGGTGTTTTTCTGCCAGAACAACCAGTGGGCTATTAGCTCTCCAGTTTCTGCCCAGACTGTTGTTCCTCTGTACTTGCGTGGAACCGGATTCGGTGTTCCTGGAATCCAGGTCGATGGCAATGACGTTTTGGCTTGCTACGCGGTGACCGCAAAGCACATGGACGATGCCAGAAACGGTCTTGGTCCATCGATGATCGAGGCTCTTACCTATCGGGTCGGTGCACACACCACCAGCGATGACCCAACCAAGTACCGTCCAGCGGAGGAACTTGAATACTGGAAAGCACGCGATCCACTAACCAGGTTTGAAAAGTTCTTAAGGCGACAGGGTGTGGGCGATGACTTCTTTGCAGAGGTTGCCATCGCAGGCGATCAACTAGCTGAGCAAATTCGTGCAGAAACATTTGCAATGCCCAACCCGCCTCTTGAGAACATCTTTAGGCACGTCTATACCGACCCACACCCGCTGGTAGCTGAACAGCAAGCGTGGCTCGAGGGCTACGAAGCTTCCTTTGAAGAAGGTGAGGCCAAGTGAGTAACTCAGTAGAGATGCCAATTGCTAAGGCCATCAACGCCGGTCTTCAAAAGGCAATGCAGAAAAACGACAAGGTTTTGGTTTTTGGTGAAGACGTTGCAGAACTTGGTGGTGTGTTCCGCGTGACCGAAGGCCTCCACACTGAGTTCGGACAGAAGAGAGTTTTCAACTCTCCTATTGCCGAATCAGGAATTGTTGGAACAGCAATTGGTCTTGCAATGCGTGGCTACCGAAGCGTTGCTGAAATTCAATTCGAAGGATTTGTTTATCCTGCCTTTGACCAGATTGTTTCGCAGCTAGCAAAGCTCACCAACCGTTCTGAAGGGCATCTGTCGATGCCGGTTGTAATTCGAATTCCATACGGTGGTGGAATTGGAGCAGTTGAACATCACTCCGAATCCCCCGAAGCATATTTTGCACACACCCCAGGTCTTCGCGTAATCAGTCCATCAAATTCCAACGATGCTTACTGGATGATTCAGCAGGCAATTGAATCAAACGATCCGGTTATCTTCTTTGAGCCAAAGCGTCGCTATTGGCAAAAGGGCATGGTGAATCTTGATTCACCTCCTTCTTTAATGCACGATGCCAAGGTGATCCGCGAAGGCAGCCAAGTTTCCCTTGTTAGCTATGGACCGATGATTCCAACGGCGTTGCAGGCAGCAGAGATTGCAGCATCAGAGGGAATCAGCATCGAGGTGGTTGATCTTCGATCAATGTCACCGATTGATTTTGCAACGATCATCAACTCTGTGAAAAAGACCGGAAGGTTAGTAGTTGCCTCCGAGGCATCAACATCGTTCTCCGTTTCAGCTGAGATTGCAGCCAAGGTTGCCGAGCTGGCCTTCTATCACCTAGAAGCACCGGTAATCCGAGTTGGAAGTTTTGATGTTCCTTATCCTCCTGCCAAACTTGAAGAACTGTTCTTACCCGATGCGGATCGAATTCTCGAAGCCGTTGACCGATCGCTGAATTACTAAAGGAGGGCACAAGATGTCACTAGCCATGTTCAACTTGCCCGATGTTGGCGAAGGTCTAACCGAAGCTGAGATTGTTTCTTGGAAAGTGGCCCCAGGAGATACCGTCGCGGTTAACCAAGTGATCTGTGAAATCGAAACCGCAAAATCGATTGTTGAACTTCCATGTCCATTTGCGGGAACTGTTGAAGAACTTCTTGCTAAAGAAGGAGACACCGTAGGCGTCGGCATGCCAATCATTTCGGTTCAAGCCGAGGGGAGCATTTTGGTTGCAGGCCCCAGCACAACTTCAATTCCAATAGTTCCGGAATCTTCCAGCACCCATCAGGCAGTTGCCGATGTTGCTGCATCGGTAGCATCCGATGAGAACAAACCAAACCTTGTTGGTTACGGTTCCGCTTCCCACGGTGGAACCAGAAGAAAGCGCGCAACTGGTCTTACAACCCCTGCGGTTGTTCCAACAGCAACCTCTTCGATTCCACTGTCACCTGTAGTTCCAACCGGGGTTGTTGCAGCAAGTGCCTCAACGGACATCATCGCAAAACCTCCGATTCGAAAACTTGCTAAAGATCTAAATGTTGATTTATCTAAAGTTCAGGCAACTGGATTAGCCGGTGAGATTACACGCGAAGATGTTGTCAACGCAGCGTCTCAAGCATCGGTGTTTAGAAACTTGAAGACCCCTGCAGTTCCATCAGAGCGTGAAGAGCGAATTCCGGTCAAGGGAGTAAGAAAAGCAATTGCAACCGCAATGGTGCAGTCGGCCTTTACCGCCCCTCACGTTTCGATCTTCGTCGACGTTGATGCAACGAGAACAATGGAGTATGTAAAGCGCTTGAAAGCCTCCACTGACTTTGCAGGGGTGAAGGTCACACCACTTCTACTGATGGCCAAGGCAATGATGTGGGCGGTAAGACGTAATCCAACGGTGAACTCAACTTGGACTGACACCGAAATCATCGTTCACAACTTTGTGAACTTTGGAGTTGCCGCTGCAACCCCTAGAGGCTTGATTGTTCCAAACATTAAAGACGCCGACAAGATGAGCATGTTTGAGCTTGCCCAAGCAATTGAGCAGCTTGCTGCAACAGCTCGCGAGGGCAAGACCACGCCGGAGGATATGAAGGATGGAACAATCACCATCACCAACATCGGTGTTTTCGGCGTTGACACAGGAACACCGATTCTGAACCCAGGACAAGTTGCCATCGTTGCTCTGGGATCTATTCGTCCAAAGCCATGGGTAGTGAACAATGAGATTGTGATCCGCCAGGTCACAACAATTGGTGCCACCTTCGACCACCGCGTGGTCGATGGTGACGTTGCTTCGAGGTTTGTTCAGGACGTAGCTTCAGTTATTGAGGAGCCAGCCCTGCTTCTTGATTAGGCCATAATTCTTATTGACTATCATTCTCAATAAGGCTTAGACTGGATTAATGAAGACTAGAAGCCTTGCTCTTGCCATCACCGCCGCTGTAGTTCTGGCTGGATGTGCGCCAACCCAACCCGTGACCCAACCAACAGAAGAGCCATTCACCGGGATCGCGATTGTTGCCTCGACAAATGTTTGGGGAGATGTTGCCAAATCAATTGGCGGTGACCTGGTTCAGGTGGTTTCAATCATCGACAACTTCGCCCAAGACCCACACTCCTATGAAGCTTCCGCAAGAGACCAGCTAGCCGTCAACGACGCCGATGTGATTGTTGCCAACGGCGGGGGTTATGACTCGTTTATCGACGCTCTTGCTGAGTCAGCTGCCAAAGAAACCATCGTCTATGCGTACTTGACTGACGAACTGACGAAGGAAGATGAGGCAGCCAAAGAAGACGACGGCCACAACCACAACCATGACCACTCTGGAGGCAACGAGCACGTTTGGTATGACTTCCACGTGGTTGAAGACTTCGCCAGCCGTTTGGCTGGCCAGTTGGCGGCCTTGGACTCGGAGAACTCAACCCAATACAACGACAACCTAGTGGAGTTTCTAAACGGGATAGCGATTTTGGAGGATCGAGTAGCTGAGCACATCTTGAAGTTCGAAGGTTCAACCGTCGTCTCATCAGAACCGGTTGCTGACTATCTGCTTGCTGAGTTTGGTCTAGAAAACATCACCCCCGCTTCTTTCTCGCAAGCCATCGAAGAAGAGCTGGATGTCACCCCGAAGGATTTGCTGGCTATTCAAAACCTTTTCAAGGCCAAGAAAGTTGACCTGTTTGTTGTGAATGTGCAAACCGGAAGCGTGCAGATTGAGAGCCTCAAAGAACTTGCAACAGCCAACGGAATCTCGATTGTTGAGATGAGTGAGCTTCTACCCGCAGGCATTAGCTACTTCGAGTGGATGGAAAACAACATCGCCAACCTAGAATCAGGCCTTGAATAACTCTTGACCCTCTCCCCTGTTCTGCAAGTCAAAAAGGCAAGCCTGTCTTTTGGCGATAGGAGCATCTGGACTGATCTTGATCTAGCCGTAGCACCCGGCGAATTCATTGCAGTTATCGGAGCCAACGGTTCTGGAAAAACAGTTTTGCTAAAAGCAATCCTCGGTCAACTTCAACTTTCCAGCGGAGCAATTGAATTACTCGGTAAATCAGTTGCCCACGGCTCAAGACAGATCGGTTACATTCCCCAGCACAGGCAAGCAGATTCAGGATTGCCACTTCGCGCCAGAGATCTACTTCGCATGGGTCTCGATGGTCATCGCTTTGGAATTCCATTTCCTTCACGATCAACTGCAAAAAAAGTTTCGAAGATGCTTGAAGCAGTTGGCGCAGAAGATATTGCAAACACCCCGATTGGCCAGCTATCAGGCGGGCAGTTGCAGCGCATCAGAGTCGCGCAAGCGGTTATCGATAATCCAAAACTTATCTTGGCCGATGAGCCACTGAGCGCACTTGATCTAAAGCAGCAATCCCTTGTTGCAGAGCTAATCAACTCCCAGCGCCAACAAAACGGCGCTGCTGTTTTGTTTGTCACCCACGATGTCAATCCAGTGCTGGATTACATCGACCGAGTTCTATACCTTGCCAACGGACAGTTC
>JBIJAI010000003.1:0-71363 GCA_044345815.1 Rhodoluna sp. | reverse complement strand
TGCTGTTATCGGACAGGCAACACTGGCCGGGACCCTTAATGCAGATGTTGCCGTTTTGGAAGTTGATGAAGCCTACGGTGAAGTGCTGGCTCCATTCGTGGCTCCCAGCTGGGTTGTCCTTACCAACATTCAAATTGATCAGCTCAACCGATTCTTTGAACCAGATAGAGTCTTCGGAATGCTGCACGCCGCAGCCAGTAGCGCAACAAACGGTGTTGTTATCAACGGATCAGACGCAAACCTAGTTGACATTGGTCTGATGATTACAAATGCGCCAGTAGCCCAAGTAGGGGTTTCGGAAAAGGCTTTGTCCAAGTGGCCAGAAGGGGCACTCGCTGCGCCGAGGTTTGGAAAAGGAGATGTTGTAAACAACCTTCCGGTTTCGGTATCTGTGATTGATGAACTCGAAGGCGTCGCAACTTTGTCCCTTCGTGGGGCAAGCTCTTCAGTTCAACTCCCAGGAAAGGGTCTGCACTTTGCTATCGATACCGCTTTGGCCTTCTCGGTTGCTGAGCGAATTCTAGGAAGTTCTTTTGACATCAAAGCTGCTTCGCAAGCTATCTCAAACCAACAAACTGTCTACGGACGCGGCGAAGTTGCTAAGTATCAGGGAGTTGAGATTCAGATCCTGATGATGAAAAACCCTTCGAGCATGAGAGCAACTTTGGTTGCTATGGAGGATCCTGAAACGGCTATCTGGATTGCGATGGATGAGGGGACCCCGGACCCTTCTTGGATTTACGACATCGATTTATCGCGCATTGGTTCGGTGAAAATTATTTCAGGTTCAAGAGCTTGGCACTGGGCAACTAGGTTGACCTACTTCGGGGTATCACCTGAGAACGTGGAACCGGACAGTAAGCAGGCGTTAGGTCAGTACGTTTCTTTCTTGAAGGCCAATGGCAAGCGTGGGACGCTGTTGACCAATTACGAGCAGATGATGGCAATTAGAAAACTCATGGGTTTTCTGGATCTGGAGAGCGGCAAATGAGTGTTCGCTTTCTTCACTTGTTCCCCTCCCAGTTAGGACTTAATGGGGAAACAGGAAACCTTGACTGCCTAGTTCAGAGACTAAAGTGGGCCGGCATAGATTCCAGCGTCAAGATATTCGATGGCACGGGCTCGATAGATTCCGATTTCGACGCTGTCTTCATTGGCTCCGGGACACTAGCCGGTGCTTTAGAGGCTCTTGAAATGATCGAGGGGCAAGCAGCAAAGGTTCGCGAACTCGCCGCCCGAGGGATTCCATTTTTGGCCCTGGGTCTGGGTTGGGAAATACTGGGCGAAAGCATTGAGTTGATGGACGGAAGAACTGTTGCTGGTGTCGGAGTGTTTCCTTCAAGAAGCGTGCGGGTTGCCGAGCGTGCATCGGCCGAGAGCTATGGTTTTGACAACAACGGCGAACTAACAACTGGATACGCCAACCACTCTGCCGAGATTGAACTTCTCAATGATGCAAAAGCGCTTGTTTCACTAAAGGCGGGATTTGGAAACAGCTCGAGGCAATCGACCAAGCAAAGATCCGATGAAGGCGTCCTGGAAGGAAACCTTATGGCCGCTCGTCTGAATGGTCCGCTGCTTCCGTTGAATCCACACCTGGCGGATGCTTTCTTGAAACTTGTCGCAGCAGAATCTGGATTTAGCTACCAACAGATAAGCCAAGAGGCAAAGATTGCCGATGCTTACGCCGAAAAGGCGAGAATTGAACTAAAGGGACGACTAGCGAGCTAGTAGCTTGTCGGTTTCGTCAAGCCAAGCTTTAGCAATTGGCTCAAGCTTTTCCTTGTTGGCCTTGCCGTGGTGGGCACAAAACAACAGTTCGCCGGTAGCAAGAGATACCTTGATGTATGCCTGAGCACCGCAGACGTCGCAGCGATCAGCCGCGTTCAGGGTAGAGCCTAGGTTCGGTGCGGTTGCTTCAACTGGTTGCATGTGTGTATCCCTTCTGGACTAATCTCAACACACCCCACTGACTATTTAGTCCATTTAGACCCGCTTTTCGCTAAAAGCGAAGTATTTTCAACGTCTTGGGTGTTGGTTTCAAGGGCTGCCCGTGGCTGCGCTTAAGATTCTCAAGTGGCAAGCGAAGACTACTCAGCTAGACACCTCTCGGTCCTAGAAGGCCTAGAGGCAGTTCGCAAGCGCCCTGGAATGTATATCGGCTCGACCGACGGTCGCGGCCTTATGCACTGCCTTTGGGAAATCATCGATAACAGCGTGGATGAAGCACTTGCGGGTCACGGTAAGAAAGTCTCGATTGAGCTTCAGAAAGACGGAAGCGTCACAGTTGAAGACGATGGCCGAGGAGTCCCAGTCGATATCGAACCCAAAACGGGTCTATCTGGTGTCGAGGTTGTATTCACCAAGTTGCATGCCGGTGGAAAATTTGGTTCTGGCTCATATGCAGCTTCCGGTGGTTTGCACGGAGTAGGAGCATCGGTAGTGAACGCTCTTTCAGAGCGTCTCGATGTTGAAGTTGATAGAAACGGGCAAACCTATGCCATGTCTTTTAGGCGCGGGGAGCCAGGGGTATTTGACGACAAAAAAGGCATCGGACCGACAAACACCTTCAAGCCTTTTGTAAAAAAGAGCGAACTTCAGATCCTGGGCAAGGTCGGCAAAAACAAGACTGGAACCAGAGTGCGTTACTGGCCAGATCCACAGATCTTTGTTAAGGAAACTGCATTCGACCTAAAGGAAATTGAAGATCGCGCCCGTCAAACCGCCTTCTTAGTTCCAGGGCTCTTAATCACCCTGAATGACAAGCGAACAGCAAAAGGCATCAAGCAGGAGTTCAAGTTTGAGGGCGGAATTTCCGAGTTCGTAAACTTCCTTGCACCAGACACAGCTGTGACTTCAGTGTGGCGCCTTCGAGGAGATGCCGAGTTCACCGAGACTGTGCCAGTTCTGGATAAAAAAGGCAACATGGTTTCCACTGAGGTCACCCGAAGTTGTGAAGTTGATATTGCCCTTCGCTGGGGAACTGGGTACGAGACAAACTTCCGATCTTTCGTAAACGTCATCGCAACGCCAAAGGGTGGAACCCATGTTTCAGGTTTTGAGCAGGGAGCCGTAAAGGCCATCCGCGCTGAAATTGACGCTAACGCCAGAAAGCTAAAGCTTGGAAGCGACAAAGTCGAGAAAGAAGACATTCTTGCGGGTCTAACGGCGGTAGTTGCTGTACGACTGGCCGAACCGCAGTTTGAAGGTCAGACCAAGGAGATTCTTGGAACACCAGCGGTTAAGAACATCGTCTCGGCAATTGTTGCCAAGCGCCTGAACGAAAGACTGAAGTCAACTAAGCGCGACGACAAGACCCAGTCAGCTTTAGTTTTGGAAAAGATTGTTGCCGAAACAAAAGCTCGTGTTTCGGCCCGTACCCACAAGGAAACTCAGCGTCGAAAGAACGCACTAGAGAGCTCGTCTCTACCGAGCAAGCTTGTTGATTGCCGAACTTCTGAAACGGAAGTTTCTGAGCTTTTCATTGTTGAGGGTGACTCAGCTCTTGGAACCGCCAAGCTTGCTAGAAACAGCGAGTACCAGGCACTTCTTCCAATCCGCGGAAAGATCCTCAACGTTCAAAAAGCTTCGGTTGCCGACATGCTCTCAAACGCGGAGTGTGCATCAATCATTCAAGTGCTTGGTGCAGGTTCCGGACGCAGCTTCGATCTTGATGCGTCAAGGTACGGAAAAGTGATTTTGATGAGCGATGCAGATGTTGACGGAGCTCACATCAGAACCTTGCTACTTACGTTGTTCTTCCGCTACATGCGTCCGCTGGTTGAGGCAGGAAGAGTTTTTGCGGCTGTTCCTCCGCTTCATCGCGTCACAGTGATTAATGCCGGCTCAAAATCCAATGAGCACATCTATACCTATTCGCAAGCAGAGCTTGAAAAGCTTTTGGCCAAACTCAAGACCGCGAAAAAGAGCTACCAGGAACCCATTCAGCGCTACAAGGGTCTGGGGGAGATGGATGCCGAGCAACTGGCAGAAACCACCATGGACCGGTCTAAACGAGCCCTTAGGCGCGTGACCGTGAAAGATGCGGAAGCTGCAGAAAAGATGTTTGAGCTTCTAATGGGCAACGAGGTTGGACCCAGAAGAGATTTCATTATCGACTCAGCTGATTCGCTGGAGCGAGAAAGAATTGACGCTTAAGTTCTTCCCACAAAACTGATGGCTGGAGCTGGATCTCCAGATGCATCACGCTTTTGCAGTTCATACTCAACACCAATGGCTTTACCCTTACCATCCACAAGTTGGAAACCTTCGGGTCCGACGTACCCAAGGACAATCTGGTTTTGGCCACGAATGAACTTCTGACACCTAACACCGCCGGTAGCCCGTCCCTTCTTGGGAAACTCTGCGAGCTTGGATACCTTCATGCCTCCACCGTCTGTTCCTGGAAGAGAAGCGGAGCTGTTGGCAACGGTCAAAACTATGTTTTTCTCTTTGGGCTTTAGCACTCCGAAGTAAACAACTTCAGATTCAGTTTTGATACCAGCCATACCCGCACCGTTTACACCCTGTGGCCTGACGGCCTTTGCGTCGAAGCGAAGGAACTGCGCATCTTGAGTAATAAAGGCAAGCTCGTCGGTGTCCGTTGAAGCTGCAGCCCCAACAACCTTGTCTGAACCCTTGAGGTTGATGCAAGAAAAATCAGCTTTGGTTGGAAAATCTGGCGTGACTCGTTTCACGATTCCAGTCTTTGTGCCCAGGGCGATAACCGTTTTCTCATCTACTGGGAAAACAGCCAGAACTTTCTCCTTTTTACCCAGGCCAAGAAACTCTGCGGCAGGAGTTCCTGAGTTATGAACGCCGTAGTCGCCAACCGGGATGTCCCCAACGTGAGTTCTAAGCATCCGGCCAGCGTCTGTGACGAAAACCACATCGCTTCTGGTTGTTGAGGCAAACCAGTTTCGGTAGCCGTTCTTTCGGGTCGTAGGCTCCTTGGCATCTTCGGCTCTAAACACCCGCCCAGAAGCGGTAAGGGTAATGGCCGAAGGAGAGTCGGTAAGTTCTGCGTTCACAAGTTTTTTGGTGGCTGCAGATTCAGTGACAACTTCACCTTCAGCCTGCAGTGAGGTACGACGATCGTCGCCGTAGTTTTTTGCCACTTCTTCAAGTTCTGATGCAACGAGGTCTTTTAGCACCTTGTCGCTTTTTAGAATCTTCTCTAACTCGGCAATTTCTAGAAGGAGCTGCTTTTTCTCAGTCTCTAGCTCAAGCTTGGAGAACTTCGTAAGGCGGCGAAGACGCAGCTCAAGAATGTACTCGGCTTGAATGTCGCTGAGCTTGAATTTCTTCATCAGTTTGGTTTTGGCTTCTTGAACTTCTTCCGAAGCTCTGATGATCTTGATAACTTCGTCAATGCCAACGATGGCAAGAAGCATTCCCTCGACCAGGTGCAATCTGGCCTGGCGCTTGCCTAGGCGGTTCTCGCTTCTTCTTCTGATGACGATTATGCGGTGAGCAAGATAAACACCAAGTAGGTCTCGAAGTCCAAGAGTCTGGGGCTGTCCTTCAACTAGAGCTACGTTGTTGATACCGAAGCTATCTTCCATCGGGGTGTATCGATAAAGAAGGTCGAGAACTACCTGAGGGTCAAAGCCAGTTTTGAGCTCGATAATTAGCTTGAGGCCATTACTTCTGTCCGTTAGGTCGATTACGTCAGAAATACCCTGAAGCTTTTTCGCGTTCACGCCTTCTTTGATCTTCTCAATTACCTTTTCTGGTCCTACGAGGTAGGGAAGCTCAGTAACTACGAGCCCAAGTTTTCTAGGAGCAACAGATTCGACGCTCACTCTTGCCCTGGTTTTAAAGCTACCGCGGCCTGTTTCATAGGCCTCTTTGATACCTTCGCCAACCATGATGATTCCGCCATTGGGAAAATCGGGAGCCGGCACAATAGCCATTAGGTCTTCGAGGGTTGCCTTTGGATTTCTGAGCAGGAAAATTGCTGCTTTGACGACCTCGCGCATGTTATGCGGGGGCATGTTCGTTGCCATACCAACAGCAATTCCAGAAGCTCCGTTTACTAACAGGTTTGGAAATGCAGCCGGAAGAACTTCTGGTTCTGAGAGTTGAGCATCGTAATTTGGCTTGAAATCAACGACGTTTTCGTTTAGGCCCTCATTCATAACCAAAGCTGCTGATGAAAGCCTTACCTCGGTATACCTAGCTGCGGCGGGTCCATCATCTAGGGATCCGAAGTTTCCGTGTCCGTCAATAAGTGGCACTCGAAGTGAGAACGGTTGCGCCATTCGAACCAAAGCGTCATAAATGGCGCTGTCACCGTGCGGGTGAAGCTTTCCCATTACTTCGCCAGTGACTCGGGCGGATTTGACGTGGCCACGATCTGGGCGAAGACCCATCTCACCCATTTGGTAAACAATGCGACGATGAACAGGTTTTAGGCCATCCCGAGCATCAGGAAGGGCTCGGGAGTAGATAACGGAGTAGGAATACTCCAGAAACGAGTCCTGCATCTCCTTGGATAGGTCGATGTCAAAGATTCGTTCTGGAACTTTATCGATTTGTTCTTTGGCCATGATCTTCCTGCTGCTGTGGCAAACTTAGCTTCGATGCTACCTTCTGTACCAAAATCATTTGGGAGGCTTTCCGAGGCTTATCTCAGTGCATTACTAGCGCTCGATGGCAAAACAAACCCACTTTCGCTTCCCGCCAAACAAAGCTATGCAGTGATTCTGGTTGACGGATTGGGAGTTGCAAATATCAAAGCCGCCGGCGGGCATGCTGGCCTTCTGAACCAAAGGTTAGCAAATTCCAAATCGCTGTTCTCGGGTTTTCCTACAACTACTGCCACCAGTCTCGCTAGCTTTGCAACTGGCAAACAAAGCGGAGAGCATGCTTTCATCGGTTATCGGGTCTTTGATCGGCAAAACTCTAAAGCCATAAACTTGCTAAACGATCTTGGGCCTGAGCTTCCGCCGAGAAGGTATCAAGACCTCGAGACCATCAGCGAGCAAGGTGCTGCTGCAGGCAAACGAATGATTACTGTTGGGCCAGGCGAATACGAAGCAAGTGGATTCACCCAAGCAACTATGCCGGCTTCCAAGTACATGCCAGCTAAAACCATTGAAGAGCGGTTTGCTATAGCAGTTGCCGAGCTTGCAAAACCTGGAACGCTGATTTATCTCTATGTACCAGAGTTGGATCAACTAGCTCACCGTTTCGGAACTAGTTCTCAAAAGTGGCTGAACACAATTGAAGAATTGGACTCGGCGCTCGGGAACTTTGCTAAAGCGCTACCAAAATCAGCTGGCGCAGTACTTACTGCCGACCACGGCGTAATCGATGTGCCCAAGTCATCCCACGTCTATTTGGATGAGTATGAATCAATGAATGATCTAGTGATGATTGGGGGAGATCCGAGAGTTGGCTTTGCCTACTTTGATTCGAGCGTTGATTTGACTGCCAAACGCAAGAGCATAGAGTCCGAACTTGGGTCACTGGTCGATGTTGCCTCGTTGCAGGAGTTGGTTAAGACCGGTTGGTATCAGCCACTTAGTTCTACCGCTAGAAATGTTGCGCCTGATTTTGTGCTTCTGCCAAAGGCAGATCGGGTGATTTATCATCGTGACTTTGCAAAACCTAAGTCATTAGAAATGATTGGCCAGCACGGAGGAATGAGTAAGGCTGAGTGGGAAGTACCACTGCTTGTCTTTTAGCTAAATCCTTAATCTTCGGTTTTTGTTCCAAATACGATTTGATCCCAGCTTGGAATCGAAGCACGTCCGCGCTTTGGTGAGGCAGTGCTGTCTGTGTTTACAGGTGCAGGAGTTGGTTCAGGCTCGATAGCCACCGGCTCTGGTTCTTCATCCGGATAAGTCTGTTCAGGAACTATTTCAACGATTCTTAGGCCCTCAGTGGAAGGGTGCGGATCGAGTTGTTCAACGCTTTCGCGCTCGTTTCTTTTCTTTCTGAGTGCATCAAGTAAATCTGCGGTTTCTGAAAGAGCAGGCTCTTCGCGTTCGGAGGCCTGTGTGTTTAGCGGGGCTGCGGTAGTTGGAATTGACCTAACTAGATCTACTGTCTCACCAAGGCTTTCGGTAACAGAAGTCGGAGTGGTTGCAACTGGTCGAAGTCTTGGAGCTTGCGCTGCAAGTCGATCCTGGGACGACAGTGTGATCGCTACATCGTTCTCGGGGGATAAGGCTAAGCGTTTCGGGTCGTAGCTCCAGGTAGCTTTCTTGGTTTCCCCATTTAGTTCAAATTCACAGTAAATGTAAAATCCGTGGTCTGGAGCCTTTAGCGCCGACCAACGTTCGATACCGGCACCGCTGGCAGCCAATCTAGATTTAATAATTTCACCAAATTCTCGAACAGCTGGCTCGTTGAAGCGATCTCCTGCAATCTCAAGTCGAACCGTTAGAGCATTTAAAACAGCGTGGTTTAGCTCGTCCAGTACCGGCTGGGCAAATTTACGGATGTACTCTTCCGGAGCGCCACTGGCGGCGATGATGTCCTGGATGCTTCTGCCGACCCTGATCTCTTCTTGGATTTCACGAGGGCTGAGAGTCGGGGCGTCAAGCTGCGAAGAGCTCTCGCCGCGGCTGGCTCGTCGGACGGCATCGTCTAGAAGCAGGCGATAGCGCACCCCTTCGGCTGTTTCAAGCAATAGGAAGTCACCGTCTGTCCCAAGGAACTTTATGTCTTTCATGGCGCTTTCTCTCCTATCAAGAAGTGTGCCAGCAAGGCTTTGATGTGCCCAGCAAATACACGGAAGTTTCCAAGGAAATTGTCGCTGTGTCGGTTTGCTATTGGGGCACTTTTGTTGGACACTACTAGCGCTTACCGAAGAACTGAAGGGTACCAAGATGGCAACCGATTACGACGCACCTCGAAAAGCCGACGATGACACAGAGTCCATCGAGGCTATTAAAGAGCGCGTCCCGGCCACAACTGGCTCTTCAGACACCGAAGTCGACGACTCAGGTGACTCATTCTCAATTCCTGACGTAGTATCTGAGGACCTAGAAGTAGTTGTTTTGCCGCCTCAGGACGATGAATTCACTTGCTCAAGTTGTTTCATTGTTAAGCACCGCTCTTTGGTTGCCAGAAAGACCAAGAACGGACCAATCTGTTCAGAGTGTGACGCCTAGACCGTTGCCTTTAGCACGGTAGCCAACTGAGTTGGCTTCCTGGTGGAGATAATCCAATACGGCGTAGGGTCGTTTGAATCCTTGATTGCAATCTTTAGGCCAGTTTTTACAGTGCCCTGAAAAACCTTGTATGCGGCTGGATCAAGTTTGGGACCGCGCTCCTGAAAGATTTGATCTTTTTCAATCTCATCGATTCTTCCTAGTAGTGCCCTTGGAATGCTTGCTTGACCAACCGTAAAGGTGGTTTTGCTAACTTTTATCACCGGAGCAAGAAAGAAAAGTGCAGCCCAAATTGCTAGAACCAGCAATGAACCAATAACAACGCCAACCCTAAAGTCAAACGGTTCCGAAACCAGCGTCACCGCTGGCAACAGGGTAAATACCGCAACAAATGTTCCAATATTTGGGCGAACTCGCTCCTGATACAGAATCGGCTCTGTCGGTTTTTGGCTGGGCACAGTTTCTAGATTACGCTGTCATACGATGAGTGAAGTTAGAGTACTGATAACGGCCCCCGCGGGTTTTGAGCCCGTATACGCCAAGCCAGGAGATGCTGGAGCGGATTTGCGCTCATCGGTAGCTGTCACCGTTCCTTCCCGCTCAAGGTTGTTGGTGCCAACAGGCGTTTCAATAGCCCTGCCGGATGGCTACGTAGGTTTAGTTCACCCAAGATCGGGTCTTGCCGTCAAACACGGCATCACCGTTTTGAATACTCCGGGAACCATTGATGCGGGCTACCGCGGCGAGATCATGGTGATTTTGTACAACACCTCAGACACCGACTTCGAGATCGCGATCGGTGATCGCATTGCTCAGCTATTGATTCAGGAAGTCGAGAAGGCAATTTTTGTTGCCGTGGAAAAACTTCCTGACAGCGAGCGCGGTGAGACCGGTTTCGGTTCGAGTGGTCGAGCATAAATGCTCGAGTACGGAAAATCTAAATCAGCACCTGTGGATCGGGTATCTGCTGGACCATTTGACTCAGCTGAGGTAATTCAGTTAAAGCCATCTGTTGATTTTGGTGCGATACAACTGCCAATTCGTGAAGATGTCACTCTGAAGCTGGAAGTCGAGGAAGCCTCTAGCCGAATCGTTGCCCTCACTATCGATCACAAAGGCTCATCAATCCAGCTGCAGGCATTTAGTGCCCCGGCTAGTGAAGGTATCTGGCACGAAATTAGAGCAACACTTGAGCAGTCAATCGAAGCTCAGAATGGAAAGACCGAAACTGTGGTTGGGCCACTGGGTCCTGAACTAAACGCTCAGATACCGACCCGAGATGGTGGATTCAGATTGGCCAAGTTCATCGGAGTGGATGGACCCAAGTGGTTCCTTCGAGGAGTTATCTCCGGATTAGCGCTTGCAGATACTTTGGCCATGACCTACATGATTGACATTTTCAGATCGGTTGTTGTTATGCGAGGCGTGAGCCCAATGCCGCCAAAGGAATTGCTTCAGCTAACGGCGCCAGCGGCGGCAAAAAAGGTAGTTTCCTAATGGCCAATGAGGAGCTTCGCGACTCAGCAGCCAAAAGACTAGGCGTGAGTGCCGATAACGGCAACCTACAATTTGACCGAAAGTCGCTACTTGCAGGAATGGGCGGCTGGCTTGGCGTTGTCGAGACGATACTGCCAAGTGTTTTGTTTGGCTCAAGCTTTGCTCTAACTGGCCAGGCTTTGTTATCTGTGATCCTTGCGGGGGGAACCTCAGCCGTATTCATTCTTTATCGACTCATCACTCGGAAATCAGCATCCAGTGCCTTGATCGGAGCACTAGCAGTTGGCTTTGCTGCTTGGCTCGCTCTTCGAGAAGGCGGTCAAGCCGTTGACTACTTTATTCCTGGGTTTATTACTAACGCGGTCTATGGATCGGTGCTACTTATCTCAGTTTTGGTGCGCTGGCCAATCATTGGAGTCTTGGTTGAGGTTCTTCGCGGGCACGACATGAGCTGGCGCAAAAATCGAAAGGTTTTGACGATTTACTCTGCTGTGACTGCTTTCTGGGTAGGGTTTTTCAGTTTGAGGCTTATCGTCCAATTGCCTCTTTACTTTGCAGGCAATACTGAACTGCTGGCAACTGCAAGGGTTGCCATGGGCCCTCCGCTTTATGCGCTGGTTATTGTCTGTACCTGGCTGATGCTTAGGGCGACAGTTTTAAAGCCTCGCTAGGGATGGTATTTTTAGAGTTATTGGCCCTTTGGGTCTAGGCACATAAAGGGAGTAGTAGATGTCCAAGGTGGATAGTTTCAAGGTCGCGCGCGAGCTAGAGGTTTCGGGAAAGAAGTACCGAATCTTTGATATGTCCAAGCTGGATGCCAAAACCTTGCCCTACAGCCTGAAGATTTTGCTCGAGAACCTATTGCGCACCGAAGACGGCGCTAATGTCACCGCCTCCCACATCAAATCAATCATCGAATGGGACCCAAAGGCAGAGCCAGACACCGAGATCCAGTTCACCCCGGCGCGTGTAATCATGCAGGACTTTACCGGAGTGCCTTGTGTTGTTGACCTTGCGACCATGCGTGAAGCGATGGTTGATCTTGGGGGAGACCCGAAGAAAATCAACCCGCTTGCTCCCGCCGAACTAGTCATTGACCACTCTGTTGTAATCGATGTCGCAGGTTCTCCTGATGCATTTGAGCGCAATGTGGAGTACGAGTACCAAAGAAACGCTGAGCGTTACCAGTTCCTGCGCTGGGGTCAGATGGCATTCGATGATTTCAAAGTTGTACCTCCTGGCACAGGAATTGTCCATCAGGTAAACATTGAATACCTAGCGCGTACCGTTATGATTCGAGAGGTCGATGGGGTTTTGCAGGCGTATCCAGATTCCTGCGTTGGCACCGATTCACACACCACCATGGTCAATGGCCTTGGGGTCCTTGGTTGGGGTGTTGGAGGCATTGAAGCCGAGGCTGCCATGCTAGGTCAGCCAGTTTCCATGCTGATTCCAAAGGTTGTTGGATTTAAGCTCACCGGCCAGATTCCTATGGGAGCAACTGCAACCGACGTTGTTTTGACTATTACCCAGCAACTTCGAAAGCACGGAGTGGTTGGAAAATTCGTTGAGTTTTACGGAGCTGGTGTTGCCTCGGTCCCGCTAGCAAACCGCGCGACCATTGGAAACATGAGCCCGGAGTTTGGCTCCACCGTTGCAATCTTCCCAATTGATTCAGTCACGCTCGACTACCTGCGCTTTACCGGAAGATCAGAAGAGCAGATCGCACTTGTCGAGGCCTACAGCAAGGCGCAGGGTCTTTGGCACGATGCATCAATTGAGCCCCGTTACAGCGAGTACCTAGAACTTGACCTATCAACAGTGGTGCCTTCTATTGCCGGACCAAAACGCCCTCAGGATCGAATTGAACTTTCTTCCTCCAAGCGACAGTTCTCAGAGGACATAAAGGCATACGCGAACGTCGCATCCAACCCAGCACAGGTAAAAGGCAAAGAGTTTACTATGGACCACGGTCACGTGAGCATCGCATCCATTACTTCCTGCACCAACACTTCAAACCCGTCCGTAATGTTGGCAGCTGGACTGTTGGCTAGAAAAGCAGTGGCGAAGGGCCTAAAGGCCAAGCCTTGGGTAAAAACCTCACTAGCTCCTGGTTCAAAAGTCGTGACCGACTACTACGACAAGTCAGGGCTAACAAAAGACCTCGACGCACTTGGTTTCCAGCTTGTTGGATATGGCTGCACCACCTGCATCGGAAACTCTGGTCCGTTGGATCAAGAAATCTCGGACGCTGTAAATGCGAACGATTTGGCTGTTACTGCCGTGCTTTCGGGAAACAGAAACTTTGAGGGTCGCATCAATCCAGACGTGAAGATGAACTACCTAGCCTCGCCTCCGCTTGTCATCGCTTACGCACTTGCGGGAACTATGGACTTTGATTTTGAGAACGACTCGCTCGGAACAGGCTCTGATGGCTCAGAGGTATATCTGAAGGACATCTGGCCGACCCCTGCAGAAGTCCAGGACACAATTGACTCATCGATCAACTCGGGAATGTTCACCAAGCAGTACGCGGGCGTATTCGAAGGCGACAAGCGTTGGCAGTCACTAAAGACTCCAACCGGAGACACTTTTGCTTGGGATGCAAAATCAACCTACGTTAGAAAACCTCCGTACTTTGACGGCATGAGCATGAACCCGGCTCCTGTCACCAACATCAGTGGCGCGAGAGTTCTAGCCAAACTTGGTGATTCAGTAACTACTGACCACATCAGCCCGGCTGGTTCAATCAAGGGTGACTCACCGGCTGGAAAGTACCTCACTGACCACGGAGTATCAAGAGTTGATTTCAACAGCTACGGATCTCGTCGTGGAAACCACGAAGTGATGATTCGTGGAACTTTTGCAAACATTCGCCTTCGCAACCAGTTGCTAGAAAATGTTGAGGGTGGCTACACGAGAGATTTCACAACTACCGACGGCGCTCAGGCATTTATCTATGACGCAAGCCAGAACTACCAGGCTGCCGGCACACCACTTGTGATCTTGGCTGGAAAAGAATACGGTTCTGGATCTTCAAGAGACTGGGCTGCTAAGGGAACAAGCCTGCTTGGAGTTCGAGCGGTAATTACTGAAAGCTTTGAGCGCATCCATCGAAGCAACCTTATTGGAATGGGTGTTTTGCCTCTTCAGTTCCCAGCCGGAAGCTCGGCTGAGAGCTTGGGACTTGATGGGACGGAAATCTTCGAAATCGAAGGGGTCGATGCACTAAATGCCGGCGTGACCCCGAAAACCCTCAAAGTTACAGCCAAGCCATCTGCCCACTCAGCCGCCGGTAAGGCTGAGGTTCTGTTTGATGCCGTGCTGCGCATTGATACCCCAGGAGAAGCCGACTACTTTAGACACGGCGGTATCTTGCAATATGTACTTCGGTCTCTGGTTTCGGCCTAGGAATAGAAGCACCGACAAAGAAGTTGGAATAAAGATGGCAATTCTAGATTCGATTAACGGGCCCAAGGACCTGAAGGGCCTCACTCACCAGCAGCTACTTGATCTTGCCAAGGAAATAAGAGAATTCCTCATTGCCAAAGTGGCAAAAACAGGTGGTCATCTGGGTCCAAATTTGGGAGTGGTAGAAACCACAATTGCAATTCACAAGGTTTTCGATTCCCCGAACGACAGCATCGTTTTTGATACCGGGCACCAGTCCTACGTTCACAAGATTTTGACCGGCCGCAAGGACTTTGACACTCTTCGCCAAAAAGACGGACTGGCAGGCTATCCACAGAGGTCAGAGTCAGTGCACGACATCGTTGAAAGCTCGCACGCTTCTTCCTCTCTTTCCTGGGCCGACGGAATCGCCAAAGCTTACAAGCTCACTGAGCAGAACGATCGCTATGTGATTGCGGTTGTGGGAGATGGCGCGCTGACCGGAGGTATGACTTGGGAAGCGCTGAATAACATCACTGACGATAACGATCGAAAGCTAGTAATTGTTGTCAATGACAACGGTCGATCATACGCTCCGACAATCGGAGGTCTTGCTAGGTACCTAAACGGTATCCGTACAGAGAAGTTCTATCGACGTCTATACCGATTCAGCAAGAAAGTGTTTTTCAAGTTTGGAACTATTGGTCGCATGGCCTACTCGACATTGCGTGGAGCGGGTAAGGGATTGCTCGGTTCCTTTGCCCCTAAGGGGATGTTCCCTAACCTTGACCTGAAGTACATCGGGCCAGTTGATGGCCACGATCTACACGCCATGGAAGCAGCTCTTCAGCAGGCGAAGAAGTATGCCAACCCGGTTATCGTTCACGCCATAACTCAAAAGGGCAAAGGTTATGATCCAGCAGTTAGTGACGAGGCCGACCAATTCCATGCGGTGGGGCAAATTGATCCTGACACCGGAGTATCCATCGAGTCTTCAGGTAAGAAGAGCTGGACTTCAGTCTTCTCAGACGAAATCGTTGAGATAGCAGATCGCAACCAGTCTGTAGTTGGAATTACAGCAGCAATGCTAATTCCAGTTGGAATGCATAAGTTTGCGGCTAAGTACCCAGATCGAGTTTTTGACGTTGGTATCGCTGAACAACACGCGGTTGCATCATCAGCAGGTATGGCATTTGGTGGCTTGCATCCAGTTGTAGCCGTTTACGCCACATTTATGAACCGCGCCTTTGATCAGGTCCTGATGGATGTGGCGCTTCATAAGGCAGGCGTAACCTTCGTGCTTGACCGCGCTGGAGTCACAGGACCGGATGGCGCAAGCCATCACGGAATGTGGGATCTTGCCATGCTGCAGATTGTGCCGGGTATTCGAATCGCATCACCGCGCGATGAAGCAAGACTGAAGGAACAACTGGCTGAAGCTGTAGCCATTGACGACGCTCCAACGGTTATTCGTTTCTCGAAGGGCACAGTTGCGACCGAGCTTCCAGCCCTAAGAAGAGTTGAAGATGGCGTGGATGTACTCCACGAAAGCGCAGCCAAAGATGTACTCATCTTGACCGTTGGCGCAATGGCAGAAACTGGCATCCAGGTTGCCAAGATGCTAGCTGATCAAGGTATCGGAGCAACAGTTGTTGACCCACGATGGGTGATCCCCGTTCCTGGCTCGATTGTAAAGATGGCTGCCGAGCATCGTTTGGTTGTCACAATTGAAGACGGTATTCGCGTCGGTGGTATTGGAACCCGCGTAAGGCAAGATCTGCGAGCTGCACAGATTGATACGGCCTTGAGTGAAATTGGTCTACCGGATGAATTCTTGGAGCACGCATCCAGAAATGAAATTCTTGAGCGAGTTGGACTTACTGCACAAAGTATTTCCAGAGAAATAGTCGCGCAAGTTATAGGCTCTAGAGTTCCTCATGCTCGTCCGGTTCCGGGAGATTCATCGTTGACGGATCGGCCGGAGCTGTCTCAGCGAGATTAAACGCGTCCACAATCAATCCCGCAGTTAGTTCAATCTGCCATGGTCTAGCTCCAAGCTGAATCAACTTCTCGGAAAGTGCCTGGACTGCTAGAGTCTCCGGTGGCGTGAAGCTAACTTGACGAAGAAGTTCTGGAGTTAACAAGTTCTCTAGCGGGACTAGTCTCTTCTCCGATAGCTCAACTAAAGATGCTTTTGCATACTTTAGGCGGCGATCTGCCTCAGGAAATTTGTTAATCCAATTTCGGTGATTCGGCAAAGCATCGGTCTTCTCGGGTTTCAACGCCGGTAGGACAGTTGCTTTATGTGCCACCTGAATCGCTTCCCACCAAGTGTCTAAATAAGACCTACTGGCACGGCCAGAAAATGATTTCATGGCAGCAAGCTCAGGTCTGGTTCTTGGCTTCTCGGTTGCGGCCACCAGAATCGAAGAGTCAGGAATTAGTCTCCCAGGTGCCACATCCATCTTTTGGGCAAGTGCTTCTCTGGTTAGCCATAGCTGTCGGGCAATTTCGAGAGATGCGCGATCTTGGACTTTATGTAATCCGGTTATCCCGCGCCATCGGTCGAGTTTTTGCGGCTTGGGTTTAAAGCGCAATAAAGCGTCAAACTCCTGTTGAGCCCAATCGAGCTTGCCCTGTTGGGAAAGAAGTTTCTCGACTTCTGCTTTCAATTCGTGCAACACATCAACATCTAGCGCGGCGTAGTTCAGCCAAGCATCAGGAAGCGGTCTGGTACTCCAGTCCGCGGCTGAGTGCTCTTTGGCAAGACGAAACTTTAGAAGTGATTCGGTGAGTGCACCTAAGCCAACTCGCGGTTGACCGGCGAGTCTTCCAGCAAGCTCGGTATCGAAGATGGCTCCTGGATAAAGCCCAATTTCATTTAGGCAAGGAAGGTCTTGAGTAGCGGCGTGAAGGATCCATTCTCGGTCGTTCATGAGTGCAGCCAGATCAGCAAATTCTTTCGAAGAAATCATCTCTGGGGAGGCAACGGGATCGATAAGAAAGATTTCCGTTTCGGCGGCCCTCAACTGCACAAGATAGGCACGTTGCGAGTATTTGAATCCTGAAGCCCGTTCGGCGTCAATGGCAATCGAACCTTTCGATGACGAAAGGGCCGCAACGACATCGGCGAGCTCACTTTGATTGGTGATGAATTGAACATTGGCGCGAGGGTTTTGAAGAAGCGGAAGCTCAGGAGTTTCTGGAGCAACAGGGGATTCGGACAATTAGATTCTGCTGATTCCTGATTCAGGTGGTAGGCCAGACATCATGCAAAGCAAATCCTGCCAAGCCTCTAAATGAGCGGAGAAATTGTTGTCTGTTGGTGACCATGACGCCCGAAGCTCTAGCTCTGCGTGATCGCTATGTCCCGAAATTGATCCATAACCTTGGGAAATTATTCGAGTAATCGTGCCAGCCTCCGCGGTGTAGCCTGCGGATCGACTTCGCAGCGCGTCTTCTAGCCAGGCCCAGCAAACGTCTGTGATCAGCTCGTCTTGGCCGATGTCGGTTTCAAGCGGAGACTTAGCAAAGCATATGATTCGATAGTTTCCGCCCCAACCATCCTGGGGTTCATCAGAGTTTAGAAGAACAAAGCGCCCGGTACCTTGATCAGATCGGTTCTCGTGTGCATCCACGCCAATGTTGGCTGCTAGTGCTACGGAATACTGGGCAATTTTGTCAGGAGAAGGAATCTCAGTTATGTTCACGCCTTCGCGGATTGTTGATTGACGCAGCGACATCACCGCGAGCTGAAAGTCAGCGGTCGTGTCAGTTTTGTCGGAAATCTCAAGCATTTCCCTAACACTACGAGGGCCTACTTCAGATAGCGGGCTGCCACGCCGTTAGTGACTCCAGAGCGAAAAGCTCGTTCCTGAAGAAAGGGCCAGTGAGATTAGTTTTGCCTTTGGGTCAAAGGGGTTCGGCAGCTTCTCTTGGTCAGCATCTGGCGAAAACCCAGTTCTGGTAATTGCGGATTGGCGAACAATCCCGGAGGCGAATGCCTTCGCTGTAAGAGTTGGACCAGCCTCCAGCAAGATGGCATCAAATGAACAGCTTTTCGCCCACTCCAGAAACCCCTTAAATGGTGCCTCTGTCACAGGGATAACAATTGCATTTGGATTGGCTGGATGAAGTGGGGAAGTGCTGCCAGTAAACAGGTAGATCGGGAGTTCTGAGGTTTCAACTGCTGGAATGTTTGTGAAATCCCCGCTCGAGCTAAATATTGCCAAAGCAGATTTGGATTTTGGTGCTTTGTACTGCTCGAGCCTTGCCGTGGCTGCATCGACCACAATCAGATCAGCCTTTGTGCGAAGTGCGATAAGCAACTCTCGATCTTCATTGTTTGATATTGATCGTGAAGAGCCATCGACTCCGGAAAAGCGTCCATTCGAGTCCAACACATGATTGGAGCGAACTCCTATCCAGGAACCGTAACAGTTAGCAAGAGAGGCAACGTCCTGAGCGTTAGCCAATTCAGCAAGGCCGAAAGAAGCTTGAATCACAGCTCGGATTTTTCGCGTAGCTGTCTTTTGATTCTTGAAAGAATTCCCAGCATGCCCCTTAGCCGCAGAAGTGAAACAGCGCTTGAGAGGGAAAGCTTGAACGGGAAGTCCTGATCAAATTCAAGGGCTTCCTTTACTGGCAGGCCATCAATCACGCTGAATAGCAAACTGGCAAAACCTCTAGTGGTGGGGGACTCCGGTGGAGCACTGAAGAATAATCTGGTCAGACCCTCGTCGTCGATTTCAACAAATAGAAAAATCGGCGACTGACACTCTTCAACTCTTTCGAGAAGTTCCGGATGATCTGCATACCTTTGTGGCAGTTCGGGCAGAGCTTCTGAGAACTCCAGCAGAAGATCAAGACGCTCTGAGTCTCGAAGGATCCCAAAGTCTCTTATCAGCTGCTGAGCGCTCTCGAGGGTAGTCATTTAGACCAGCGAAGGAATTGGACCAGGTTCCGCTCCTAGAGCAATCGGAGCCTTAACCAGTGAGCCCCACTCACTCCATGATCCGTCGTAGTTTCTTACCTTTTCAATTCCCAGCAAATACTTAAGAACAAACCAAGTGTGTGACGAACGCTCACCGATTCGGCAGTAAGCAATCACGTCGGAATGTCCCGCAAGGCCAGCTTGCTTCAGGTACACATCTTCAAGACCCGCTCGGTCCTTGAAGCTTTGATCTTCGTTGCAAGCTTTTGACCACGGCACCGACGCTGCAGTTGGAATGTGTCCGGCTCGTGTAGCGCCCTCGTCGGCGTATCCAGGCGCAGTTAGTCGTTCACCGGCATACTCCTCGGGAGAGCGAACATCAATCATCGGCTTTCCAAAGTGAGAGAAAACATCATCTCTAAATGCTCGGAGGCTCGAGTCGTTTCTTTGGACTACTGGGTAGCTTGTAGGCGACACGGCAGGGGCATCTTTAGTTAGTTCTCTGCCTTCGCTGATCCACTTGTCGCGTCCACCATCCAGAAGTCGCACATCTTCGTGTCCGAAAAGCTTGAATACCCAAAGAGCGTATGCTGCCCACCAATTGCTCTTGTCTCCGTAGAGCACAATTGTGTCCTCGCGCTTGACTCCAAGCCTTGACATAACTGCCGCAAACCCCTCGCCATCGATGTAGTCGCGAGTTTGAATATCGTTTAGATCCGTGTGCCAGTCAATCTTTCTAGCGGTAGGAATGTGGCCTGTTTGGTAAAGAAGGACGTCCTCGTCGGATTCAAGAAGCACCAGAGATTCCGATCCCAAGTTCTTTGCAAGCCATTCACTGCTAACCAGCGCACGTGGGTCGGCGTACTCAGCAAATTTTGCGTTGTTGTCGATGTCGATTGGCAAAGTGTTCTCCTTGTAGACTGATGAATTGTTCGGGACCACACTAGGCGGTGTCATTGTCAACCACTTCAGGGGCTATTTGTTCCCTGGTTGAAATTCAACCCAATCCCAGTTTGGGAGAGGTGCTCAGTCAGCTGGTACCTCCTAGAGAGTTTACCAAAGCTCGCTTCGATAACTACCTACCAGATGATTCCTTCCCTTCTCAGGCTGCTGCAGTTGCTTCGGCCAAAGAGTTTGTTCGCCCTTCAAGTCTCAAAGGCTTGTTCTCGAAAGCTAAGAGCTCACCAGTTGCCGGCATCTATCTCGATGGAGGTTTTGGTGTCGGCAAGACGCATCTTTTGGCCGCCATCTGGCACGAGTACAAGGGCCCTAAGGCATTTGGAAGCTTTCTCGCTTACACGAGCTTGATCGGTCTCTTGGGGTTTGCTGATGCACTAAAGCAACTTTCTAGCTATGAATTACTTTGCATTGATGAGTTTGAACTGGATGATCCAGGTGACACCATGCTTATGTCCAGACTTCTCAGCGAACTTGGAGCCAAGGGCATCAGATTCGCCGCCACTTCTAACACTCCGCCAAACGCCCTTGGGCAAGGAAGATTCGCTGCAAAGGATTTTGCGAGAGAGATCTCGGCAATGTCGGATCGTTTTCTAATTGTGAGCGTTGACGGCGAAGACTATCGTCACCGCCCTGTCGATGGTCACACTCAGGCACTCGCAAGTTCCGAGTTCGAGAGCCTGGTACAGGAGAAGGTATCTAAGGGCCAAAAGGTTGCGGTTGATGATTTTGAGAAGCTGTTGGCGCACCTTGCCAAGGTTCACCCGTCGAAGTTTCTGAAGCTTATCGACGGTGTTGATTCGTTGGTTCTAACAGATGCTCATGTTCTGACCGATCAGTCAGCAGCGCTTCGTTTTGTTTCCTTTGTGGACAGGCTTTATGAATCTCAGGTAAGTCTTGGCTCCACCGGAGTTGGCTTGACTGAGGTTTTCTCTCCCGAGTATCTTTCTGGCGGATACAAGAAGAAGTATCTAAGAGCTATTTCGCGGATCGGCTCTTTGACTTCTTCTTTTTAGCCGAGCTTTTTTGCTTTCTTAGATGCCACTGGGCTCGAAGCCAGATTAAACCTCCACCGGCACCCATTGCTACGAATGAACCAAGCAGTACTCCAAGCACGGCCTGTGCGTAGAGATCCGGGTTGAAGCGAAATGCCAGGTGCGCCATCAAAAGCGACACCGTAAATCCCACTCCAGCCAAGAATCCAAGAGGAATAAAGTCCATAACTCCAAGCGGGAGTCTGTCCTTGGGTTTGAGTAGTTGGTTCGCCACAACAGCCGCTATTGAAGTACCGATGACTTTGCCAAGGGCAAGGCCAAAGAAAATTCCGGTGAAGACAGTGTTTGAATCTCCTGTCATGGCTGGAATAACTACGGCTACTGCAGTGAAGGCGAATAGCGGAAGCACGATGAAGTTAGTAGCCGGCTGAATCTTCGCGATAACTCCGTGCGATCTGGCTGCTGGGATCAAAACACCTAGAAGGACCCCGGCGATTGTGGCGTGCACCCCAGATTGGTAAATGGTGTACCAAAGAACAAGTCCAAACACAGCCCTGACTAACCACTTGTTCTTTGAATTAGAAGTCTCAGCGAATCGGAACGCGATTGCGATAGCAATCGAAGCTATTAGCCAGGTCGGCTGAGCATTAGCGGTATAGAAAATAGCGATGATTGCAATTGCGACCAGATCATCAAAGATGGCAAGGGCCAAAAGGAAGATCCTTGCCTCTTTTGGCATACCCCTTCCAAAGATTGCCAATATTCCGAGAACGAATGCGATGTCGGTAGCAGCAGGGATTGGCCAACCAACAATTGCTTCAGTACCCCAGTTCAAGTAGGCATAAATCGAGGACGGGACAACAACACCAGCGATGGCTGCGATTACCGGAACCAGTGCACGCTTGGGGGATGAGAGCGTTCCACTTCGAAGTTCGTATTTGAGCTCTAGACCCGCTACAAAGAAAAATACGGCAAGGAACAGATCGGAAACCACGTGACCTACCGTGATGTTGATGTCAATGAAATCAAGGTTGAGCTTGAATGCGATGGCATTCAACAGTGGCGCTCCAAAGGGTGAGTTGGCCAGCAGTAGGCCAGTCATGGCGGCCAGCATCATTACTACTGCTGCATTTCTCTCAGACTTCATAGTCCCAAAATACTCTGATTTTGGAAACAAAGAATTCACCTCGGAGGCCGTTATGAAACATTTCGGAAACTTTCAAATCCACTACCTGAAACACGTTTAGGCCAGTGTTGGGCCAAGCACCAAAGCGGTGTGGTTTCGAACTCGAAAGGGGATCTCGGATGGAACAGGGAAACACTGCGTTCGTGCTCTTCTCCGCCGCTCTTGTGCTTCTAATGACACCTGGGTTGGCATTTTTCTACGGAGGCCTTGTAAAGGCTAAATCTGTTGTGAGCATGATGATGCTCTCGTTTGGGTCGTTGGCATTGATTGCCGTGCTTTGGGTGCTTTACGGATATGCAATAACTTTCGCCGACATAGGTGACGTGGGATGGATCGGAATCCCACATATCATCGGAATTGATACTGCCACCCTCGGACTTGCAGCTCAGGTAGCTGACGCAGCCGCTCCAGCTGGAAGCATCCCAGAGCTTGCATTTGTTGCCTTTCAGGCAACGTTTGCAATCATCACAGTTGCACTGATTTCTGGCGCGATAGCTGACCGTGCAAAATTTGGCGCATGGATGGTATTCGCAGGTCTCTGGGCAACCTTGGTCTACTTCCCGGTTGCCGGATGGGTTTTCAACTTCACCCCAGAAGATGATGGTGGCTGGATCGTCGACAAGCTGGGCGCGATTGACTTCGCAGGCGGAACCGCAGTGCACATCAATGCAGGCGCAGCGGCTTTGGCTTTAGCAATTGTTCTTGGAAAGCGATTCGGCTTCTCCAAAGGAATAATGCAGCCACACAACGTTCCACTGACACTGATCGGTGCATCGCTGCTCTGGTTTGGTTGGTTTGGTTTCAACGCTGGAAGCCAATTGGCTGCCGACGGTGTCGCGGCCCTAGCCGTTGTGAACACCATCGCGGCCCCAGCGGCTGCGATGCTTGGCTGGATTACCGTTGAGAAGATTCGCCACGGAAAAGGAACCTCGATCGGTGCAGCCTCCGGAGTAATTGCAGGACTTGTGGCAATCACCCCAGCTGTTGCCTCCGTTGAGCCGGTCTGGGCAATTGTGCTTGGACTAATCTCTGGTGTCATCTGCGCTTTGGCAATTGACATGAAATTCAGTCTCGGATTCGATGACTCGCTTGACGTAGTTGGAATCCACTTGGTCGGCGGCATCATCGGAACACTAGCCATCGGAGTATTCGGCACCGGCGTTGGTGCACTATTTGGATTTGGCTTCGGTCAGCTATGGGCCCAGCTAGTAGGTGCTGGGGTGGTGCTTATCTACAGTTTCGTGGTGGCACTTGCGATTGGATTCGCAATCGAGAAGACCATGGGCTTTCGAGTCAAGGCTGAAGACGAGATTGCGGGGATCGATACCGTTGTCCACGGCGAGGAAGCTTACGCTTTCGCACGCGGCAAGGACTAACCAAACTCAACACCAAAGCGGGAGCCTGATTGGCTCCTGCTTTGGTGTTTTCTAGCCAGGCACGCCCCTTGGGGGATGTGGCAAGGCAGTGCGTTTTGGGTTAGAGTAGCCAAGCAACCTAGGTTGTAAGCGGATGTGGCTCAGTGGTAGAGCATCACCTTGCCAAGGTGAGGGTCGCGAGTTCGAATCTCGTCATCCGCTCGCAGTGGTGAAAACCCACGCATCGGTGGAGTGGCCGAGAGGCTAGGCAGCGGCCTGCAAAGCCGTCTACACGGGTTCGAATCCCGTCTTCACCTCCGAGAAGATAAAAGAAATGGGCGATTGGCGCAGCGGTAGCGCGCTTCCCTGACACGGAAGAGGTCACTGGTTCGAACCCAGTATCGCCCACGAACCACCTGGCCAAGAAACTGATGTGAGGAAAAGCTTGCCAAACCGCAGCGAATACGACCTCGTTCTCATCGGCGGTGGAATCATGAGCGCCACTCTGGCAGTGATTCTTAAGCATTTAGATCCGAAGCTAAACATGCTTGTTCTTGAGCGCCTTCCAAAAATCGCCGAAGAATCCTCGAATGCTTGGAACAACGCCGGGACCGGTCATGCAGCTTTATGTGAATTGAACTACATGCCTGATGACCCAAACGGCGGACTTCCATCGGCCTCAAAGGCAATTGCTATCAACCAGCAATTCCAAGAATCAAGAGAGTTCTGGGCGGCGCTTGTGCAAACTGGCGTGATGAAAGATCCAGACACATTCATTCATTCCATTCCTCACATGACCTTTGTTCGTGGCTCAAAGGATGTCGACTACCTGAAGCGGCGCTTTGAAGCGCTAAAGTCTCAACCTCTCTTTAAGGGCATGGAGTTCTCTGACGATGCAGAGCAGATTACTAAGTGGATCCCTCTGATGCTTGAAGGACGCACAAAAGAGACAATCGCAGCAACGAAGATTGATCAGGGCACTGACGTGGATTACGGAGCGGTGACCAGGCAGTTATTCAATTGGCTCGTAACCTCCGGGGTAGAGGTACTTACCTCCCACGAGGTTTCATCTGTCCAGAGAAACTCAGGTGGCTGGAGCATTCGCGGAACCCATGACAAACAGAAATTCATAGTTAGAGCGCCCAAGGTATTTGTTGGTGCCGGTGGCTGGGCACTCAAGCTTCTGCAGAAATCTGGAATAAAAGAAGTTTCCGGTTATGGCACCTTCCCTGTAAGCGGTCACTTCCTAAAGACAGAAGATCCAGAGTTGGTTGCCAAGCACCAAGCCAAGGTCTACTCCCAAGCTGCCGTTGGCGCTCCACCGATGTCTGTTCCACATTTAGATACTCGCGTCATCGACGGAAAAGCTTCCTTATTGTTTGGCCCTTTCGCTGGTCTAAACCTAAAGTTTTTAAAGCATGGATCTGTATTTGACCTTCCGATGTCCCTGCGATTTGCAAACTTGCTGCCTTACATTTCCGTTGCCTTGACAAATTTCTCACTTGTTGTCTATCTAGTGCGAGAAATCCTGAAATCCCCAAAGCAGAAGATTGCTAGCTTGCGTGAGTTTGTGCCAATGGCCGATGCAAAAGACTGGCAACTCTACGAAGCAGGTCAACGAGCTCAGGTTATAAAGCCTTCTGGAGCTCGTGGTTCTTTACAGTTTGGAACCGAAGTGATCAGCTCCGCAGATGGCTCTATTGCAGGACTACTGGGCGCGTCACCTGGAGCATCGGTTGCAGTTCGAGTGATGCTTGATGTTGCCTCGAAAATTTACCCTGGCCAATTTCAGGCTTGGAAGCCCGAGATAAAGAAATTGGTACCAAGTTTTGGATTGGATCTGAATTCTGATCCAAAACTCGCAAGCGATTCCCTGTCGCGAACTGCAGCCGCACTAAAGCTCAAGGCTTAGGCGACCGCAACTCCAAGCACGCTACCGATCGCGAAAGCGATTCCCATCGTCAGCAAGGAAACAACTACGTTTCTAATTACCGCGCGAAGAGGTTTAGCCTTTCCGATCTTTGCTCCAAAGAAGCCGGTCAAGGCAAGCGCCACAACTACAGAACCCACAGTTGCAATCTCGCGGTAATCAACCCAAGGGCCGGCAATTGCAACAATTGGAAGCATTGACCCAAGTGCAAAGGCAATGAACGAAGCAACCGCAGCAGCTCTAGGGGAGACATGTTCGTCGGATGAAATACCAAGCTCACCTTCGGCGTGAGCACTAACTGGGTCTGTAGCTGAGAGCTCTTTAGCAATTTGAATGGATAGCGCCTCTGAGATACCACGGTTGCGGTAGTACTGAGTAAGTTCAAGCAATTCGCCCTCAGGGTTTTCTTTTAGCTCATTTCTTTCCTTGGCTAAAGCTGCAATCTCGCTGTCGCGCTGAGCACTTACTGACGCGTATTCGCCACCGGCCATGGAGATAGATCCAGCAACCAGTGCTGCGACACCAGCGATCAAAATCGGGCCGCTTTCAACCGTTGCACCTGCAACGCCCATGACAATTCCTGCGGTTGAAACAATGCCATCGTTTGCTCCGAGCACTCCAGCGCGCAACCAGTTGAGTCTTCTAGCTAACGCTTTGCGCTCTTCGGCACGTGAGTCTAAGGATGTCGTCATTGTTTTTGTCCTTGTGGGTTGGATTTCAGGCTACAGGCTACCAAGTCGATTGTTGGTAGCTGGTTAGGATAGTAAAGCCTTTACCGTTAGGACCGGATTTTGCCAGAGACTATTGAACTGACCCTTCAGGGTAGCTCCACTTCAGTTGCTAGCGGCGCAACTGGATTTGAGCTGTTTCAGGACAAAAAAGTAGTTGCTCAGAGGGTAAATGGCGAACTTAAAGACCTAGCCCACAAACTTTCGGCTGGCGATAAGGTCGAAGCAGTGCTAATTGATTCGCCCGAGGGCTTAAGCATTCTTAGACACTCCACCGCGCACGTGTTGGCTCAGGCAGTGCAGAAGATTAACCCGGATGCACGGTTGGGAATCGGTCCTCCGATAACCGATGGCTTTTACTATGACTTTGATGTTGCTGAACCGTTTACTCCTGAGTCCCTCAAAGCTCTTGAGAAAGAAATGGATCGGATTATCCGATCAGGGCAGCGATTTGTTAGACGAGTAGTCTCGGACGCTGAGGCAGCAAAAGAATTGGCCGCAGAACCAAACAAACTTGAACTTATTTCTCTAGAGTCTTCTGAGAACCTTGCTGAAGGCGCCGCTGAAGTTGGTTCCGGCGAGCTAACCATCTATGACAACGTAGACCCGCAATCAGGCGAGGTTGTGTGGAAAGACCTCTGTCGCGGACCGCACTTGCCGAATACCCGCATGATCGGAAACGGTTATTCACTTACTCGACTAGCTGCTGCTTACTGGAGGGGTAATGAAAACAACAAGCAGTTGCAGCGCATATACGGAACAGCATGGCCATCCAAAGAAGAGCTCAAGGCCCATTTGGAAAGACTCGAGGAGGCAGCGAAGCGAGATCATCGTCGCCTCGGTGCCGAACTAGACCTGTTTTCCTTTCCTGAGGAAATTGGCTCAGGTCTTGCAGTGTTTCACCCCAAAGGTGGAATCATTCGCAAGGTTATGGAGGATTACTCTCGCGCTCAGCATGAGAAAGCCGGCTACGAGTTTGTATACAGCCCCCATATCACCAAATCCAACCTGTTTGAAACCTCCGGCCACCTAGCTTGGTATGCCGACGGTATGTTCCCTCCCATGAAGTTGGATGAGGAAGTAGATGCCGATGGAGTAGTTCGCAAAGTCGGACAGGACTACTACTTAAAACCGATGAACTGCCCTTTCCACATCCTTATCTATAAGTCACAGGCAAGGTCTTATCGGGACCTACCACTAAGAATGTTTGAGTTCGGTTCTGTATACCGGTACGAGAAGTCAGGAGTAGTGCATGGCTTGACACGGGTACGCGGGATGACTCAAGACGATGCTCACTTGTTTGTCACCCAAGAGGACATGGAGTCCGAACTGACTTCGGTTTTGAACTTTGTTCTTGATCTACTTCGCGATTATGGCCTTACTGATTTCTATCTCGAACTTTCAACTAGAGATCCTGAGAATGAGAAGTTTGTTGGCTCTGATGCAATCTGGGATGCGGCAACTGCGACTCTAGAAAAAGTCGCAACCGATTCAGGTCTTCAGCTTGTACCCGACCCGGGAGGTGCTGCGTTCTATGGACCAAAGATTTCAGTGCAGGCCCGAGATGCAATTGGACGAACCTGGCAGATGTCTACTATTCAGCTTGATTTCAACTTGCCGGAGCGTTTTGACATCGAATACACCGCCAATGATGGAAACAAAAAGCGCCCGGTAATGATTCATCGAGCTCTGTTTGGTTCAATAGAGCGCTTCTTTGGTGTTTTGACCGAGCACTACGCGGGGCACTTCCCACCTTGGCTTGCCCCTGTGCAAGTTGTCGGTATTCCTGTTGCAGATGAGTTTGCGCCTTACCTGTCTGAAATTATTTCTCAGCTAAAGTCCAAGGGCGTTCGTGCAACCATTGATCTAAGCGATGACCGAATGCAGAAGAAAATCCGCAATCACACCAAGGACAAGGTTCCGTTCCAGCTGATTGCCGGTGGTGATGACCGAGATGCGGGCTCGGTGAGCTTCCGCTATCGTGATGGCACTCAGGTAAATGGAGTATCGGTAGCAGAGGCCATCGAAAAGATTGTCTCGGCAATTGCCAACAAAGAGCAGGTCTAGTTGGACAGGCCGGAGTTCTTGCCAGGCGTTCCAGATAATTTCCAACGCCTATGGACTCCACATCGTCTTGTTTACATTCAAAACGGTCAGCAGCCACCAGCTAACGAGTGCCCGTTCTGTCTGGCCCCAGAAGGCTCCGACGAGGATGGACTGATTGTTTACAGAGGTGAAACTTGCTTTGTGCTTCTGAATCTTTTTCCTTACAACTCCGGACATCTTCTGGTCTGCACGTATCGACACGTTGCTGACTACGACGAAACCACGGAGAAAGAAGCGTTAGAAATGGCTGCGCTCACAAAAAAGGCCATGGAGGTTTTGCGCAAGGTAGCCCAAGCTCAGGGCTTCAACATTGGTATGAACCAAGGGGTAATTGCGGGAGCTGGAATTGCTGAGCACCTGCACCAGCACATCGTCCCGCGTTGGGAAAACGACTCAAACTTTTTTCCAATCATTGCCAAGACCAAGGCGATGCCAAGACTCCTAGGTGAAATAAGGGCTGATATCCAGGCCGCCTGGAGCTAACTGGTTGGAAAACCCCCGATTTGTCGGGTTAGGATTGTCAGCATGAACCCCTCAAAGAACGAGTCAACACCTCTTGTAAAGCGCGGTCTCGCCGAGATGCTCAAGGGCGGCGTCATTATGGACGTTGTAAACGTTGAGCAGGCAAAGATTGCCGAAAATTCCGGTGCTGTTGCAGTCATGGCTCTTGAGAGAGTCCCAGCAGATATTCGTGCACAGGGTGGGGTAGCACGCATGAGCGACCCAGACATGATCGAGCAGATTATGAAGGCTGTTTCTATTCCAGTTATGGCTAAGGCTCGTATTGGACATTTTGTTGAAGCACAGGTTCTGCAGAGCCTAAAAGTTGACTACATCGACGAGTCTGAGGTTCTTTCTCCTGCTGACTACATCAACCACATTGATAAGTGGAAATTCGACGTTCCATTTGTTTGCGGAGCTACCAACCTAGGAGAGGCGCTTAGACGCATCACTGAGGGCGCAGCGATGATTCGCTCTAAGGGAGAAGCCGGAACCGGTGACGTTTCAGAAGCTACTAAGCACATCAGAACAATTCTTGGAGAAATCAACGCCCTTTCTGCTAAAAGCGAAGACGAGCTGTACGTTGCGGCAAAGGAGCTTCAGGCTCCATACGATTTGGTACGCGAAGTAGCACGAAACAAGAAGCTTCCAGTAGTTCTGTTCGTGGCAGGCGGTGTTGCCACACCAGCAGATGCAGCGATGATGATGCAGCTTGGTGCTGACGGAGTATTCGTTGGTTCTGGAATCTTTAAATCCGGCGATCCGGTAAAGCGTGCGGCAGCAATTGTCAAGGCAGTAGCTGCCTACAACGACGCAAGCGTAGTTGCGGATTCATCAAGAGGACTCGGCGAAGCCATGGTCGGCATCAATGTTAAAGACCTTCCTGCCCCACACCGTCTCTCGGAGCGCGGCTGGTAAGTGCGCGTCGGCGTATTCGCTTTACAAGGTGACGTTCGAGAGCACCTTCGCACTCTCGCCGCAGTAGGGGTCGATTCTATTGAGGTTCGAAACGCTGCAGATCTAGCGAGTGTAGATGGATTGATTCTTCCTGGGGGAGAGTCGACAACAATCTCGAAATTGATTGACATCTTCAGCCTTCGCAAGAACCTTATCGATTTCATTACTTCAGGCAGACCTGTATTCGGCACCTGCGCTGGAATGATTATGCTGGCTAAAGAAGTTCTGGATGCTGCATCAGGTCAACGCAGCCTTGAGGCTATGGACATCTCAGTTAGAAGAAATGCTTTTGGGTCTCAACTCGATTCATTCGAGACCGAGCTTGAGTTTGATGGAAAACTTGCCAAAGTTGCCTTTATCAGGGCACCGATTGTGGAAAGAGTTGGCCCGAGTGTTGAGGTTCTTTCTAAACTTCCTAACGGCGCCGTTGTCGCGGTCCGGTCGGGAAATCTTTTGGCGACAGCTTTTCATCCAGAGCTAACCGGTGATAACAGCGTCCACGAGTACTTCGTGGCTATGGTTTCGAAAAGCCTCTAGGTTCTCACCTAGAATTCTTAGCGAAGCCAATCAAGGAGAGCAATGTCCGGTCATTCCAAGTGGGCCACTACCAAGCATAAAAAGGCAATCATCGACTCACGTCGCGCCAAGCTATTTGCGAAGCTGATTAAGAATATTGAAGTAGCCGCACGCATTGGCGGGCCAGATATTGACGGTAACCCGACCCTTTACGATGCGATTCAAAAAGGCAGGAAGAGCTCTCTTCCAAACGACAACATCGAGCGCGCCGTCAAGCGCGGCTCTGGACAAGACGCTGATGCTGTTGAGTACCAGACCATTTTCTATGAAGGCTATGGCCCAAACGGAATCGCCCTACTTATTGAGTGTCTAACAGATAACAAAAACCGTGCCGCCGCCGACGTTCGTCTTGCAGTGACTCGAAACGGCGGAACCATGGCTGATCCTGGAAGCGTCTCCTATCTGTTTAGCCGTAAAGGTGTCATCACAATCGAGCGAACCGATGGAGTCACTGAAGATCGAGTGCTCGAGGTTGGTCTAGATGCGGGAATTGAGGATGTTGAGGTTCGCGAATCAAGCTTTGTCGTCACAACAGATCCATCTTCAATGGTTGCGGTTCGAACTGCACTTCAGTCCTCCGGATTGGATTACGAGAGCGCAGATGTTGAGTTTGTCCCAGCTGCGAGCTTGCCAGTAGATGCCGAAACAGCCAGAACAGTTTTTAAGCTGATAGATGCGCTCGAAGATTCCGATGAAGTTCAAAACGTCTATGCAAACTTTGACATCAGCCCGGAAGTACTAGCCGAGCTAGAGGCCTAGTTTTGACCAAGATTCTAGGCATCGATCCAGGCTTGACTCGATGCGGAGTGGGAATCATTGAACTTGCCAAGGGACGAAAGGTCTCGTTGGTCGAGGTTCGAGTTCTGGTTTCTCCTAAAGAAGAACAACTTGATGCTCGGATAGGTGCCATCGGCAAAGAACTGGAAGCCTTGTTCAAGAAGCATCGCCCAGATGTAATTGCTATCGAAAGAGTGTTCTCGCAGCAGAATCTTTCATCAGTGATGGGAACTGCTCAGATCTCAGGTGTCGCAATATTTCTCGCAAATAAGTACAGCATTCCCATCGCCATGCACACTCCGACCGAAGTGAAGGCCGCGGTGACAGGTTCTGGAGGGGCTGGAAAGGCGCAAGTAGGTCAGATGGTTGCTCAACTGCTTGGACTCAAGGAGGTCCCTAAACCTGCCGATGCTGCTGATGCTCTAGCAATAGCTATCTGTCAGGGCTTTCGGGGAGTAAACACTTCCGCGAGCTATACCAAGGCGCAGTTGAAATGGAATGAAGCTGCTAAATCAGCAAGTGCAAAAAGCAAACGCTAAGTAGGCTAATGGCGTGATTGCCTCGCTGACCGGATTGGTCCTTACTAGCTCAAATGGGCAAATTGTTATAGATGTCCAGGGCGTCGGTTACCTGGTTCACTCGACAGCACAGACCGTTGGCTCGATTTCGCAAGGCGATAGCGTCAGTTTTCATACCAGCCTGGTGGTCCGCGAAGATGCTTGGACTCTCTTTGGGTTTAGAGACAAGCAGGAACTCGAGGTTTTTGAGCTACTTCGAAGCGTCAACGGCGTGGGCCCCAAATCGGCTTTGTCGATTCTGAACCAGCTCTCCGTGGAGCAGATTGCCCAGGCGGTTTCGGACGAATCTGATGAAAGCTTTAGGGCCGTTTCCGGAATCGGATCCAAAACCGCAAAGCTGATCACCTTGACACTTGCTGGCAAGTTGGTCGCAAAAGGCTCTAAGAGTGCATCATCAAGTACTCACGAGAGTGCAGTGAGTGCCTTGGTGGGTCTTGGCTGGAGCGAACGTCAGTCCCGAGATGTTTTGCAGCAGGTGGGCACCAAGGACATGAGTGACAAGCAATTGCTCAAAGCCGCTCTTCAGGTTCTTTCGAAAGCACGTAAAGGATGAGCGAGCTTCTTGATGGCGCAGCCAGCGAAAGCGATCTGGCCTTCGAAGGCGCTCTTCGCCCCGCTAACCTTTCCGAGTTCATAGGGCAGTCAAAGATCAAACAGCAGCTGGATTTGCTACTTAAGGCCGCATCTCTTCAAAAGAGGTCACCAGATCACATTCTCCTTGCGGGTCCGCCTGGGCTTGGCAAGACAACTCTGGCCATGATTGTTGCCAACGAGATTGGCTCAGGACTTCGTATGACAAGCGGTCCAACAATCCAGCACGCGGGTGATCTTGCCGCTGTTCTTTCGTCCTTGAGTGCGGGGGAGGTCTTGTTCATCGATGAAATTCATCGAATGGCCAGGCCTGCCGAGGAGCTTCTATACATGGCGATGGAGGATTTCCGAGTTGATGTGATGGTTGGCAAGGGCGCCGGAGCAAGCTCTATCTCTCTTGAACTCGAACCTTTCACTTTGGTTGGAGCGACAACAAGGTCTGGAATGTTGCCGAATCCTTTACGAGATCGATTCGGCTATACCGCCAATTTGGAGTTCTATGTCTCTGAAGAACTTAGATCGGTTCTCGATAGAGCAGCTACAAAACTTGAGATGCAGACTGAAGCCGAAGCAATTTCCCTCATCGCTTCTCGTTCTAGGGGAACACCAAGAATCGCAAACCGCTTACTTCGTCGAGTGCGGGACTATGCATTGGTTGAGAACCATCAAATGATCACCCAATACCTTGCTGCTGCAGCACTGGATTTGTACGAAGTAGATTCGTTGGGTCTGGACCGACTAGATAAACAAGTCTTGACCACGTTGATCCAGAAGTTCGAAGGAAGGCCCGTGGGGCTTTCCACCCTTGCTGTGGCTCTCGGGGAGGAACCTGACACCATTGAATCTGTGGTTGAGCCGTTCTTGCTCAGGGAAGGCCTAATCGAAAGGACTCCTAAGGGCAGGCAGGCAACAGCCCTGGCCCACCGGCACCTTGGCCTGCCGTTATAATCATTAGAAGGCAAATGCTTTCGATAGCTTCCCTGTAAATTCACCAGATAGGTACTTCTTTCATGGACGACAGTCTCTTTTTAGTTGTTGCGCTGGCATTTTTGGCCGCGATGCTGTTCTACTCAAGTCGCAAGCGCAAAAAAGCAGCTGAGACCCTTCAGACTCAAGTCGTCAAGGGTGCCTACGTAATGTTGACCAGCGGCATTTACGGAAAGATCACTGCTGTGCTGCATAACCAGGTGGAAATGGAAACGTCTCCAGGCAACAAGATGCTGGTTGCAATGGGTGCAGTAAGAAGCATTGAGCAGGAGCCAAAGAACACAAAGTCTTCCACCAAGTCAGTCGCAAAGACCGCCCCAAAAACTGCTACTAAGCCAAAGCCTGCTGCCAAGACTCCCGTCAAGAAGAAGTAAGGTCAATAATCTTGTCTGCTTCAAACACTGTAAAGTCCGCGCGCAAGTCGCTGTCATGGCTACTGGCCATTCTCGTTGGCCTAACTGGGCTAATCGCAGTCGGTTCTCTTTCTGACGAGAACGCCAGCTTTACCCCCAAACTTGCTCTAGACCTTCAAGGTGGAACGCAGGTGATTCTCTCACCGTTGCTTCTCGACGGCCAGGCAGTAACCCCAGAACAACTTGATCAGGCTGTTTCGATTATTCGACAGCGTGTAGATGCCAGTGGTGTTAGTGAATCTCAAGTAATCACACAGGGAGATAGAAACATCATCGTTTCTATTCCTGGGGTACCGGACGAAAACACCCTTGCCTTGATTAAGGCTTCGGCAAAGCTTGAATTCCGTGCGGTTCTTGTCACAAGCGTTGGAGCACCATCTTCAAGTGTCGATGGCGCAGATCCAGCAGCTGATGCAACTGGCACTGATGGGGAGACTCCCGCTGAAGAGCCGGCGCCAGAAGAACAAGCTCCAAGCGTTCCAAACGCGGCCCCAACCGACCCTAGTGATCTAAATTGGATTTCTCCAGAGCTGCAGGCTCAGTTTGACGCTTTGGATTGCGCAACTCCATTCCGCGAACCAGGTCAGGTAGATGATCCAACAGTTCCACTTATTACTTGTGACGTGACTGGGACTCAGAAGTTTATTCTTGGACCAGTAGAGGTTGAAGGTGCAAACATATCTGATGCTTCGAATGGAACCGTTCAGAGCCAAACCGGAGCATCTACAAACACTTGGGCAGTAAACCTTGATTTCGATGCCGCAGGAACACAAGCATTTGCAGATGTGACCCAGAGGCTTTTTCCGCTATCTGAGCCAAGAAATCAGTTTGCAATCACCCTTGACGGTTTTGTCATCACCGCGCCTGCTACTCAGGCAGTCATTACAGGCGGCTCGGCTCAGATCACCGGAAACTTTGATCGAGACTCCTCTAAGGTCCTTGCTGACCAACTGAAGTATGGATCTCTTCCAATCGGATTTGAAGTTGAGAGCCAAGAAAACATTTCTGCTTCGCTTGGTTCTGAGCAGCTTCAGAACGGTGTCTTGGCTGCGCTTATTGGTTTGGTTTTGGTGTTGGCCTATTCGGTGTTCCAGTATCGAGGCTTGGCTGTGATTACGCTGGGTTCTTTGATTGTGGCAGGAATTTTGGTCTATCTCATAATCGCCGTTTTGTCTTGGCGCCAGGGATACCGACTATCGCTCGCGGGTGTGACTGGATTGATCGTGTCCATTGGAGTCACCGTTGACTCATTTATTGTGTTCTTCGAACGCGTTCGTGATGAGATTCGAGAGGGTCGTTCACTAGAGACTGCAGTCGAGAATGGTTGGAAACGCGGTATTCGAACAATTATCGCCTCCAATACCGTTAGCTTTACTGCAGCCGTGAGCCTGTTCCTGCTTACGGTTGGAAACGTTCGAGGTTTTGCTTTCACATTGGGTCTAACTACTTTGGTGAACCTAATTGTTGTTGCCTTGTTCACATACCCATTCCTTCGCCTTCTGGCCAGAGCTAAGTTCTTCTCCTCAGGTCACCCGTGGTCAGGATTTGACTCCAAGCAACTAAAGGCTGCGGGTTATGTGGGTCGCGGTCAATTCAGGAAAGCAGATACCTTAGCTGCCGGCAAGATCGAGAAATCTTCTGGTGAGGCCGAAAGACGACAAACAATTGCCGAACGAAAAGCGATGGCAGCAATTGCCGAAGCAGAGAAAAAAGGTGACAAGTAATGTCAAAACTCAAAGACTTAGGAAACGACCTATACAGCGGCAAGGTTTCATTTGATTTTGTCGGTCGACGTAAGCTCTGGTATCTAATTGCAGTAATCGTCGTCCTATTCTCGGTTTTGGCACCAGTGCTAAAAGGTGGCTTCAACTTTGGAATTGAATTCCGCGGCGGTAGTGAGTTTCGCATCGACGGTGTATCTAATCTTTCCCAGCAGCTAGCTCGAGATGCAGTTCAGAGCGTCGAGCCAGGGATAGAACCTCTCGTTACCACTGTTGGCTTGGATGCAGTCCGCGTACAAACTGAGCAGTTGGACGATGTGACCAGCGAGGAAATGAGAATCGCACTTGCAGGGGCATATCAGGTTGAATCCTCTGCAGTGACATCCTCCTTCATTGGAGCAAACTGGGGAGCAGACGTCACGGAAAAAGCCATCCTTGGACTGGTTGTCTTCCTTCTTTTGGTTTCGTTGTTCATGGCTTTGTACTTTAGAACTATAAAAATGTCCATAGCGGCTCTGGTTGCATTGGCACACGACATGATCTTTACGCTTGGTATTTATGCGCTTTCTGGGTTTGAGATTACGCCTGCAGCAGTGATCGGGTTCCTTACAATCTTGGGTTACTCGCTCTACGACACCGTTGTTATCTTCGACAAGATCAGGGAAAACACTCTTGATGTTGAGTTTTCCGAAACCACAACGTTCTCTTCTCAGGTGAATTTGGCTATCAACCAGACAATTGTTCGCTCAGTCAACACCAGCATCGTTTCAGCTCTACCTATCGCATCAATTCTTCTAATCGGTGCGGTGGTACTGGGAACTGGAACTCTGAGGGACATCTCCCTTGCACTCTTTGTTGGGGTGATTGTTGGTACTTACTCATCAGTTTTCCTCGCTGGACCGCTTTATGCGCACCTTCGTGAAAACGATGCTAAGTTCACCAATAGCAAAGCCCGCGTTCAGGTCTAACTTTCCCAACTACTGCCCAGTAGGCTGGCTCTATAAAGAGCGAATGGGAGGCAAGTCTTGACCGACATCACCTCAAACTCCTTGCGCTCGAGACTCCCGAGAATATTTGCCAAGCCGGGTGCCTACAACACTGAACTCCAGGCTGTAATTCGGTCAGTTAAGGGCAATCACCCCAAGGCCGACGTTTCCGTAATTGAGAAAGCCTTTGTTGCTGCCGAAAAAGCCCACGCCACCCAGCTACGAAAATCAGGCGAGCCCTACATCACACATCCGCTTGCGGTTGCTCAGATTCTTGCCGATCTGGGTATTGGCGTGACAACCATAGCGGCAGCGCTTTTGCATGACACAGTTGAAGATACTGAATACACCCTCGATTTTGTCAGGCGCGATTTTGGTGACGAAGTAGCGATGCTGGTTGATGGTGTCACCAAGCTAGACAAGCTTAAATTCGGCGACAACACTCAGGCTGAGACCGTTCGCAAAATGGTCGTTGCGATGTCAAAAGACATACGAGTCCTTGTAATCAAGCTGGCAGACCGACTCCACAATGCTCGTACGTGGAAATTTGTGCCTGAAGAAAGTGCGAAACGTAAGGCTCAAGAGACTTTGGAAATCTATGCCCCGCTTGCGCACAGGCTGGGTATAAGCACCATCAAGCTTGAGCTTGAGGACCTTTCTTTCGAAATTCTGTACCCAAAGGTTTATGAAGAGATTGTGAACCTAGTTACTCAACGCACCCCAAAGCGCGAGGAGTACATCGATTCGGTCATTAGCTCAATAGAAGAAGATCTCAAAGATTCGAAAATCAAGGGAAAAGTAGCGGGCCGGCCAAAGCAGTACTACAGCATTTATCAAAAAATGGTGGTGCGCGGTCGTGAATTTGACGACATCTATGATTTGGTTGGAATCCGTGTGCTTGTTCCATCGGTTAGGGATTGCTACGCGATTCTTGGATCGATTCACTCACGTTGGAATCCAGTCCCAGGTCGTTTCAAGGATTACATAGCGATGCCAAAGTTTAACTTGTACCAATCGCTTCACACCACCGTTATCGGGCCAGCTGGGCGAGCAGTTGAAATTCAGATTAGAACTACCGAGATGCATAACCGAGCTGAATTTGGTGTTGCAGCCCACTGGAAGTACAAGGAGCAGTCCGGCAACTCTCAAACAACAACCGAAGACGATATGCTTTGGCTCAAGCATCTTTCTGACTGGCAGGCAGAAACTCAAGACCCAGGTGAATTCCTTGATGCGTTGAGATTCGAAATCGGCGCCAAGGAGGTTTACGTTTTTACTCCAAAAGGTAAGGTCATCGGTCTTCCCTCTGGAGCAACACCAGTTGATTTCGCCTATACCGTTCACACTGAAGTCGGTCACCGAACTATCGGTGCCAAGGTAAACGGAAGACTCGTGCCTCTCGAAAGCACATTGAACTCGGGCGACGTAGTAGAAGTTTTCACTTCCAAGTCTCTAGATGCTGCTCCAAGCAAGGACTGGTTGAATTTTGTTCGTTCTCCTAGAGCCAGGGCAAAGATAAAGCATCACTTCTCTCAAGAGCGACGAGAAGACGCTATTGAACAAGGCAAAGACTCGCTAGCCAAAGCTATGCGCAAGCAGAACCTTCCGCTGCAACAGCTGATGTCCGCAGAGTCTCTTGCGAAGATTGTTGCCGATCTTCGCCTATCTGATGTCAGTGCACTGTATGCAGCAATCGGTGAAGGCCAAGTTTCGGCGCAGTCCATTATCGAGAAGCTAACTCAACCGGTAGGTATCGAAGAAGACCACGACGGAGAGTTTGAGCTACCTCAGGCACCAAAGTCTTTCAGGCACATAGGTGGAAGTGACTCCGGAGTTCTTGTTAAGGGCGATGCGGACGTAATGGTCAAGCTTGCACGCTGCTGCACGCCAGTCCCCGGAGATCAGATCATGGGCTTTGTCACAAGGGGCACTGGAGTTTCGGTTCATCGTACCGACTGCAAGAACGTTGGCCAGTTACAACTTGAGCCAGAGCGCATTCTTGAAGTTAGCTGGGCTCCATCCTCCAAGAGATTGTTCCTGGTTCAGATTCAAGTTGAAGCACTCGACAGGTCTGGTTTGCTAAGCGATGTCACGCGAGTTCTCAGCGAACATCACGTGAACATTCTTTCGGCTTCGGTTTCTACGAGAAACGACCGTGTCGCCCTTAGCCGGTTCGTGTTCGAAATGGGGGACCCTGGAACCCTAGAGCATCTTCTAAACGCGGTGAAGAGAATCGAAGCCGTCTACGACGTCTACCGCGTATCTCAGTAGCTAGCTTGCGTTTTGTTTGACTACTTCGAGCCAGGATTTTCTAGCAGCAAGCGCGTCAGTTAGTTCCTTGCTCTTTTTGCTGTCATTTGCTGCAGTAGCTGCAGAAAGATCTGACTCAAGGTTTGCAATAGAAAGCTCTAGTTGGGAAAGGACTCCATTAGTTCTTTCTATTGCAGCAGGGTCCGATTTTCGCCACTGCTCTTGTTCTAGATCCTTGAACTTCTTCTCAACCGCCCGCATGCGGTCATCAGTTTCACGAATCTTGTCCTTAGGAACCTTGCCAGCTTTCTCATAGCGTTGCTGAATTGAAAGTAGCTGCTTCTTGGCTTCAGCTAGATTCTTTGAAGGGTCAAGCTTCTCTGCCTCGGCAATTAGTAATACCTTGGCCTCGTAGTTTGCAGAATACTCAACTTGCTCTTTGGCAATAGTGTCTTTACGAAGTGCGTAAATCGCATCGCCAGCTGCCTTAAACCGATCCCAAAGCGAATCGTCTTGCTTGCCTTGCGATCTGCCAGATAGCTTCCACTCATCAAGAAGTTTCCTATAGTCGTTTGCGGCTTCAGCGCCCTTGGCAACCAAGGCCTCGGCTTTTGCTACCAGCTCAGACTTTTTGGCACGGGCGCTTCTAGTTGCAACTGTTAGTTCTGCGAAAAAAGCACGCTTGTTTGCCTCAAACTTTGTGCGGGCCTGAGAGAAAATCTTCCAGATCGCATCGGCTTCTTTTCGAGGCACCTTTGGGCCTGATTTCTGTGATGCTTGCCAGGCTTCAAATAGCTCAGTCATTTCCTTAGACGCAATCTTCCACTGAGTCTTCTTTGGGTCTTTGTCTGCAAGCGCAGCGGCCTTCTCCGCGATTTCCGTTCTCGCCTTTAGAGTTGCCGCGATTGCCGCAGTTGTTGCTTCGGATTTTTCGGCACGAATCTTTTCAATGTCCGGTGTCACAGCTGCAACACGGTTCCGTAGCTCTTGAATGTTTCCAACAGCTGCCGGTTCAACTAGTTCTTTAGCAAGCTTTTGTGCGGCAGTTGCGATGCTGGAAGGGTCGGCGTTATTTTTGAGTCTTTGCTCGAGGATTCGAACGTTAGATTCAAGCTCTGCGAATTTGCGCTCGAAGTAGGCTAGTGCCTCAGCTTCGGTGACACCGGGGTACTGTCCAACTTTGCGCTCAGTGCCGCCGTCGATAACGAAAACGTTGTTCTCGGTGTCGACTCTTCCGTGAGTACTCGAAATAGGGGGCACAGTATTCTCCTGTTGGCTTTCTGTTTGGTCTTTATCTTAGTTCGATAGAGCTAAGGAGGGTTTCCAGTGCTGGAGCGCCATCTGTTGCTCCGCCACTTACTCCCGCACTAATAACTGGATCGAGAAGCTCTAGTCCCGAAGTTATCTTTCCAAAGACGGTGTAGCCACCAGCGGCATCGGATGGAATCCTGGAATCTTGATAAACGATAAAGAACTGGCTCCCCATGCTGTTGCCATCTCCGCCAACTCGAGCCATGGCTAATGAACCAGTCATGTAGGAATCGTCGGCAGGGGCATTTTCAATAGGGCCGAAGTTGTACCCAGGTCCACCGGCACCTGTTCCGTCTGGATCGCCACACTGCAATACATAGATTCCATCAGTGACTAGGCGGTGACACGAAACACCTTCGTAGAATCCGGATTTGCTCAGTGAAACAAAGTTGGCAACTGCTTGAGGCGAGTTCACGCCGTCGAGCTCAAGTTCAAGTGTCGCGTCTCCAACTTTCATGGAACCTGTCCAGACTCTGGCTTCAGCAACAGAGACATCTGGGACAAGCTCGGAGCTTTCAACTGGAGGCACTTCAGCAGAATCAGTCACAGACCCTGGGCCAAAGCTAAGGTAAGCGAGCTGTCCCACAAGTGCAAGAACAACTGCACCAACACCAAACATCGCTGCAAGTCTGTTATCTGACTTGCGTCTAACGGCTTTTGCGGTTTCCAAGCTTTGTTTTGCCTGGAATGAGGTCAGCCGATCAGCGGCTGCGCTGGCTATCTTTTTCTGAGTGCTCACGTGGCTTGATTCTCCCTAGCTTTATGGTCCATAGAGAGTTTACAAAGCTTTTGTTGGCCCTTCTTATACTCTTGAGAAATGACAGATTCCCTCTTCAGCTCCAGCGGGCCTTTAGCTGCAAGAATTCGGCCCCGAACTCTTGAGGATGTTGTGGGTCAGCAAAGAGCTCTCGCCCAGGGGTCACCGCTTTCTATGCTGGCGAAAAAGCCTGAAGGGTCTGCTGCTATCTCGACCTCTGTTGTGATTTGGGGTCCTCCTGGAACTGGAAAGACAACAATTGCCAAAGCGGTGGCCAACACCTCAGGCCGAAGGTTCGTTGAACTTTCGGCTGTTTCGACTGGTGTTAAAGAACTTCGTGAAGTTATTGATAAAGCGAGGGTAGATCAGGAGCTCTACTCCGTAGCAACTATTGTCTTCCTTGATGAGATTCATCGCTTCTCAAAGGCTCAACAAGACGCGTTGTTGCCTGCCGTGGAGGCCGGTTGGATTGTCTTAATCGCCGCCACTACGGAAAACCCTTCCTTTTCAGTCAACGCACCGCTTTTGTCGCGCTCTTTGGTGGTCAAGCTTGAAGCCCTGGCAGAGACAGACATCGCGGATCTGATTCAAAGAGCCATCCAAGATCCAGCTGGACTGGCGGGGAAGGTGACCGTTTCGAATGACGCGGTCGACAGAATCTGTCAGATAGCAGGTGGAGACGCGAGGCGTGCCTTGACGGTGCTAGAAGCTGCAGCTTCTAGGGCTATCGAGTTCAGTCCAAACGGGCAAGCCGAGGTTTCTATGGAAGATGTGCTCGCAGCGTTGGAGACGGCGCTAGTTAGGTATGACAGGGAGGGCGAGCAGCACTACGACACCATAAGTGCATTCATCAAATCAGTAAGAGGTTCGGATCCTGACGCCGCACTTCACTACCTCGCGCGAATGCTCGAAGGGGGAGAAGACCCAAGGTTTATTGCCAGGAGGTTGATGATTCTGGCATCGGAGGACATTGGCTTGGCAGATTCGCAAGCCCTGCCGCTTACAGTTGCCGCGTTCGACACCATTGCAAACATTGGAATGCCAGAAGCGCGCATCGCACTTGCTCAGGCAACTATTTATCTAGCCCTTGCCCCAAAGTCCAACTCCGCTTACCTTGCCATAAACGCAGCTCTTGACGATGTTCGGGCAGGTTTTTCCCCAGCTATTCCGCTGTATCTTCGAAGTGCAAGCTCCGCTCGATTAGGTTCTAACCAGAGCTATCTATACCCTCACGACCAGCCAAATGCGGTAGCTACTCAGCAGTATCTAGCGGAAGATCGTGAATATTACGTACCTAAGCACCTTGGACAAGAAAAGACGCTGGTTGAGAGACTAGAGGCATTGAGAGCCATTATTCGCGGTAAAAGGGCTTGAGGAGGACACCTAGCCGGTGCTAAACTTTCAAGGTTGCCAATTTGAATCCTGAGCGCGGCTGCGAGGGGTTATCCAAATAGCGAGTGTCATTTAGCAGACCTTTCTCGGCAGCATGAAGGCATTCCTCTATTGCTTTTACTTTTTGTTGGAATAACTTGAAAGGAAGCAGTGTCTAAGACATCGCGAACTCGCAGTAAGACCCGTCTGTCACGCGCACTCGGGATTGCACTAACCCCAAAAGCAGCCAAGTACCTAGAAAAGCGTCCTTACGCTCCAGGTGAGCACGGACGCACCAAGCGCAAGGCAGACAGCGACTTCGCCGTTCGTCTTCGCGAAAAGCAGCGCCTAAGGGCTCAATACGGTATCCGTGAAGCTCAGCTGAAGAAGACTTTCGAGGAAGCCAAGCGCGCACCAGGCCTAACAGGTGAGAATCTAGTTGAGCTTCTCGAGATGCGTCTTGACGCAATCGTTTTGCGTGCCGGTTTTGCTCGCACAATCGCACAGGCACGTCAGCTTGTTGTTCACCGTCACATTCTTGTTGACGGTCAGCGCGTTGACCGCCCATCATTTCGAGTCAAGCCAGGTCAACTGGTACACGTTCACGAGAAGAGCGAAAAGACCGAGCCGTTCCAGGTTGCAGCTGCAGGAGGACACGTAGATGTTCTTCCTCCACTACCTGGGTACCTGAGCGTTGAGCTAGACAAACTTCACGTGACTCTAGACCGCCGTCCTCTTCGTGCCGAAGTTCCAGTCACTTGTGAAGTTCAGCTTGTGGTTGAGTACTACGCGGCTCGATAAACCAAGAATTAGTTGAGGAGGGCACCGTGTCAGGGTCTGAAATCGCAAGCCTAATTGCTGCGGGCGGGTTTGTTCTGCTGGTGCTTTTCCTTGCAATTCCAATCTTGAAGCTAGGAAAGCTTCTTGACAGAAGCGCTGAATCTGTCTCTCAGATGACAGAGGAATTGACACCTTTGGTTGCCGAACTAACTGTCACCCTGGAAGAGACGAATCGCCAGCTGAAGAAGATTGACTCAATAACTACCGATGTGTCTGCGGTGACCACGAACCTATCTTCGTTAGTATCTGCATTCACAGCATCAATGGGCGGAACTCTCGCGAAAATTGCAGGATACGGCGGAGTGATGCGCAACCTACTCGGAAAGAAGAAGAAGTAGAGCTATGAAGAAACTTGTTTGGTTCATCGCGGGTATTGCACTTGGTGCAGTTGCGGCAAGACAGATTGAAGAGAACCCAGCAGCCCGCAAGGCCTATGAAGACGCTAAAGCCTCGGTATCAGAATTTGCTGATGCAGTCATGGATGGATTCTCAGAGCGTGAAGCAGAACTTGCAAAGCCAAAGCGCAAACCAGCTGCCGCCAAGAACTCAGCTGCAAGGTCGAAGAGCGCAGCCACCAAAAAGACTGGACCAAGATCCAAGCCTGCCGGTAAGTAAGGGTTTGAATTGAAGACCGCCGAGATCCGTCGGCGCTGGCTCGACTACTTTGCCAGCAAAGATCACGAGATAGTTCCTTCTGCCTCGCTCATCTCAGAAGATCCAACTTTGATGTTTACCGTTGCGGGTATGGTTCCGTTCATTCCATACATGACTGGCTTGGTCCCAGCACCATACAAGCGCGCCACCAGCGTTCAAAAATGTGTCCGAACATTGGACATTGAAGAGGTCGGAAAAACCACCAGACACGGAACGTTCTTCCAGATGAATGGAAACTTTTCATTTGGTGACTACTTCAAGAAGGAAGCTATTTCCTACGCCTGGGAGTTTTTGACATCGAGTAAGGACGTCGGGGGTCTTGGGCTAGAACCGGAACTGCTTTGGGTGACTGTTTACAAAGACGACGATGAGTCAATCGAAATTTGGCGCCAAGTAGCTGACATTCCACTGGATCGCATTCAAAAGCGTGGAATGAAAGATAACTACTGGTCGACCGGCCAGCCCGGTCCTGCAGGCCCTTGCTCCGAGATTTACTATGACCGCGGCCCAGCGTATGGTGCAGAAGGTGGACCGGAAGCTGACGAGAATCGTTACATCGAAATCTGGAACCTTGTTTTCATGCAGTTCGAACGCGGTCAAGGAACCGGTAAAGACAGCTTCGAAATTCTAGGCGAGCTACCCTCAAAGAACATTGACACGGGTATGGGCCTAGAACGCGTTGCGTTCTTAATGCAGGGCGTTGACAATCTCTATGAAATTGATGAAGTTCGGCCAGTGCTCGATTTAGCAGCAAAGCTATCTGGAAAAACTTACGGTGCGGACACTGACGATGACGTAAGGCTTCGTGTGGTAGCCGACCATGTTCGCTCGGCTTTGATGCTCATTGGCGACGGAGTGACCCCCGCAAACGACGCACGTGGCTATGTTGTCAGACGCCTTCTTCGCAGAGCTGTTCGCGCCATGCGCCTTCTTGGGGTTGAGACACCTGTTTTCAAGGAACTCTTTACTGCATCAAAGGATGCGATGAAGGCCAGCTACCCAGAGCTAGAAACTGATTTTGAACGCATTCTCCGCACAGCCGTGAATGAAGAAGAAGCCTTCTTGAGGACCCTCAATTCCGGTCTCCTGGTTGTCGACGAGGAAATTGCAAAGGCAAAATCATCCAAGTCAACTTCTCTTACCGGAGATAGCGTCTTCTTGCTTCACGACACCTATGGCTTTCCGGTGGACCTTACCTTCGAGATCGCTCAAGAAGCCGGACTTGAAATCGACAGAGAAAAGTTCACTTCTTTGATGAACGTGCAACGGCAGCGGGCTAAAGATGACGCAAAGCAGAAACGGTCGACCAATGCCGATCTTTCCGTGTACGGAGAGTTTCGTTCCCTTGGCACTACAAAGTTCACAGGCTACGAGGAACTGGTTTCAAGTGCGAAGGTAATTGGCTTGATCCGTGACGGGGAAGTTGCAAAGCAGCTGATAGAAGGCGATGTAGCGGAAGTACTTCTTGACGAAACTAGCTTCTACGCGGAGTCAGGAGGTCAGGACAGTGATTCTGGCTTCATTACTGCTGAAGGTGTTTTGCTAGAGGTTCTGGATGTTCAAAAACCCGTTAAGGGTTTGGTGTCTCACTCTGTAGTTGTAAAGCGCGGAGAAGTCTCAGTTGGTTCCAAGGTTAGAACTGAGGTTTCAGCAGATTGGCGACTTGGGGCTGCGCAAGCCCACTCGGCAACTCATGTCGTTCATGCGGCTCTTCGCCAGGTTCTTGGTCCTCAGGCTTTGCAATCGGGCTCCTATAACAAGCCTGGCTACATGCGGTTGGATTTTTCCTGGAGCGAAGCTCTTTCACATGGCACAAAAACTGAGATTGAAGAAGTCACAAATCTAGCTATTCGCCAAGACTTGGCAGTTAGTGCCAGATTCATGTCTGTTGCTGAAGCTAAAGATTTTGGCGCGGTTGCTTTATTCGGTGAAACTTACGATGAAAGCGTTCGAGTAATTCAGATCGGCGGTCCATGGTCGCGAGAGCTGTGTGGCGGTACTCACGTCTCAAGAAGCTCTCAAGTTGGACTAGTTTCAATCATCGGCGAAGCATCCGTTGGTTCTGGATCCAGAAGGCTGGAAGCTTTCGTTGGCTTTGAAGCTTTCCAGGCACTTGCAGCAGAGCGAGCCTTGGTTTCAGCTCTAACCGAATCGTTCAAGGTTCCGCGCGAGCAGCTTGTTGAGAAAATTCAGGGTACAGTCGATGAACTCAAAGCAGCCTCCAGAAGACTTGCCGCACTGTCCATGGAACAGCTCAAAGCAAGAATTCCTGAGTTCCTTGCAGCAGCTAGGCAGATCAGTGGAGCAAAGCTTGTTGTTGCAAACATCGGCGAAGTAGATTCCGTTGACCAGGTTCGTGACCTCGCGGCTTCTCTGAGAGACAAGCTCGAACCGGAGTCAGGCTTGGCAGTCGTGGCGGGAACATCCGGTGGGAAGGTTGTTTTGATTGTTGCTACTTCAAAGAAGGCCCGAGAGGCTGGAATTAGTAGCGGAAAACTTGTCAAGGAGGCTTCTGCAATCCTTGGTGGCGGTGGTGGCGGTAAGGACGACATCGCTCAAGGTGGAGGTCCAGAGATTGGCAAACTTTCAACTGCTCTGCAATCCATAGAAAAGCTCATCGCTAGCTAGATGGAAAAGGGACGTCGCCTAGCAATTGATGTTGGGACAGTGCGCATCGGATTGGCAATCTGTGATCCTGATGCAATCCTTTCATCACCACTTCCAGCGTTAGCCAGATCAAGTGAACTAGCAGAAACTCTAGATGCCATTTCGAATTTGGTTGATGAGTATTCCCCGGTTGAGGTTTACGTTGGTGATCCAATTTCGCTTTCCGGCGGCCACAGTGCTTCCACACAGGATGCACGCAGTTTTGCAATGAAACTTGCTGATCTAATCTCCGTGCCAATTCGTTTGGTCGATGAGAGACTTACTACTGTGACTGCTTCTGCCAAGCTTCGATCCAGCGGTAAGGACTCCAAGCAGTCTAGGTCGCTAATTGATAGTGCCAGTGCGGTTGAAATTTTGGAGCAGGCTTTGGCAACACTTAGAGTCTCTGGCAAGACTCCGGGGGAGCTAGTTGAGGGAAGCGATGCATAGGATCTCAAGTTCTCGTCGGCGTCGATTGTTTTTCACTTTCTCGGCAATCCTGCTCAGTCTCGGCTTGATTGGCGCAACTGTCGTTGCCCTCAACTACGACAGCCTTAGATCCGCCTATTTGAAATTCACAACTCTGGATTTTGAAGGCCCTGGTGAGGGAGAAGTTGTAGTCAGAATCGACTCCGGAGACGATGGGCTAATTGTGACTCAAAAACTTCTGGATGCAGGAGTGATTCGAGATTTTGATAGCTTCTATAGGCATTTGATTGAGAACAACGCCGTGTTTTTTCCAGGTAGTTTCATGATGAAACTCCAGATGAGCAATAAGGCGGCCTTAGATGTGCTCTCTAGCGCATCAAATGCCATGACCTACAAGGTAACAATTCCTGAAGGTTACAGAGCAGTTCAGATTTTTGAAGAGCTATCAACAATTACGGGTATTCCCGCCGGAGAGTTTCGATCCGTCGCCGAAGACTTAGCCGGCTTTGGAATTCCTAGCGAGGCCAAGACAATCGAAGGCTACCTTTTTCCTGCAACCTACAGCTTTGATACCCAGGCCACCGCGAAAGACATTCTGGCCACCATGGTCTCAAGAATGGAGAAAGAGCTAGAGGGGTTGGGGGTGTCTGAAGATAAATGGCACAGCACACTTACTTTGGCATCTATTGTCCAAAGAGAAGCCAAACTTGAACAAGATTTCTACAAGGTTTCAAGAGTGTTCGCCAACCGCATAGCCATCGACATGAAGCTCGAAACGGATCCAACCATTAGCTATAGCTACAGCGGAAAAGACATGTCAGAAGTGTCAAAGGCCGAGCAAATCAAGCACGGGTACAACACTTACTTGATTGAGGGTCTTCCGCCTGGTCCTATCGCATCTCCTGGGGCACTCGCACTGGAAGCAACACTGAACCCGGTTGAAGGGGATTGGTTGTTCTTTGTGACAATAAATCTCGATAGCGGTGAAACGATGTTTTCTCGAACCCTTGCTGAGCACGAGAAATATGTGGTCTTGCTTCGTCAGTGGGAACGAGAGAATCCGAACTGGTATGACAACTAGTTTCTGCGTAATCGGCTCTCCTATAGAGCATTCACTTTCTCCCGTGCTTCATGCTGCCGCTTACAAGCAGCTTGACCTCGGTTTTGACTACGACAAGCAAGAAGTTTCCGCGGGCGACCTTTCAAACTTTCTAGGCTCTGGCACCTATGTTGGTGTTTCGGTGACCATGCCATTAAAGCAGGAGGCTTTTGCACTCGCGGCCCACCACGACAACTATTCAGTTGCCACGGGGGTAGCGAACACGCTTTTTCAAGCCAACGGCGCATGGAGCGCGGCCAACACAGACGTGTACGGCATCACCCAAGCTCTTGCTGCGGTCGCAGCGCCGAAGCAGACACTGATTATTGGCTCAGGGGCTACTGCGCGATCTGCTCTGGTTGCACTTTCCGAAAAGTTCCCTGAAACAGACATCGCGATTATTTCGCGCAATCAAGGCAATGGTCAGAAGCTTGTGGCATTTGCCGAAGCTCTTGGGTTTGCAGCTCGAATTCAACCTGCTACCAGCCAGACGGTCCTTGATGCCAATCTGGTTATGTCGCTTGTTCCGGCAGGGTCGTTCACTGAACTTTGGAGCGATATTGCCAATGAAGGAAATACAAAGACAGGAACATTGTTTGATGTTGCATACAATCCTTGGCCTTCGAAAGCTGCCTTGGCCTGGGGTAATGACCGCGTTATCTCCGGTATCGAAATGTTGATATGGCAGGCAATAGAACAGGTGCAATTGTTTGTCTTCTCCGCAGGTGAGGATAGACACATTGATCGAGATTCGCTATATCAAGTGATGAAGAGCGCGGTTTCGGCCAAATAATAGCTAGCTCAGGCTGGTGTGTGCCAGAATTGAGACATGTTGCGCTGGTTAACTGCTGGAGAGTCCCATGGACCTGAACTTGTCGCGATTTTAGAAGGCGTGCCTGCCGGAGTAGCGGTCACAACCGAAGACGTGCAGAACGCTCTTGCTAGAAGGCGTCTTGGTTTCGGACGCGGCGCTCGAATGAAATTTGAACTTGATGAAGTCAGCCTCAGTGGCGGAGTGAGACACGGGCTGACCCAGGGCGGACCAGTGGCAATTACGATTCAAAACACTGAATGGCCGAAGTGGGTAAAAATAATGTCGGCAGACCCAGTGGCGGAGTCCGAGCTTTCCGGTGCGAGAGCTGAGGCTCTAACTCGCCCTAGACCCGGCCATGCAGATTTCACTGGTATGCAAAAATACGGTTTTCTAGATGCGCGTCCGGTTCTTGAAAGGGCTAGCGCCAGAGAAACAGCAGCACGAGTTGCCCTTGGTGAAATAGCAGCTAGATTGCTGAAAGCTCTAAACATCGAGCTAGTAACCCACACTGTTGCCATTGGACCAGTTGAATCTAACCAGGCCGACCTGCCTAAGCCTTCCGACGTGGCTGGTTTGGACGAGGATCCGGTTCGCTGTTTCTCAAAGTCCGTTTCAGATCTTATGGTTGCCGAGATTGAGGATTGCCATAAAGCAGGAGATACTCTCGGCGGGGTAGTTGAGACATTGGTTTATGGACTGCCTCCGGGTCTTGGCTCATATGTGCACTGGGACAGAAGACTTGATTCACAACTTGCAGGTGCCTTGATGGGTATTCAGGCAATTAAGGGCGTCGAAGTCGGCGACGGATTTGAAACCACTCGTCGTCGGGGATCTGTAGCTCATGATGAAATCGAGAAGGATGCCTCCGGTGTTGTTCGTAGGTTATCTGGTCGAGCTGGCGGAATTGAAGGTGGCATGTCTACTGGAGAGATTCTTCGCGTAAGAACAGGTATGAAACCAATTTCGACTGTGCCAAAGGCCCTTGCAACCATAGACGTATCGACCGGTGAAGCAACCAAAGCCCATCATCAAAGATCTGACGTGTGCGCTGTTCCAGCGGCAGGAATTGTTGCCGAGGCTATGGTTGCTCTCGTAATTGCCAATGCTGTTCTGGAGAAATTCGGTGGAGATTCAATCTCGGAGACCAAGCGGAACATGGATTCATACCTTCAAAGCATTCCAGCAGTTCTCAAGTCTTTCGAGGGCTAATGAGCGCGGCAGTGGTGCTTGTGGGTCCGATGGGTGTGGGCAAGACAACGATAGGTAAAAAACTAGCTAAGCAACTCGGGAAATCCTTTTTGGACACCGACAAGGAAATCGTCAAACAACACGGTTCAATTGCAAAGATTTTTGAGAAGTCCGGTGAGCAGCATTTTCGCGCGCTAGAGACCGAGTTTCTGCTTTCAGCACTCGCCTCAGATTCAGTTGTAGCAACCGGTGGCGGTGTTGTCACTCAAGAGCGAAACCGAGACGCGCTTAAAGGCTCGTTCGTGATCTACCTTTCGACCAATGGGCGTCACATCGCATCGCGACTTCTTGCTGGCAGAAGACCGTTGCTCAAAAACGGTATTGCTGATTGGAAGCGCATTTATGAAGAACGAAAGCCGTTTTACCAGCAGGTTGCAACGGTTGAGATTGAAACTAGCTCCAAGGCACTGAATTCAGTGGTGTCTGAAATTGTTGAGTTGGTGAATAGCCGTGGCTGAAGTGTCTCGAATTTCTGTTGGCGCCGATAAGCCATACCCGGTTGTAATAGGACGGTCATTGCTTGAGCAAGTGCCTGAGCACCTTAAGGGGGCAAAGAAGGTTTTAGTGGTTCACCCTGTCGGTTTGGCAGTTAGTGCCGAGCAGCTGCGCGATTACTTAGTAGGTCAAGGATTTGAAGTTCTGCTTGCAGGTGTTCCTGACAACGAAGAGGCAAAGAGAATTGAAGTCGCAGCGTTTTGTTGGGGGATTTTAGGAAGGTCTGAGTTCTCAAGAACAGATATGGTCATCGGGTTCGGTGGCGGCACGATAACTGATCTTGCAGGTTTCGTGGCTGCTACCTGGCTACGTGGTGTTGGAATTGTTCAGATCCCAACAACAGTTTTGGCCATGGTCGATGCTGCAGTTGGCGGCAAGACCGGCGTGAACACCAGCGAGGGCAAGAATCTTGTTGGGGTTTTTCATTCCCCAACGGCTGTGATTGCTGACCTAGAAACCCTTAGCACCTTGCCCAAGAATGAGCTCTTGGCAGGATTCGCCGAAGTCGTCAAGTGCGGGTTCATCAGCGATCCAGAAATACTCACTCTAATCGAATCGGATTTTGAGCAAGCGGTAGATCCTGCGACTAAAGTTTTCGAGGAGCTTGTTCAAAGAAGTATCCAGGTAAAGGCCGATGTTGTCGCAGTTGATTTCAAAGAAGCCGGCCTCAGGGAAATTCTGAACTATGGCCACACACTGGGGCACGCTATTGAGCTAGCCGAGCGCTATAAGTGGCGGCACGGTGCCGCCATCTCGATCGGAATGGTCTTCGTGGCGGAACTTGCTCATCTAAATGGCCGTCTATCCATGGATGCGGTCAAACGCCATCGTGATATTTTGGTGAAGCTCGGACTGCCAGTAGATTACCCGGCTGAAAAGTGGCCACAGCTACTAGCGAACATGCAAATTGATAAGAAATCACGTGGGGGAAACCTTAGATTCGTTGTTCTTGATGAAATTGGAAAACCAACGATTATGCATGCTCCCACCGAGGAGATTCTGTTCGCTGCTTTTCAAGAGATTGCTCAGTAGGCTAGAGCAATGAAAACCGTGCTAGTACTCAATGGCCCGAATTTGGCGCGCCTAGGTTCCAGAGAACCAGACATTTACGGAGACATGAATCTAGAGGCATTAAACCATCAGCTATCGAAACTAGCTGATTCTCTTTCGGTAAAGGTGAGCTTTTTTCAAAGTGATTCTGAGTCAGAGCTAATGGCCCAGATCCATAGGGCTACAGATGCTGGTCAAGACATTATTTTGAATCCAGCGGCATTTACGCACTATTCCTATGCGTTGGCCGATGCCTGCAAAGCTCACACTTCATCCGGGGCGAAGCTAGTTGAGGTTCACATTTCAAATCCTCACGCCAGAGAAGAGTTTCGTCACAAAAGTGTTATCTCAGCTGCCGCTACAGGTGTTATCGCAGGCTTTGGCTTCGACTCATACAAACTTGCTCTTCGCCAGCTTGCTGGCTAAAGCGCTACAATTAGGTAAATCCAGCCCACAAGATAAAAGAAATCAGAGTAAGCACGACTTATGGCAACTTCAAACGATCTAAAAAATGGACTAGTTCTAAACATCGATGGTCAGCTATGGACCGTTGTTGAGTTTCAACACGTCAAGCCAGGTAAGGGTCCTGCCTTTGTGCGCTCAAAGCTTAAGAACGTTCTAAGCGGAAAAGTGGTTGAACGCACATTCAACGCCGGTGTAAAGGTGGAAACCGCAAGCGTCGACAAGCGTGAAATGAATTATCTGTACAACGACGGATCCGGCTACGTATTCATGGACAACCAGAACTATGAGCAGATGAGCCTTCCTGAAGAAGTTGTTGGCGATGCCAAGGATTACCTACTTGAGAATCAGGGTGCGGTAGTTGCCGTGTACGAGGGCAACCCGATTTATGTTGAACTGCCAGCATCCGTTGTCTTGGAAATCACTTATACCGAACCAGGCCTGCAAGGAGACCGCTCAAGCGGCGGAACAAAGCCAGCAACAGTTGAGACAGGTCTTCAGATTCAGGTCCCATTGTTTATTGAGCAGAACGTAAAGGTTCGAGTAGATACTCGAACTGGCGAGTACCTCGGCCGCGTGACCGACTAGCTTGTGAGCTCTAGGACAAAGTCAAGAAAGATGGCCCTTGATGCCATCTTTGCCGCTGACATGCGAAAGCAAAACCCAGTTGAGCTTTTGGACATTACTGCTGCTACTCAAGAACATCGACAGAATCAAGCCGAGATTGTTGGGTATGCGCGAGAGATAGTAGAGGGAATTACTACCTCCCACGCTGACATCGATGACCGCATCGCTTCCTTTTCGCACAAATGGTCAATAGAGCGTATGCCAGCAGTGGACCGTGCCATTCTTAGGGTGGCGGTCTGGGAGATCCTCTTCAATGAGGAGGTACCAGATCCAGTGGCGATAGCCGAAGCTGTTGAACTAGCCAAGGAGTATTCGACCGAGGAGTCAGGGCTATTCGTGAACGGCTTGCTGGCAGCAATTTCTGGCACCAAGACCGCAAAATAGCTTTTAACTGCTAGTATTTCCAAGAATCATCCTTTAACTACCGTCCTGTGAGGCGGAGAAGGAGGTGGGCGTTGTCAAAACGCACCGTCTTGAGCGCCGATGACATCTCTCGGGCCATTACTCGTATTTCCCATGAAATTGTTGAGGCCAATCAGGGCCTTGATGATTTGGTGTTGCTTGGAATTCCAACCAGAGGGGTCTTCCTAGCCAATCGTTTGGCAGAGGTAATAACGAAACACTCGGGCGTCGAAATTGATCTTGGTTCGTTAGATATCACGATGTACCGAGATGATCTTGCAAAGCAACCAACTCGCGGGCCTGGAATAACTTCGGTGCCTGCCGGGGGAGTAGATGGAAAGACAATCGTTCTAGTTGACGACGTTCTTTTCAGTGGACGAACAGTTCGTGCTGCGCTTGATGCCCTAAATGATCATGGAAGACCAAAAGCCGTGATGCTAGCAGTGCTAGTTGATAGAGGACACAGGCAACTGCCTATCAGGGCCGATTTTGTTGGAAAGAACCTACCTACTTCTTCTCTAGAGCACATCTCAGTCAAACTATCGGAAGCTGATGGAGTCGACGAAGTGGTGATTGAGTCATGAAGCACCTGTTGTCGGCAAGCGATCTAACTAAGGACCAAGCCATAGCTCTTCTTGATCTAGCTGAGGACATGTCTGATGTGAACGATCGAGAAATCAAAAAGCTCCCAACTCTTCGAGGAAAAACGGTGGTGAACCTATTCTTCGAAGATTCAACCAGGACTCGAATTTCATTTGAACTGGCAGCCAAGCGTCTTTCGGCCGATGTAATCAATTTCGCCGCGAAGGGGTCTTCGGTTTCAAAAGGCGAATCTTTGAAGGACACCGCCCAAACCCTAGAGGCAATGGGTGCAGACGCCATTGTATTGAGACATTCAGCCAGTGGCTCAGCTCACCGCCTAGCTCACACCGATTGGGTTAAATCTGCCGTAATCAACGCCGGCGATGGATCTCACGAGCACCCGACTCAAGCGTTGCTCGATGCAATGACTGTCCGACAAGGGGTTTCCAAGAGCGCTAGAGGAAAAGATCTGTCGGGGGTACGGGTTCTCATCGTTGGCGACATTTCACACTCTCGAGTAGCTCGATCAAACCTATTGCTTCTAAAAACACTGGGTGCAGAAGTTCATGTCTGTGGCCCAGCAACACTTGCACCTATGTCGCTTGCTGATGCTAACCAGGTTCACTTTCTTTTAGACGATGCAATAGAAAAAGTGAAGCCGAATGTCGTGATGATGCTTAGAGTTCAGCAAGAGCGGATGACCGCGTCCTTTTTCCCAACTGAACGCGAGTATTCAAGAATTTGGGGTCTTAACAAGTCAAGGCTCGCCAAGCTAGATCAGGACACTTTGATCTTGCATCCTGGCCCAATGAATCGCGGTTTAGAAATTGACGCAGCTAGCGCTGACAGCAAGAACTCAAGGGTTCTCGACCAAGTTAGAAACGGCGTCTCGATTCGCATGGCTGTTCTATTCACGCTACTTTCAGGAGGAGCTAACTGATGTCAAGAAACTATGTTTTAGAAGGGGGAAAAGACACAGCTGGCAAACCAGTTGAGGTCATTATTGAAAATGGATTGATAATGGCGAAGAATACAGCTGGTGCCAAGCACGAAGTCATCGATGTTAAGGGTCTGGTAGTTCTACCTGGTTTCGTCGATCTTCACACTCACCTGCGCGAGCCTGGTTTCGAACAAAGCGAAACGGTAGCTTCAGGATCTCGCTCGGCTGCTGCTGGCGGATACACAGCTATTCACGCTATGGCAAACACATTTCCAGTTGCCGATACCGCAGGTGTTGTCGAGCAAGTAGCAAGGCTAGGACAAGACTCTGGCTTGGTTTTCGTTCAGCCAATCGGTGCTGTCACGATCGGACTAAAGGGTGAGCAGTTAGCTGAACTTGGCGCCATGGCGCAGTCAAAGGCGAAGGTGCGGATCTTTAGTGACGACGGGAATTGCGTGCACGACCCAGCTCTTCTGCGAAGAGCTCTTGAATATGTAAAGGCGTTTGATGGTGTTATCGCCCAGCACGCTCAAGAGCCAAGACTTACCGTGAACGCGCAGATGAACGAAGGGGCTCTTGCCACCAAGCTTGGACTCGCAGGCTGGCCACACGTTGCGGAAGAGGCAATCATCGCGCGGGATTTGATGCTGACCGAACTTACCGGCTCAAGGCTTCACGTCTGCCACGTTTCTACCGCTGGTTCAGTTGAGCTAATACGCCAGGCCAAAAAGCGAGGGGTAAATGTCAGCGCCGAAGTGACTCCACATCATCTTCTGCTAACAGAATCGTTAGCAGCTGGATACGATCCGCTCTATAAAGTGAATCCTCCGCTTCGTACCGACGGTGACGTAAAGGCGCTTCGTGAAGGGTTAGTGGATGGCACCATCGATGTAATTGCTACCGACCATGCACCTCACCCTAAGGAATCAAAGGATACTGACTGGGCCAGTGCCGCGTTTGGAATGGTCGGTCTCGAAACCGCATACTCCGTAGCGCAGGAGGTCCTAATTGATTCTGGAAAATCAGATTTTGCACGTCTTGCCGAGATTATGTCCATAAACAGCGCAAGAATCAGCGGGCTTGAGTCGCAAGGGCGATATCTCGAACCTGGCTCTTCGGCAAACCTCACGCTTGTGGACCCTGATTTGTCTTGGTCACCGGAGTCTCGAACTCAGAGCATGAGTGAAAATAATCCTTATTCAGGCCTTGCGATGAAGGGGAGAGTTGTGCACACGATTTATGACGGAGAATTTAGTTATAGAGATTTCCAAGTTGTTCAGAAGGGCAGAATCTAGTGGAGACTTACCAGGTTGGCCTAATCGGCTTGGCGTTATTTATGGTGTTGGCGCTGCTTGCCTATTCTTCCTGGCGCAGAAGGATCTCCAAACAACAGATGGCACTTCAGAAGCCGATTGGAGTTTCTGGCTCATCCGCTGGGTTGAAATGCTTTTACGTTGCCACCACTTTTGCCGATCGTCCACTTGACAGGGTAGTTGCTCACGGTTTAGCGCATCGGGGGGAGGCTTTTCTTTCGATTATTCCTTCAGGACTAGAAGTATCACGTACTGGCGAGGTGAGTTTTCTCATTCCAAAGCTGGACCTAATCGAAGTGGATGAAGTCTCCGCGGTGATTGATAGAGCGGTCGAAAAGAATGGCCTTATCTCTATCAAATGGAAGCTTGGATCTGAGGAGTTAGAGTCACATTTCCGATTTGTCGACGCGAGTCTTCGCACCAGATCTCTTTCCGAACTTTCAAACTTGGTTGGTGCCTAGATACATGAAGACAGCGAAGTTAGTGCTTGAAGATGGCAAGGTCTTTGAGGGGACCGCTTATGGAGCAGAGGGACAAACGCTTGGTGAGATTGTCTTTGCTACTGGAATGACTGGCTACCAGGAAACCCTCACTGATCCAAGCTACGCGGGGCAGATTGTTGTCCAAACCGCGCCTCACATCGGAATCACAGGGGTTAACTCGCGTGACCAGGAATCCAATCGCATTTGGGTTAGCGGTTACGTGGTTAGGGAACCATCGAGGATTGTTTCCAATCATCGATCCGAGAGGACCCTAGCCGAAGAGCTTGAAGAGAACTTCATCGTTGGTATTTCAGGCATAGACACCAGAGCGCTAACTAGACACATCCGGTCAAAGGGTGCCATGCGAGCTGGCATTTTCTCTGGACCGAGATCTGAACAGGCCGTAGAGAGACTGGTCGAGATTGTTTGCGAAGCCCCGGAGATGAAAGGCATGTCTCTGAGTTCGATGGTGACAACACCTGATTCCTACGAGGTTCCCCATATGGGTCAGTACGTTGGCAGGGTTTCGATTCTCGATCTTGGAATCAAACGTTCAACTATTGAACACATGATTAAAAGAGGCTTGGTCGTGACGGTTCTTCCTGCTGTTACATCTATCGAAACAGTATTGGCCACCAAGCCCGACGCTGTCTTTTTCTCTAATGGTCCTGGTGATCCAAGTGCTTCAGGTGAGCAGGTGAAGATTCTCAAATCGATCCTTGAAAGGCGGATCCCGTTTTTTGGAATCTGCTTCGGTAATCAACTGCTTGGTCGGGCTCTAGGTTTTGATACCTACAAGCTCGCCTTCGGTCATCGTGGAATTAATCAGCCAATTCTCGATCGAACCACTGGACGAGTTGAAGTCACAGCTCACAACCATGGATTCGCTGTGCGAGTTCCGGGTGGAGAAAAAGGTGAGTTAGTCGATTCACCTGCCGGATTCGGTAAGGTTCGGGTTTCTCATGTGAACTTGAATGATCAGTGCGTCGAAGGTCTTGAATGCGTTGACGTGCCAGCGTTCTCGGTGCAGTATCACCCCGAAGCAGCTGCTGGTCCACACGATTCTTCTTATCTTTTTGACCGACTTGTTCAAATGATTACCGAGCGGTCAGGTGCAAACTAATGCCGCGTAGAACTGATCTAAGCAGCGTGCTTGTTATTGGCTCCGGACCAATTGTCATCGGTCAAGCCTGTGAGTTCGATTATTCAGGCACCCAGGCTTGTCGAGTTCTGAGAGCCGAAGGCATCAGAGTCATCCTTGTAAATTCAAACCCTGCGACCATCATGACTGATCCCGATTTCGCCGATGCTACATATGTCGAACCAATTACTGCGCAGGTTATTGAGGCAATCATCGCAAAGGAAAAGCCGGACGCAATTTTGCCGACTCTTGGAGGTCAGACAGCGCTCAACGCGGCGATGGAACTGCATGAACTGGGAATTTTGGAGAAATACAACGTCGAGCTCATTGGCGCCAACATCGCTGCCATCAAGGCAGGAGAGGACCGCCAATCATTCAAGCAACTTGTGCTTGACGCTGGAGCTGATGTCGCAAAGTCAGTTATTGCAAGAAACATTGACGAGATCCTTGCCGGCGCAAAGAAACTTGGTTACCCACTGGTTGTTCGCCCGTCCTTCACAATGGGCGGTCTTGGTTCGGGCTTTGCCTACAACGAGGAGCAACTAATTCGAATTGCAGGTGCGGGTCTTCAGGCCTCTCCCACAACCGAAGTTCTGCTCGAGGAGTCAATTCTTGGCTGGAAAGAGTATGAGCTAGAGCTTATGAGAGACCGCAATGACAACGCAGTTGTGGTTTGCTCGATTGAAAACGTTGACCCTGTTGGAGTACACACCGGGGATTCAATCACTGTGGCACCGGCGCTAACACTTACTGACCGCGAGTATCAGAACCTTAGAGACATATCGATTCAGATTATTCGCGATGTTGGTGTTGACACTGGCGGTTGCAACATTCAGTTTGCTGTAGATCCTGCGACAGGTCGTGTCATCGTGATTGAAATGAATCCTAGAGTTAGTCGATCATCAGCGTTGGCATCAAAAGCGACCGGGTTTCCAATCGCAAAGATCGCGGCAAAACTTGCTATTGGATACACCTTGGACGAGATTCCAAACGACATCACAAAGGTGACTCCTGCCAGTTTCGAACCGACACTCGACTACATAGTCGTCAAGGTCCCTAGATTCGCCTTCGAAAAATTCCCAGCTGCGGACCCAACACTTACAACCACCATGAAGTCCGTAGGAGAGGCCATGGCAATCGGTCGTACGTTCTCCCAAGCTCTCCAGAAATCGCTTCGTTCGCTAGAAAAGCGAGGATCCTCGTTCCATTGGAACCATAACGTGACTCCAGTTGAAGACCTGCTCACTTCAATAAAGCAACCGACTGACGGGCGAATAGTCAGTGTTCAGCAGGCGTTGTTTAAAGGAGCTACCCCGGAACAGGTTTTCAATTCGACAATGATCGACCCTTGGTTCCTAGATCAGATCGTTTTGATTAATGAAGTCGCTGTTTCGATTCGAGACGCTAAAGACCTCACTCCTGAAATCTTTAAGCTGGCAAAAGAACATGGCTTTAGCGATCATCAGATTGCAGAGTTGCGGCGGCTTTCGGAGACTGATGTCCGAAGTCTCCGGCACAAGCTCGGCCTCCGACCGGTGTTTAAGACTGTTGACACCTGTGCCGGTGAATTTCCTGCTCTTACCCCGTATCACTATTCAACTTATGAACAAGAGACTGAGGTTGTTCCTTCTGACCGTCGAAAGGTAATCATTCTTGGTTCTGGGCCTAATCGCATCGGTCAGGGAGTCGAATTTGACTACTCCTGTGTTCACGCTTCATTTGCTCTCTCGGACGCGGGCTACGAGACAATCATGATCAACTGCAATCCAGAAACTGTGTCGACTGATTACGACACATCCGACAGGCTTTACTTCGAACCACTAACCCTTGAGGACGTTCTTGAAGTAATTCACGCAGAATCAGCTTCAGGGGAGATTGTTGGCGTAGTTGTCCAGCTTGGTGGTCAGACTGCCCTAGGGCTAGCGCAGGGCTTGAAGAAGGCAGGAATTCCGATTCTTGGAACTTCGCCGGACGCTATTGATTTGGCGGAGGAGCGCGGTTCCTTCTCAAAGATTCTCGACAAGGCAAAACTTCTTGCACCAGCTAACGGAACAGCAACGAATTTAGCTGACGCCAGAGTGATTGCCGATCGAATTGGATTTCCTGTGCTTGTCAGACCTTCCTTCGTGCTAGGCGGACGTGGGATGGAAATCGTCTATGACCAAGAAGGCATGTCCGATTACTTCCGAAGAATTGAAGACCAAGCCATTGTTGGTCCTGAACACCCTTTGCTGGTCGATAGATTCCTGGATGATGCAATCGAGATTGACATCGACGCTTTGTATGACGGTGTTGAGCTCTACGTAGGTGGAGTAATGGAGCATATCGAGGAAGCCGGAATCCACTCTGGGGACTCAAGCTGCACCTTGCCACCAATCACCCTAAGTGAATCTCAGATAGCCCGAGTTAGGGAGGCGACTGAAAAGATAGCTAAAGGTGTTGGCGTCAGGGGCCTTCTAAATGTCCAGTTTGCAATGGCCGCAGACGTCCTCTACGTCCTTGAAGCTAATCCGCGTGCTTCTCGGACCGTTCCGTTCGTCTCTAAGGCTTTGGGAATTACCTTGGCAAAGGCAGCAGCATTAGTAATGGTTGGTAAGTCCATCGCAGAATTGAAAGCTGAAGGGCATTTACCGAGCCTCGATGGCACGTATATTCCATCCAACTCGCCAATTTCTGTAAAGGAAGCAGTACTGCCTTTCAAGAGGTTTGCAACTGCAGACGGAAGGTACGTAGATTCTCTTCTTGGACCAGAAATGCGCTCAACTGGAGAGGTCATGGGAATAGACGTTGATTTCCCTAGGGCTTTTGCTAAATCTCAGGCGGCTGCGGGAAGTTCGCTGCCGACCAAGGGGCGAATCTTTATCTCAGTTGCCGATCGAGACAAACCGCAAATGCTTTTGCCCGTTCGAAGACTTGAACAGCTCGGCTATGAGATTCTTGCAACCGCTGGCACTGCTCAGATCCTTCAGCGTCACGGTATCTCTGCGAGAGCTGTAAGAAAGCACAGCCAGGGTTCGTCAGAAACAGAGGGACCTACAATCGTTGAGATGATAACGGCTGGTGAAGTTGATGTAGTTGTCAATACTCCAACTGGCTCATCAGCACGTAAAGACGGCTACGAAATTCGGGCGGCTACTACTGCGGCAGATAAGCCAATCTTCACCACAATCGCACAGCTCAGCTCAGCAATTGGTTCGTTCGAGGCTGTGATTGCAGGCCCTTTCGAAGTTAGATCTTTGCAAGAGCACGCAAGTGATCGTAAGGCGGCTTTAGGTGTCTAGTTTCGGGCACAGGCTCCTGCAAGGCTTCAAATCAAAAGGACAGCTTTGCGTTGGTATCGACCCAAGCCTTGAGCAGTTGCACAACTGGGACCTGCCACAATCTGCCGAAGGTGCAAGAGAATTCGCAATGGCAATTCTGGACGTTGCTGCGGACGAGGTTGCGCTCGTAAAGCCACAGGTTGCTTTCTTCGAACAATTTGGTGCTGAGGGTTTCAAGGTGCTAGCCGATGTGCTGCAGGAAGCCGCTGCACGCAAACTCTTGGTAATTGCGGATGCCAAGCGTGGCGACATTGGATCCACCATGAACGGGTACGCGAATGCCTGGCTTGGAAATGAGGCGGTGTTCTTGTGTGACGCACTGACCGTCTCACCTTACTTGGGTACTGAGTCCTTGAATCAAGTCGTCCGAATGACTCTGGAGAACAATCGCGGATTGTTCATACTTGCAGCGACATCAAACCCAGAAGCCAGCGCATTTCAGTCCGCTATTTCCGACGGACGAAGCATTGCAAAGAGCGTCTACGAGTATGCCACCACTTACACCGCGGGGGAGCTTGGATCGGTCGGTATTGTTTATGGAGCCACGGTAGATACTTCAACAATCGGTATTGATCTCACAAAACCTTCAAATGTTCCCGTTTTGGTACCAGGTTTTGGATCGCAGGGCGCAAGCCTCTTGAAGGCTAAATCACTTATGCAAGCTTTTTCTTCAGCTAGCATCTGTAGCGTTTCTCGTGCCGTTGCAGGTTCAACGAGAGAAGGCCTGGCAGCTCGGGTAGCAACTGCCAAATCTGAGCTTGAGGTAGGGTTGCGGGCATGAGCGGACCAGGCAGACTAATCGTGATGGCAGGTCCGTCAGCCGTTGGTAAAGGCACTTTGGCTTTACACATCGTTGAGAATTTCCAGGGCTTTGTTCTTTCAGTTTCTGCAACCACAAGACCTCCTAGGATTGGGGAAATTGAAGGGACGTCATACTTTTTCTTGAGCGGTGAACAGTTCAAACAAAGAATTGAAGCAGGCATGATGCTCGAGTGGGCAACCGTTCACGGGACAAATTCTTATGGCACTCCGAGGCAACCGGTGGAACTTGCTTTATCTCAAGGGCTGAATGTGATTCTGGAAATTGACGTCCAGGGGGCTTTTCAAGTAAAGAAGGCATTTCCAGAAGCCATGCTCGTATTTGTCAATCCACCGAGTTTCGAGGAGTTGCGGGCCAGGCTAGACAAACGGGGGACTGAATCCGAGGAAGACAAGCAAATCCGCCTTGAAACCGCTAAATCTGAGTTAGCCCAGGCGGGGGAGTTTGATTATTCGGTAGTAAATGATGAAGTGGCCAGATGTGCCCAAGAAGTCGTAGACTTAGTGCAATCCACATAATCTCAGGAAAGTTGCCATGTCCGAAAAGCTAGAAGGAATCGTTTCTCCATCAATCGACAAGTTGATGGATCGAGTCGACTCAAAATATGAGCTCGTAATGTTTGCTGCCAAGCGTGCACGTCAGATTAACGACTACTACTCCGCCCTTCATGAGGGAAGCTTGTTCAACAACGTGGGACCTTTGGTTGATGTGACTATCGACGAAAAGCCCCTTACCATTGCACTTCACGAAGTGGACCAGGGCCTTCTTACAAAGCGCCACCTAGACTAAGCGACTATTTCGCATGGCCAATGTAGTGGTCGGTGTTACCGGCGGTATCGCGGCCTATAAATCAGCAGCAGTAATTCGACTTTTTGCCGAAGCCGGTCATTCAGTTCAAGTCGTTGCAACCCAAAACGCATTCAAGTTCATCGGAAAGACAACTCTAGAGGCGCTCTCTGGAAATCCAGTCTCAATGATTGATCCAGATCTTTTCACCGATGTAGACCAGGTAAAGCACATCGCGATTTCAAAATCAGCAGAACTCGTGATTGTTGCTCCAGCAACAGCCTCATTCATTGCAAAACTTGCAGCTGGCATTGCCGATGATCTGCTCACAACAACCGTTCTTGCAGCAACGTGCCCAGTTGTAGTGGCCCCAGCTATGCATACCGAAATGTGGGAGAACCAAGCTACACAGGCAAATATTTCTACGCTGCGTTCACGGGGCCTAAACATAGTCTGGCCCGAGGTTGGTCGACTCACCGGAGAAGACTCAGGCGCTGGAAGGCTAGCGGAACCTCAAGTGATATTTGAGTCTGCAATCGCATCGCTCGGTGGAGCGCTGTCTAGCAAGAAGGTTCTAGTCACAGCCGGGGGTACAAGGGAACCGATTGATGCTGCTCGATTCATAGGAAACTTTTCTTCCGGAAATCAAGGAATAGCTTTTGCTCGGGCTGCAAAACAGCTAGGTGCAGAAGTTGTGCTGATTGCTGCCAACATCGACGAAGCGATGACTGCAGGTCTGGAATGCGTCTATGTCCAGACCGCAATGCAGCTTGGAGAGGCTCTTGTCGCACAACGAGGTGAATATGACATCTTGGTTATGGCTGCAGCGGTTGCGGATTTCAGGCCTGCTACTGCCACCGAAACAAAACTTAAGCGCTCGGAGGTTGGTGACAAGCTGGACTTGGAGTTGGTGGCGAATCCAGACCTTCTTGCACAGACAGTGAGTTCACTAAACCAAGAGGGGTCAAAAGCTATCGTGATTGGGTTCGCGGCCGAGGCTAGTGATGATTTGGAGAACCTGGGGAGAAAGAAACTTGACTCCAAGGGCTGCAACTACATAGTTGCAAACAACATCAGTAATGGAAAAGTGTTCGGCAAGGACGAGACTGAGGTCGTATTGGTCTCTAAGGGTTCGACTGAGAAGTTCGAAGGAACTAAACAAGCTGTTGCAACAGCCGTTTTGTCACAGATAGCAAGTAACATGGGGAAATCATGAGCAAACTCAGACAGTTCACATCAGAATCAGTCACCGAAGGTCATCCGGATAAAATCTGCGATCAAATATCTGATGCGATTCTTGATGCCATGTTGGCTCAAGATAAGGATGCCCGAGTAGCTGTAGAGACCATGGTCACAACCGGCTTGGTACACGTAGCCGGGGAAGTATCTACAACCGGTTATGTTGAAATTCCCTCTATTGTCAGAGACACGGTGTTGGGTATTGGTTACAACTCATCGAATATTGGGTTTGATGGAAAAAGCTGTGGTGTATCTGTTTCGATTGGCCAGCAGTCTCCTGACATCGCTCAGGGTGTCGACTCGGGTCATGAGGTAAGGAACCAAGGATCAACTGATCGTTATGAGTCTCAGGGTGCTGGAGACCAGGGAATCATGTTCGGATATGCCAGCAATGAAACGCCAACATACATGCCAACTGCGATTGCCCTTTCTCACAAGCTCTCGGAGAAACTCGCGAGTGTTCGCAAAAGTGGCGAGGTGTCGTTCTTGCGCCCAGATGGCAAGACTCAAGTGACTGTTGGGTTTGATGGTTCGACTCCAAAAACAATCGAAGCCGTTGTTGTTTCAAGTCAGCACGACGAAGGAGTGTCGCAAACCGACATCCACGAAGCGATTAGGTTAAACGTGATAACTCCAATTCTTGAGCAGTCAGGTCTGGATTTTTCTGCGGCCAAGATGTTCATCAACCCAACGGGTAAGTTCGTAATTGGTGGACCTCAGGGTGACGCTGGACTAACTGGTCGCAAAATTATCGTTGACACGTACGGTGGGGCAGCAAGACACGGCGGTGGGGCATTCAGCGGTAAAGACCCGTCAAAGGTAGATCGGTCTGCAGCCTACGCAATGAGATGGGTAGCCAAGAATGTTGTGGCATCAGGCGCAGCGGATAGGGCTGAAGTTCAAGTTGCTTACGCAATTGGGGTCGCGAACCCTGTCGGAATTTACCTTGAAACATTTGGAACTGAAAAAGTTGCTACTTCAGCCATTGAGCAAGCTATTCGCGACATTTTTGACCTTAGGCCGCGTGCGATCGTTGAGCACCTAGATCTACTCAGGCCTATTTATTCAAAGACTGCAGCTTACGGTCACTTCGGAAGAGAGCTACCGGAGTTCAGCTGGGAGAAGCTCGACCGCGTTGACGCGTTGCGTTCCGCTCTGAATCTATAAATGCCGAAGATAGCGAAACTGGCTATCCAGTCAAATCTTCCTCAGCTAGATAGGTTGTTTGACTACCTTGTCCCGGAGTCTTTGCAAGATATTGTAACCATTGGTTCTCGTGTCCGTGTAATGTTTGGTCGCTCGAAGAAGCCGCTGGAAGCGTTCATTGTTGATTTTCCTGTTGACTCGGAGTTCAAGGGGCGCTTAAGTGAAGTTCTTGAGATAGTTGGAAACGCCCAGACACTTCAACCAAGTGTTTTTCGTCTTTGTCAGCAACTAGCAGATCGATCTGCTTGCACACTGGGGGAGCTACTTAAGCTTGCTATTCCAGCTCACATGCCAAGAGCTTTTGAAGCACGCGGGAAATCGCTGTTGGGCTCAAAACCTAAAGAGAACATTGATTCAAAGAATGGCGATGAATATTTGGAGCAGCTCGTAGCTTCTGGCTCCAAATCCTTCGTTCAGGCTGAACCTCGAGAGGTTGAAACTGGTTGGAAGGGTAGCCGCCTCAATGCACCGGGTTGGGTGAAACTATTTATCGAGATAGCTTCAATGAATCTTTCTCAGGGAAAATCGACAATAATTCTCGTTCCTGACTATCGAGAGCATCAACAGGTCGCGGATGCTCTGACACAGGAGGGTCTAGGGGAACATGTAGCGAACTATTCCCAGGAGCAGCCAAAGTCGAAACAGTACGATGCATTTCTTACGGCGCTCAATCAGAGTCCATCAATAGTGATTGGTTCGAGATCTGCCGCTTACGCTCCGGCTCACAACCTTGGGAGCATTCTAATTTTTGATGAGGCAGACCGCAGCTATGGTGACCAGGCAGCTCCTTATCTACATTCAAGAGATGTGGTTTTGGTGCGGCAAGGTATCGAGCAATGCTCCCTAGTGTTTGCTTCTCATTCAGTTTCATGCGACATGAAACGACTTCTGGACTCAAAGTTTCTGGTCGACAGAACTAGGGCTTTTGCTGCTCCAAAAATCTCAAACTCTGAACCGGGCCTTCGCGTAGACTCCCATGCTTATTCGGCAATAAAGTCAGGGCTAGAGATTGGCCCAGTGTTAGTGCAGGTTTCATCTTTGGGTGACAGCACTGCGATCTACTGCAGGAGCTGTGAGGAACCTGCTAGTTGCAAGGACTGCAAAGGGCCGCTTTGGGTGGATTCGAGCGGTACTAAGAAATGCCGTTGGTGCAATGCCTTTCAGCTTGACTACAGGTGCGTTTGTGGAGGAACTGCGGTCTCACTAGGCAGAGCTGGTGCAACGCGCACGGCTGCCGAGTTAGGGCGCGCTTTTCCATCAGCGCGAGTTGTTGAGTCCACTGGAGATGCTCGAACGGTGAAGATTCCAAGAAGCAAAACTCTTGTGGTTGCTACCGCCGGGGCGGAACCATACGTTGAAGGCGGATACAGTGCTGTCGTGCTGTTAGACGCCAAGATTGCTCTTTCTAGGCAAAACCTCCGTGCCCAGGAAGAAGCAGTTCGCGTTTGGTCAAATGCTGTTGCTAAAGCTTCGTCTAAAGCGCAATGCGTACTGGTAGGAGTGACAGGGGAGCTCTCCCAGCTTTTCTGCCTATGGAATCATGACAAGATCGCGGAAAGTGAATATCGTTCACGTAAAGAGCTTATGCTTCCACCTGCGCTTCGTCTAGGAAGCATCACGGCCGAAATTGAATTACTGAACGACCTTTCGGAACTTTTGAGTTCTCAGGATGGCGTGATCAGAATTGGCCCAGCTCCTCTTGAGACAACGGCTAGTAATTCGTTGTGGAGGCTAATCTTCAAGTACCCATATTCAATTGGCGTTGATCTAGCAAAGATACTCAAAGCCGAGGTTGCGAGAGTAGGAGCAGGAAAAACGCGGACCGCAAGTTCAGGAAGAAGTGCCAGGGCGATAACCGTAAAGATGAACGACCCTGAAGTAATCTAGACGCGGAGATCATTTGAGAATTGTTTTTGCGGGTACACCAGCCAATGCTGCCAAGACACTTAGAGCCTTGGTGGACGCCGGTCATACCGTTGTTGGGGTCTTGACTCGAGCAGATGCCGCCACAGGAAGAAAAGCCGTCGTCACCGAGTCCGCGGTTGCAGAGGTCGCCACTTCTCTAGCTATCCCAGTGTGGAAGTCAAATTCAATAGATGAAGCAGTCCAGGATTGGATCTCTGGATTAGATGCTGACCTTGGGGTCATTGTTGCTTACGGCTGCATCCTCAAACATGATGTTCTTTCTATCCCTAGCAAGGGTTGGATCAATCTGCACTACTCGCTTTTGCCCAAATACCCTGGAGCATCCCCAGTCCAGCATGCGCTTCTCGAGGGCGCCACTAAAACAGGCGTAAGCGTCTTCGAACTCGATGAGGGCGTCGATAGTGGGCCAATTCTTTCGGCGAAGGAAGTAGAAATTCTCCCTGACGAGAGCGCTGGAGAACTCTTGGAACGTCTGACCCTGGAGGGCTCGAAACTTATTTTAAGAACGCTGGACGATTTTGACCGTTTGTATTCTTCCAGCGCAGCTCAGAATAGCGACACCGCAAGGTCGGTCACAAGAAAGATATCCCGTACGACTGCAAGACTAGATTTCCGGCTTTCAGCAGAGGAATTTGTTAACAAGGTTCGGGCCATGAACCCGGAGCCAGTTGCTTGGTTTGAATTGGACACTATGCCAGTCCGAGTACTCGAAGCTTCGGTTGCTGGTGCAACTGAACTGGAGCCAGGCCTTGCAAAACTGGATGGTTCGGAACTGATTGTCTCTTGTTTAGGCGGCTCGGTGTCACTGAAAAGAGTTCAGCCGGCTGGCAAAAAGGTAATGTCAGGGGCGGACTGGTTTCGGGGATTGCGAAGAGATTCGTTGTTGCTGTCGTGATTCGCGAAGTAGCGTTTGATCTGCTAGATCGAGTCCAGTCCGATGATGCATACGCCAACCTGCTTCTGCCAACTCTTGTTGCAAGGGCAAAGTTGGATTCCCGGGACGCTGCTTTTGTTCAGGAGCTTTCTTTTGGCACGATTCGGAATTGGCTACTCTACGAAAAGATTATCGAGGCCGCATCAAGCCGGAAGATTGACGATGTGGAGCCTGCTGCGCAGATTGTTTTGGTCCTTGGAGTGCATCAGCTTCTAGACATGCGCGTGCCAACCCATGCTTCAATAAATGAGAGTGTTAACCTCGCAAAGGCTAAGGCCAGCAAGGGCTCAGTTGGATTTGTTAATGCAGTTCTAAGAAAAGTAAGCCTAAAGAACCGAGACCAATGGCTTGATTCAGTATTGAGGGGCCTGTCCGGTAATGAAGCCTTATCAATCGAGTACTCGCATCCAGTTTGGATTGTTCAAGCTTTCAAGGCAGCCTTGCATTCGCGTGGAATGGAAAGCAGTCTTGAGAAACTACTCGAGAGCAATAACTTGGCACCTAAGGTTTCCCTAGTTGCACTGCCAGGTTTCTGCTCACCAGAGCAGCTTGGGGCACAACCGCTTGATGGCAACCCTTCACCAATCGGAGTCTCTATCATCGGGAATCCAGGCAACATTGAAGCCGTTCAGCAGGGATTCGCTCGTGTTCAAGATCAGGGATCTCAGCTGGTGACACTTGCTTTAGTTGCGGCGAAGATTGAGACCAACGACACCAAGTGGATGGATGTTTGCGCAGGGCCTGGAGGAAAAGCAGCCCTGCTGGCCGCTTTGTCGCTGGTTAATGGAACCAGAGTGATTGCCAACGAGATATCCCAGCATCGTTCACAACTGGTCTCCAAATCACTTGAACCACTTGGAAAGTTTCAGGTCACAACTTCCGACGGAAGAGAGATTGGCAATCAAGCGCAAAAGTTTTCTCGAATTCTGCTTGATGCTCCATGCACGGGACTTGGAGCTTTAAGGCGTAGACCGGAGTCTCGTTGGAGAAGAACAACAGATGATTTGGTTGAGCTGGTTAAGCTCCAGAGGGAACTTCTTGAGAGTGCTTGGAATGCCTTGGAGCCAGGGGGAGTATTGGCGTATGTCACGTGTTCACCTCACCTGTCTGAAACAACCGCACAGGTATCTTGGGCTCAGGGAAAGTTTAAGAATCGGCTAGAACTTGTTAACGCAAACATCATTCTGAATGGGATAAATCCAAACCTTGCCCTTGATGAGACGCTCTACACCGCACAGCTCTGGCCTCACATTCACGGTACTGACGCAATGTTCTTAGCGCTAATGCGCAAGTCGGTAAACTAGCAAAATGGACATTCGCATAGCGCCAAGTATCTTGAGCGCTGATTTTGCGAACCTCGAAGCCGAACTAGCAAGTATTTCTCACGCAGACTTGATTCACGTTGATGTTATGGATGGTCATTTTGTCCCTAACATGACCCTTGGTCTTCCAATTGCAAAGAGGCTTTTTGAAGTTTCCAAGGTGCCCCTTGATGTTCACTTGATGATCGACAATCCTGAGCACTGGGCTGGGCAGTATGCCAAGTTTGCAAGTTCGGTCACTTTTCATTTCGAAGCTGCCAACGATCCGGCTCAGGTTATTGACAACATTCGAGAATCTGGTGCGAAGGTGGCTATGTCGATAAAGCCTGGCACGAGCTTTGAGTCAGTATCGGACCTCGTGCGACATTTAGACATGCTTTTGATAATGACCGTGGAACCTGGATTCGGCGGACAGTCATTGATTGAGGCAACTGTGCCGAAAGTTTCTCAAGCTGCTGCATTCGCTCGCGAGAATGCTCTCTTGCTGTCAATTCAAGTCGACGGTGGAATCACGGCAGAGAACATCTCGGCTCTAGCAGCCGCAGGGGCCGATACTTTTGTTGCAGGTACAGCAGTTTTCCAAGCAAGTGATCGAAATGCCGCCATTGATCGGCTTCGGGTTCTCGCAAAGGCTTAACAGATGATTTCAAGACAAGAGTTCTTAGAGCTTGCTAAGAGTTTCCAAGTGATTCCAATTGTTGAATCAGTATTTTCTGGTACTGAGACACCTTTATCAATCTTTGAGAAGCTTGCTGCGAACCAGCCAGGAAGTTTTCTTCTAGAGTCCGCTGAGGCCGGTGTTTGGTCTCGCTATAGCTTTATCGGGGTGGAAAACCAGGGCTTTCTTGTTGCGTCAGAAGAGTCAGTTACTTGGAAATCAACCGGTGGAGCAAGTCCTTTGCCTTCAGATACCCAAACATTTGCTGGTTTGTCTGGTCTGGATGCGTTAGAGAAGATTCAACAAAGCTGGAAAGCAGCGCCGGTAGAGGATCTTCCCCCGTTGGTATCAGGTCTAGTGGGACTTCTTGGCTGGGACACCGTGCATCAAATTGAGCGTTTTGGGTCTAGAAAGCAAAAAGAGCTAAAAGTTCCAGATCTAGCATTTGCAGTCATCAGAGATTTGGTAGTCGTTGATCATAAAGACTCTTCTCTCAAGCTTGTTTCTAACGTATATCTTGAAACAGGGTCCGACGCGCTTTCTGCGTATGAAGCTGCTATTGAGCGCATACGTGTAATGAAGGGAAGGCTTCTGGAGCCAAGCAAGCCCTTCATGGCTGAAGTATCTCTTGACGCGGAGCCGGCATTCACAAGACGAATAACTGATAACGAGTTCATGAAACTTGTGGAAAAAGCTAAGAAGCACGTTGTCGCAGGTGATGTATTTCAGGTTGTCATTTCGCAGCGTTTTGATGCGTTGGTTTCAGCAAGCCCGCTCGATGTTTATCGAATGCTACGGGCCATAAACCCAAGTCCCTACATGTATTTACTGAACTTTATTGACGATGATGGTGAGTTTGCAGTGGTTGGTTCATCGCCAGAAGCGTTAGTAAGGGTCAAGTCTGGAAAAGCTGTGCTCCACCCTATAGCCGGTTCAAGACCAAGGGGAGTCACTGTAGAAGCGGACAATGCTTTGGCTGCGGAACTACTTGCTGATGCTAAAGAAAAGGCTGAGCATTTGATGCTTGTTGATCTTGCGCGAAATGATTTACTGAAGGTTTGCGATTCAAGCTCCGTGACCGTGACGGAGTTTATGACTGTTGAGCGCTACAGCCACATCATGCATTTGGTCTCAACAGTCGAAGGCCAGATTCGAAATGGAATTTCTGCCGTTGGGGTTGTAAGGGCAACTTTTCCTGCCGGGACTCTTTCGGGTGCGCCAAAGCCTCGGGCCCTTGAAATAATCGAGGATTTGGAACCCACAAATCGTGGATTGTTTGGTGGAGTTGTTGGATATTTTGACTTTGCAGGAAACGCTGATCTTGCAATTGCTATTAGGACTGCAGTTATTCGAGACGGCGAAGCCCATGTTCAGGCAGGAGCCGGAATTGTGCTTGATAGCATTCCGTCGCTTGAGAACCAGGAGACCCTTAATAAGGCATCCGCTCCACTTAGAGCGATTCACGCTGCTAATCAGATGAAACGGTATACGAAGTGAACCAAAGGAATCTGTCTTTTGCCTGGCTAGCAAGCATTCTCTTACTATCGGTTTCAGCAGGTCTTAGTTGGCAAGAGTTGCGGCTAACTCCTGAGGCAGGAGGTCAGAGCATTCAAGTGACCGGATACTCGGTTTTCCCAATCATTCCGGCACTGTTATTGCTTCAAGCCGCTGCTCTTTTAGTATCCTTTTTCACCCCAACAACGGTTGGTCGTTGGATTGCTGCTTTTTTGATTCCTGCCATGGTTGTGCACGCGTTCCTAGTAGGCGTTGGCCTTGAAGCAAGCATCCAAGACTCGATCTCTGGATCAATAACTGAGATCAGTGGAGTAGCGGGTTCGACAAGTCAATTGCAGTTTATGGCCTCATCCACCAGCACTTATCTCTGGGTTGGCTATTTCTTTTCAATAGGATTGAACCTCGTCTTGCTAGCAGCGAAAGCCTTCCTAAGTC
>JBIJAI010000035.1:0-6940 GCA_044345815.1 Rhodoluna sp. | reverse complement strand
GAGTGTTGAACCATCCAGAACCCCTACTTCGATACCGGGGCGAACTAGGTTGGGTTACAGACAAATCTTGCTGGCCCCAAAACCCCTTTCGGCCAGCCCAATTCAAATCGCAAGGACAAAATCTCGTGCCACAAAAAACACGCAATCGCTGGATCGGCCTGGTCTTTATCTCGATGGCAATTTCCATCGTCATCATCGATGGAACCATCGTCAACACCATCTTCCCTTCAATCATCACTGACCTTTCCCTAAGCTCTGCTGAGGTTCAGTGGGTTCAAGAGTCATACATCCTGGTCTTCGCAGCGCTGCTTTTGGTCTTTGGTTCGATTGCCGACCGCATCGGTCGAAAGCGATTACTAATCATCGGAATCGTGATCTTCACCCTGGCTTCAGTTTGGGCGGGGCTGTCTGGTTCGGCATCAGAGATGATTCTGGCTCGTGTGGTTCAAGGTATTGGTGGAGCAATGGTTCTTCCAACCACGTTGTCACTTGTCAATGCAAACTTCCAAGGTAAAGAGCGAGGAATCGCATTTGCTGTTTGGGGAGCAACCATCGGTGGAATGGTTGCCGTAGGACCAGTACTTGGTGGCTGGCTAGCAACTGATTTTGATTGGCGTTGGGCTTTTGGCGTCAACTTGCCAATTGGAATCATCATCATCGCCGGTCTTTTGTACTTCGTACCAGAATCCAAATCAGCGCAGCGAGCAGGTGGCATCGACTTTGTTGGTGCAGCGATTTCTGTCGTGATGTTCTCAACACTTGTCTTTGGACTTATTGAAGGAAGAATTTACGGTTGGTGGGATGTAAATCCAAACAACCAGTTCTCCCTGTTTGGTTTTGAGTGGCCAACTGAAGGCATCTCTGTGATTCCAATTGCACTAGCTATTTCAGTTTTGGCAACAATTGCTTTTGTTCTTTGGGAGAAAAAGCGCGAGAAGGAAAAGAAGAACGTTCTTTTGGATCTTGATCTATTCAAGATTGGTTCATTCAGAAACGGATCTATCGCGGCTGCGATTATCTCGATGGGTGAATTTGGAATTTTGTTCGCAATTCCACTTTGGCTTCAGAACGTTCTAGGTCTTTCTCCTATCAGCTCAGGTCTGGTTCTTCTTTGGCTAGCAGCCGGTGCCTTCCTGGCATCAGGAATTGGCGGAGCCCTAAGCGGAAAGCTTGCCCCAGCGATGGCTGTTCGAATCGGTGTTGGACTTGAGCTAATTGGTGTTGCAGGTATTGCACTGAATGCAACCATCGATGGTGGCTGGGTTTCAATTGCCGGGTTCTTGTTCGTCTACGGAATTGGAATTGGTCTTGCAACAGCGCAGCTAACCGGTGTGATCATGGTTGATGTTCCGATGGACAAATCAGGTCAGGGTTCCGGTTCACAGTCAACTGTTCGTCAGATTGGTTCAGCACTCGGTATTGCTGTTTTGGGAACTGTGCTTTTCACATCAACTCAAGCCTCGCTTGAGAACAGACTTTCTGATTTGCAGCTTGAGTCTTCTCAGCAGGTAATGATTGTTGATGCGGTTGTTGAATCTGCCGGCGCTGCTATTCCAGAACTTGGTGGCTTAGGTACGGATGTCCAACTTGCTGCAGGCGAGGCATTTACTGATGGTGCTAAAGCTTCGGCTTGGGTTGCTGGAGGGTTTTTGCTGCTTGGCTTTGCAAGTACATTCAACCTAAGCTCTCGTAAGCCAGTAAGAGTAGCCACTAAAAAGAAGAAGTAGTTTCTTGGCAGTAAAAGTTCTTGGAGCAGTTTTCGTCGGTGGTGCAATAGGTTCCATCGCGCGCGCTCTTGTGATGTTGGGTGTCGATCAAATGCAGCTTCAGGATTTGCTGCAGGAACTAGTTGTCACTTCAATTGTGAATTTAGCCGGGGCATTTTTGCTTGGAGTTGTGCACGTCGTGGGCGCTTTTCGCTCAGATACATGGCGAGGGTTCTTCGGCCCTGGTCTTGCCGGTGGATTTACCACCATGAGCGGTCTTGCTTTGATTACCGCCGGCGCAGAACTTGGCCTTTCTCCAGTGGGCTACCTGTATTGGGTTGCAGTTGCAATCCAGTTAGCTTTAGGTGTTTTGAGCTACTGGTTAGGAACACAAGTTGTATCCAAGGGATTGCCTAAGGTGGCAACCTGATGGAGCTGATGATAACTATGGCTACCGTCGGAGTTTTGGGCGGAGTTGGAAGCGCACTTAGACACATCGCCAGTTACTGGTTCGGATTTTTACCCTGGGGAATTCTTGTTATGAATTCAGTGGCTTCTTTTGTTGCCGGCGCTGCGGTGGCTACTGGATCATTTGAAGTTGCTTTGATTGTTGGATTAGCCGGTGGGCTTTCTACTTTTTCAACATTTGCTGCAAATACATTTGAATTCCTGAAAGCTGGACAAACAGTTCGCGCCTTGGCTAATACGGTTCTGAACTTGGCTCTTCCAGCTCTTAGCCTGCTAACAGCTGTGTTTTTGCTCTAGCTAGGTTTCTGGCTGGATGCTAAACTTGGATGAGATTTCAGGTTTTCTGGGCCTTTTCTGGCACGGACAAGATACGAAAGAGGGGTCTCGCCATGGGGCGTGGCCGTCAAAAGGCAAAACACACCAAAGTAGCCAGAGAGCTGAAGTACTTCAGCCCTTCTACTGATTACAGTGCGCTAGAAAAAGAACTCACTAAAGCTCCAGGTTCAACCGAGCCCGACTACGAAGACAAATGGGCCGATCTCTACGAAGACGAAGAAACCGACGAGGATTCAGCTCCAAAATCCAAATAGCCCTAAAAAGTCCTGCGGGCATCCGCCTCCAGGCAATCCAGACGGTCGAAATGATATTCGATCCGAAACTGAAAGAAAACTAAATATGAAAACTGTTAGAAATAAGCTCGCGCCTTTGGCGCTAGCAATCTCCGCAGTTCTTACCTTGGGTGCCTGCGCGAGTGAAACACCTAACTCCTCCTCAGGGGAGTCCATCACCATCTATTCCGGTCGAAGTGAAGTTCTAATTGCTGAGCTTCTAGAAACCTTCACAACCGAAACCGGAATTCAGATTGAGGTTCGCTACGGCGACTCAGCAGAGCTAGCTGCTCAAATTCTCGAAGAAGGCGACAACGTGCGCGCCGATGTTTACTTCGGCCAGGACGCGGGAGCACTCGGTGCACTAGCCAAAAATGGTGTGACTAAAACACTTCCAGCAGATATCACAGATCTAGTTCAAGACGCATACAAATCAGATAACTCTCAATGGGTTGGAGTCTCTGGTCGCGCACGAGTTTTGGTTTACGACCCAGCGAAAGTGACGACTCTTCCTACCTCTTACAAAGATTTAATGGACCCGTCTTGGAAGGGTCGAATTGGAATTGCTCCAACCAATGCTTCCTTCCAGGCTTTCATCACAGCCATTCGCGTTCTTGAAGGCGATGAGCCGGCAAATGAGTTCCTTGTTGCAATGAAGGAAAACGCTGTGCTGTTTGAAAAGAACTCAATCATCCTTCAGGCCGTCGAAGACGGCGTCGTTGATGCAGGGCTTATCAACCACTACTACTGGTGGGAGCTCGCAGCACAACTTGGCGAAGAGAACATGAAATCTGAAATTGCCTGGTTCAAAGACGGCGATACCGGCAACTTGATTAACGTCGCAGGTGTTGCGGTTCTAAGCGATAACCCGAGTGCAAACGTCTTTGCAAAGTGGTTGCTTGGTGAAACAGCTCAGCGCTACTTCGTCGAGCGAACTCGTGAATACTCAATGACTGGAATTCCTGAGGTTGCAGGACTAAAGCCACTCAGTGAAATTCGTGCACCGCAGTTTGATCTTTCAGATCTGGAGTCTCTTGCCGAAACCCTAGAGATGATTCGAAAGGCCGGACTGCTCTGAGCAAGACCCTAAAGTCAAAACCGCCACTGGCCATAGTGCTAGTGGCGGTTTTGGCCGTCTTGATTTCTCTTGTTCCACTTCTTTATCTATTCGTACGTGTGGGTTCTGCAGGCTTTACCAAGTTTGCCGAGTTGGTTTTTGCTCCTCGAACACTGGAGCTAATTGTTAGCTCACTTGTGATGGCTGTTGCAGTATCGCTGTCAGCGATGGCGGTTGGGACTATCCAGGCTTGGATCGCGGTTCGATCGAACATCCCAGGTCGCAAAGTATTCGCAGTGTTAGCGGCATTGCCACTTGCAATACCTTCTTATGTTGCTGCCTACGCCTGGATAGCGGTTATCCCTGGCTTTAGTGGTTTCTTTGCAGCATGGTTATTGCTAACTGTTGGAACCGCACCACTTGTTTACCTTGCCGTCTCGGCTGCTCTTGCAAGGTTTGATTCTTCGACCGAGGAAGTTGCTTCGTCTTTGGGTGCCGGAAAATTCGCAGTGCTTGCCAAGGTGACTTGGCCAAACATCCGCGGAGCCGCAGTTTCGGGTGGGCTTTTATCAGCGCTTTATGTGCTGAGTGATTTCGGTGCCGTGAGCATTGTTCGGTACGACACCTTCACTAGGGCCATCTACAACGCCTATCGAGCAAGCTTTGATCGAGACCTAGCCGCAACCCTCGCACTAGTACTGGTGCTAGTGACGATTTTGGTATTGGTAGTTGAATCAAGGACCCGTGGCTCCAAAGCTATCGGCACTGTAATTGCGAACCGATTAAACCGAATTGATCTTCGAGGATGGAAGATTCCACTTGTTGCACTGCTTGCCGGGATTGCAACCGTGAGCTTGTTGGTACCACTCGCTAGCTTGACCAGGTGGTCAATTGCAGGATTTTCAGAAACCGACTGGGCACAGGTGCTTCGTGCCCTTTACAACTCAGTGACCCTTGCGGTTTCCGGTGGAATGCTGACTGCACTGTTTGCAGCTGCAATTGCAATCATTGTGGTGCGCTTTAGACCGAAGTTCGCATTTACTCTTGAGCGCTCTGTGTGGCTGACACACGCAACACCTGGAATCGTTGTTGCTTTATCTCTTACCTACTTCGCGAACCAGGTAGCACCTTGGATTTATCAGACCAGCTTGCTAGTTCTGATTGCTTACCTTGCTCTTTTCTTACCTAATGCGCTTTCTGCAATTTCAACGCCACTTCGGCAGTCGCCTGTTGCCCTCGATGAAGTTGCTTCATCTTTGGGTCTAACAAGGCTTCAAACTCTACGGAAAGTTGTCCTTCCAATTGCCGGTCCTGGAATCTTCGCGGCTACCACACTTGTTATCTTGACGGTTTTGAAAGAGCTTCCTGCAACACTTTTGCTTCGCCCAACCGGCATTGAAACACTGGCTACCAGGCTCTGGACAGAAACCAGCGTTGCCTCTTTTTCAACAGCAGCTCCGTATGCATTACTTTTGGTAGTACTGGCTGGAATTCCAGCTTGGTTGCTCAATAGAGCAATCAGAAAAGATCTTGAACCAATAAATGACTTGGAGCGTGTCTAGTGGTTTCCACCCTCGCGCTATCTGGCGTCAGCAAAGCTTTTGGTTCAAAGCCGGTTTTACAAAACCTTTCTCTCGAAATCGCCAATGGCGAATTCGTTGCGGTGCTCGGCGCCTCTGGTTCGGGTAAGACAACACTTCTTCGTCTGATCGCCGGCTTTGACGATCCTGACTCCGGAGAGATTTCTATTGCCGGGAAGCTCGTAGCTGCAAGAAACGTATTCGTTGCAGCTGAAGCAAGAAAGGTCGGATACGTGCCGCAGGATGCGGCGCTGTTCCCTCATCTCTCAGTATTTGAAAACGTTGCCTTTGGTCTCAAAGGCCTAAGCAAGGCCGCAAGAGTTGATCGCGTACGCGAGCTACTCAAACTCGTTTCAATGGAGAGTTTTGAGAATCGTTCGGCTACTGAACTCTCTGGCGGTCAAAAGCACCGCGTCGCACTTGCACGTGCCTTGGCTCCTGAACCAGAACTGATACTGCTTGATGAGCCATTCGCAGCTTTGGATGCTGAGCTTCGTGCGCGAATTCGCGAAGAGATCAAGCTGGTGCTGGACAAAGTCTCTTCAACAACGATCCTGGTCACTCACGATCAAGAAGAAGCGTTGTCAATTGCCGATCGAGTGGCACTCCTTCGTGACGGAAACTTCGCCCAGGTTGGAAACCCAAGAGAGATTTACTCGGCACCCGTTGACCTAGGGGTTGCAACCTTCCTCGGTGACTCTGTGATCGTTGATGGAGTAATTGAATCCGGCAAGGTCAGCACCTCACTAGGTCAACTAACTTTGTTGAACTCTGCCAAGGAAGCAAGCCGTGGCAAGGTTGCAATCAGACCTGAGAATTTCTATCTGCAGCCAGATCTAAACGGCGACTCGATCGTTGTTGGAAGACAGTTCTTTGGTCACGACGCGGTTGTTGAAGTAAAGACACCGAAGCAACTTATTCGCGCCAGGTCATCAGGTCCATTCGCACCTGAGGTTGGAATGAAGGTCACCGTCTGGGTGCGCGGTGCTGTGAACTTCTATCCCGAGGCTTAGGCGTAAGCGCCAGTTAGCCTAACGGCTCCACCCTCAACACCCTTTGCCGATGTAACAAAACCAGAAACATCACTTGCTGTTTCAATCAGTCCAAGCTGCCAGGTCTTCACACCGAGAGAATTTAGCTTCGAGGAAACCTCGGCTGCCTGTTCTGCAGAAACAATAACGGCAAAGCCAAGTCCTAGATTCCAAGTTCCCTCAAGCGACTCGAGCGAATAAGCTCCCCACTCCGCCAAGACCCTAAAGACTTCATCTGGTGCCCAAGAAGATCTTTCTACTTCAAGTGCAACACCTGCTGGCAACACTCTTGAAAGATTCGCGGCGATTCCGCCACCGGTGATGTGTGAAAGAGCGTGGACCGAATCCCCGAGCTCTGATTCCAGTAGCTGGTTCAGAACTCCGGTGTACAACATTGTTGGCTCAAGCAGCACTTCGCCCAAAGATCTAGATCCGAACTCAGGAACAGGTTTTTTGTAATCAAGTTTGCTGTCGGCAACAATCTTGCGAA
>JBIJAI010000002.1:0-73354 GCA_044345815.1 Rhodoluna sp. | reverse complement strand
GTTGCCATGCGAAGGCGGAAGCCGTGAGTCTTTGAACGACGACGGTTATTCGGCTGGAAAGTGCGCTTGCTCATGTGTTTACACTCCGAAAATCATTGAGGAATCGGGTCAGTCGGCTAGTGGCCTTGTATTTACTGGGCAGTTGATTCCAACTTCTGCTCAACTACCTAAATCTAGGGCCTTTGGGGGTGTTTGGTCAAGTCGAAAAAGATCTAATTTGAGTCAAAAGATTTGAGATATTTGTCCACAACTTAATTTGCTTTTATCCGAATAAATCAGTTGAATACTGGTTGAGGTTTCCGACTTTTCCACAGCTTATACACTTGGGGGGAAGGGTGTGGAAAACTACTCTTTCTACCCCAAAGGAATTCCCGTGAGCGAGCTCGATGAAGTGACCAAACAGTGGAGTGCTGTTGTGGATCGCCTCGCCGAAAAAGGAACCCTGAGCCCCCAGCTGATGGGCTTTTTGACCTTGGTCGAACCCAAAGGTGTCCTAGCGGACACCCTTTATCTTGAAGTTCCAAACGACCTAACCAGGGGCATGCTGGAGCAGCGAGTTCGCGCCGATATTCTTGAGGTTTTGCAGGAAAACGCCCTGATGGGGGGACCTACCAACTTTGCCGTTGTGGTGAACCCCGACATTGAGGCAGATCCTTCGATCACCGAGACCCCAGAAAACGTCTATCCGATCGGATCTGCGCCTTCTTTACAGAACGAGGAATACCCTCGTAAAACCGGTGCGGTTGGGGTCTTGTTCGATACTCGCTTGAACCCGAAATACAACTTCGATAACTTCGTGACCGGGGGATCCAACCGCTTTGCCCACGCGGCGGCCTTTGCTGTTTCCGAAACTCCGGCGAAGGCCTATAACCCACTCTTTATCTATGGCGGCTCCGGACTTGGCAAGACCCACCTTTTGCACGCCATTGGCCACTATGCCCTGAATCTTTACCCCAAAATCAAGGTTCGTTACGTTTCCTCAGAAGAGTTCACCAACGACTTCATTAATGCCATTCAGAACAACCGAACCTCTTTCTTCCAGGCTGAATATCGGGATATTGACGTTCTTCTGATTGACGATATCCAGTTCTTGCAGGGTAAGGACCAGACGCAAGAGGCCTTTTTCCATACCTTTAACACCCTCCACGATCACAACAAACAAGTGGTGATTACCTCCGATTTGCCACCCAAGGAGCTAACCGGCTTCGAGGAGCGGATGCTTTCTCGCTTTGAGTGGGGTCTGATCACAGATATCCAGGCCCCGGAGCTTGAGACCCGTATCGCCATTTTGAGGAAAAAGGCCGAAAACGAGAAAATCAAAGTTCCGGACGAAATCCTGGAATATATGGCTGCCCGCGTGGCCTCGAACATCCGCGAGCTTGAGGGGACCCTGATTCGAGTCACGGCTTTTGCCGCCCTGAACCGCACCCCGGTGGATATGAGCCTTGTTACCGCGGTTTTGAAGGATATCGTCCCACTCGGCGATGAGACCATCATCGTCCCGAACGACATCATCAGCGAGGTATCAAAGTACTACTCGATTAGCGCAGATGACCTATTTGGCTCCTCCCGCCAGCAAGCGGTGGCCCAGGCTAGGCAGATTGCCATGTATTTGATCCGTGAGCAGACCAACTTGTCGCTTCCCAAGATTGGCCAGCTCTTTGGAAACCGCGACCACACCACCGTCATGTATGCCAACAAGAAGGTCACTGACCTCATGAAAGAGCGCCGAAGCCTCTATAACCAGGTCACCGAGATCCTCAACCGGGTAAAGCAAAAGTCCCGTGGATAAGCTGTGGATAACTACAGTTTTCTGTGGAATCCCAGCTAATAACAACCCCCTAGCCAGTATTTGACTAACAACCCAGGTGGTTATTCACAAAGTTATACACAGCTGTGTAAACAACTTTCACGAATGTAGTTTCAGGATGTTTGTTGGCAAATAGCCAGTTATCAACAGTTTCCACAGCGGTTACTGTTGTTATTACTTAATTAGTTTTCTAAAGGGCTATAACTCTTTAGGGAAAACCTTGGGTAAAAACAGATCTGAAGTTATGCCAAGATTAAAACCCAAACAGACAGGCAAAAAGTGAAATTTCAGGTCAATAAAGACGTTTTAAATGAGGCTGTCTCATTTGCGGTTAGATTACTACCCCAAAGAACCACACTGCCTATTCTTAGCGGAATTCTGATCGAAGCTGACGCCAATGCCCTAAGGCTCTCAGTGTTTGATTACGACACTTCAGCCCAGGTTGAAATAGCGGCAAAAGTAGAAGAATCAGGCCGTGTCCTAGTTTCCGGCCGCCTAATGGCTGAAATTGTGAACAAGCTACCAAACGCAGCTGTTGATTTCTCTACCGACGGATCTAAGGTCCAGGTGAATTGTGGTTCGGCTAAATTCTCACTTCTAACAATGCCAATCGATGAATACCCAACACTTCCTGAGATTCCAGCTACCAGCGGAACCGTTTCAGGTGAAGACTTCTCAGCAGCAATTTCTCAAATCGCTGTTGCGGCATCTCGCGAAGACGTGACCCCAGTTCTCACAACAGTTTTACTTGAAACCACCAAAGACAGCATTTCTTTAGTTGCAACAGATCGTTACCGGGTAGCAATTCAAGACGTCGCATGGAAATCAAATTCCGGCACAAACGAAGCCAGCGCGCTAATACCAGCAAAGACACTTCAGGAAATCGCAAAGACTTTCGCGAACCAGGGTGAGGTTGCGATATCAATCAACCCAGCCGATGAAAAAGATTTGATTGCGTTCAAAGCAAACAACCGCTCCGTTACTTCCCGCCTCATAAAAGGAAATTTCCCCGCGGTAAAAACTTTGTTCCCGGAGAAGATTGAAAACTTTGCGGTTCTAAACACCCAGGACCTACTTGACTCAACAAAGCGAGTATCTCTTGTTCTTGAGCGCGAGAGCCCAATCAAATTCACGTTTAGTTCAGCCAACCTCAACCTGGAGGCTGCCGGCGGCGAAACAGCTCAAGCATCCGAGTCAATTGATGTCCAGCTAACCGGCGGCGAAGTCGTGGTTTCTCTAAAACCGCAGTTCTTGATCGACGGCCTTGCCGGGGTAAAGACCGAGTACGTGAAGATCGGGTTCACCAACAGCGACAACCCGAACCGACCATCCCCGGTTTTGATCACCAACCACTCGACCAAAGAAAAAGAATCAAGCGATAGCTACATGTATCTTCTGCAGCCAAATCTTCTTGGCCGCTAAAACTTTTACAAACAGAAAGCGACTCAATGCACATCGGACTAGTTGGCCTTGGCAAAATGGGCGGGAACATGCGCTCGCGACTTCGCAAAAACGGCATTGAGGTCACCGGCTTTGCAAGAACCAGAGAAGTTTCCGACTGCGACTCCATTGAAGAAATGGTTTCGAAAATTTCTACACCGCGCATTGTTTGGGTGATGGTTCCACACGGCAAACCAACCGACGAGATCATCGACAAACTAGAAACACTTCTCGACAAAGGCGATCTTGTAATCGAAGGCGGAAACTCTCGCTTCACAGACGACGTTCGTCACGCCGAGCAACTTTCTAAAAAAGGAATTGGCTACCTGGACTGTGGTGTTTCCGGTGGCGTGTGGGGATTGGAAAACGGATACGGCCTAATGGTCGGCGGTCCAAAGAATTTAGTTGACGTCGCAATGCCGGTATTCGACGCACTTCGTCCAGAAGGAGAACGTTCCGAAGGATTCGTTCACGTTGGAGATGTTGGTGCCGGTCACTACGCAAAAATGGTTCACAACGGTATCGAATACGGAATGATGCAATCATTCGCCGAAGGATACGAGCTTCTAAACAAAAAAGACATCATCAAAGATGTCCACGGAACATTCAAAGCTTGGCAGCGCGGAACAGTTGTTAGATCTTGGCTACTTGATCTTCTGGTTCGCGCACTCGAAGAAGATCCAAACCTAGATCGCATTCGCGGCTACGTTGAGGATTCCGGCGAAGGTCGCTGGACCGTTGAAGAAGCAATTGCAAACTCAGTTCCAATGCCAGCAATCACCGCTTCCTTGTTTGCCCGATTTGCATCTCGTCAAGATGACTCGGATGCCATGAAGGCAGTTGCTGCCCTGAGGCAGCAATTCGGCGGCCACGCCGTCAAAGAAAAATAGAACTTTTCTTGAGTCGGTTATAAAGCCATGTTTGTAAAAAGGGTTCGGCTTACCAACTTTAGAAACTACAAAAACGCAGAAGTTGAACTATCTCCTGGCGTTAACTTATTGCACGGTTCAAACGGCCAAGGAAAAACCAACCTGGTTGAAGCGGTGAACTTCTTCGCAAGCCTTTCCTCTCACAGGGTTGCTGGCACCACACCCCTTATAAAACAAGGTGAACAAACCGCAATTATTTCTGTGGAGTTAGCCCACGAGGACCGCGAGTTGCTGCTGGAGTTTGAACTAAACGCAGATTCCCCCAATCGCGCCAGGCTCAACAAATCACCGGTTGCCAAGCCTAAGGACATCCTTGGTTATCTAAACTCTGTGATTTTCGCCCCCGAAGATCTAGATATCGTAAAGCGCGACCCGACAAACCGCCGAGCCTTTATCGATCAGCTAATAGTGCAATTTACCCCGCGCATGTTGGGTGTGTACTCGGACTATGAGCGCGTTCTAAAACAGCGCAACACTTTGTTGAAATCAGCCCGCGCCACCGGAACCAAGGGCGATGCGCTGTCGACACTTTCTGCCTGGGACGAATCTCTTGTGAAGCTGGGCTCCGAAATCATCTCGGCGCGTGTGGTCATCGCTGAAAAACTAACACCTGGACTCATCTCCAACTATCAAGCTATTGCTAAAAGCAACAACGAACCGAGGATGTTTATCAAATCTTCCATTCTTGGCTCCACCGCGGTGGACCCCGATGAATCTGAAGACCTCGAGTATCTGGAAACTCCGGATCGCGACCAGATAGAGCAGCTGTTCCGCGAAAAACTAGAGAGACTTCGCCCAAAAGAGCTCGAGCGCGGAATAACACTTGTCGGCCCACATAGAGACGATTTAGTTTTGATCCTCGGAAGTTTGCCTGCAAAAGGATACGCATCGCACGGTGAGAGCTGGTCTTATGCACTCTCACTAAGACTCGCATCCCTTAAAATTTTGAAAGCCGAATCAAGACTCGGCGATCCGATTTTGATTCTCGACGATGTCTTCGCCGAGCTTGATGCAGAAAGAAGGGCCAAGCTCGCCGAGCTTGTCCAAGGCAACGAGCAAGTGATTATCACCGCAGCCGTTATCGAGGACGTGCCGGAAACCTTAGTTGCGAAAAGGCTTAGTGTTGTCTCGGGTGAGATTACTAATGGCTGAAGATAAGAACTTTGCGGTGGATTTTTACTACGCCATGAGGCAGGCGGTCACCGGCCGTGTGTCAAAAGATCAGAAGCGAATCAAAGAAAAAAAGAAAGATCGCTCGAAACCGTTTGACGCTGGCCGTGATCCAATTTCCGCCTCGAATTCAATTGATTCTTTGATGCAGGATTTTCGCTGGCAATCGCAAATGGAAGAAGCGGAGCTTTTTGTTAGATGGTCAGAAATCGTTGGTGATTTAAATGCCAAAAATTCGCAACCCGAAAATCTGGCAAATGGCAAACTTACGATTCGATGCAAATCAACAGCCTGGGCCACAGAATTGCGTCTAATGCAAAATCAGATTTTGGACAAAATTGGGAGCTCATTTCCAGAGCTTGAAATTAAGAGCATTTCCTTCATTGGCCCCGACGCGCCATCTTGGAAAAAAGGCCCCAGGTCTGTGCCTGGTCGAGGACCTAGAGACACCTACGGGTAAGTATCAACAGCTTGAAACTTTAAGTGCTTCGCGTGGGGTAAAATAGAACCAGTTAGCAAACCCCAATGTAAGTCGACTAGTCGCTGTTATGTGGAACTAACTAGGCGAAATACAAGGAGCATAAATAGAACATGCCGGCTAAAAAAGATTCACCGAAATCCAAGCCTTCCTCGACTAAGGCAGTTGCTAAACCAACAACAAAGCCAACTACAAAGCCCGCAGCAAAAACTTCCAAGCCAGCTCCAGCCGCTAAAGCCCCGGCTAAAAAAGAATCTTCTTCAACACCAAAAAACAAATCCGGTTATGACGCCGGCAGCATTCAAGTTCTTGAAGGACTAGAAGCTGTTCGCAAGCGTCCAGGTATGTACATCGGATCAACCGGACCCCGCGGTCTTCACCACTTGGTTTATGAAATCGTTGACAACTCTGTTGATGAGGCTCTCGCAGGTCACTGCGACGACATCAATGTCTTTATAACCCCCAAGGGCTGGATCAAAGTAACTGACAACGGCCGCGGAATCCCAGTGGATATGCACCCGGTTGAGAAAAAACCAGCGGTTGAAGTTGTGCTTACCGTTCTTCACGCCGGTGGAAAATTCGGCGGCGGTGGCTACGCAGTATCCGGTGGTCTGCACGGTGTTGGTGCCTCAGTTGTGAATGCTCTCTCCACTGATCTAAAGGTAGAGGTTGCAAGAGATGGTTTCCTATGGAGCCAGGAATACAAGATCGGTGTTCCGCAGAAGCCTCTTGCTAAGGGAAAAAAGGTCGATCACACCGGAACCACAATCGAATTCAAACCAGATGGATCAATCTTTGAAACTGTTGAGTTTGACTACGAAACACTTCGTGCTCGCTTCCAGCAGATGGCCTTTTTGAACAAGGGTCTTGGAATTACACTCACCGACGAGCGAACCGGGAAAACCGAAAGCTATAAGTACACCCGCGGACTAGTCGACTACGTCGAGTTCCTAAACGCCTCAAAGAAAATCGAGCTAGTTCACGACGAGATCATCTCGTTAGAAGCAGAAACTTCCAAGAAGGACATGTCCATAGAGGTAGCTATGCAGTGGACCAACGCCTATACCGAGTCTGTCCACACCTACGCCAACACCATCAACACCCACGAGGGTGGTACCCACGAGGAGGGCTTTAGAACAGCCATTACCTCGCTACTGAATAAGTACGCAAGGTCCAATAACTTGCTTAAAGAAAAGGACGAAAACCTCTCCGGAGACGATGTCCGCGAAGGCTTAACTGCCGTTATCTCGATCAAGCTTTCGGAGCCCCAGTTTGAGGGCCAGACCAAAACCAAGCTTGGAAACACTGAAGCCAAAACCTTCACCCAGAAAATCGTTAACGATCAGCTGGGTGACTGGTTGGAGCGGAACCCTCAGTCCGCCAAAGAAATTGTTCGAAAAGCTATTCAGGCAGCAGCCGCAAGAATGGCCGCTCGCAAAGCAAGAGAAGCAACCAGAAGAAAAGGTCTTTTGGAATCTGGTGGAATGCCAGGAAAGCTTCGCGACTGCTCTTCCCGCGACCCAGCACTTTCTGAAATTTACATCGTTGAGGGTGACTCGGCCGGCGGTTCTGCAGTTAGCGGTCGCGATCCTGAACACCAGGCGATCTTGCCGCTTCGCGGAAAGATCCTCAACGTTGAAAAAGCAAGGCTTGATCGCGCTCTTGCCAACACCGAGGTTCAGGCGCTAATTGCAGCGTTTGGTACCGGTATCGGCGAAGAGTTTGATGTTTCAAAGATCCGCTATCACAAGTGCATCTTGATGGCCGATGCCGATGTTGACGGCCAGCACATCCGCACACTGCTACTTACCCTGCTGTTTAGGTACATGAGACCTCTTATTGAGCACGGCTACGTCTACCTTGCCCAGCCACCGCTTTACCGAATCAAGTGGACCAACGCGGAGCACGAATACGTTTACACCGACGCCGAAAGAGATCTAAAGCTAAAAGAAGGCGCCAAAGCTGGAAGAAAGATTCCTAAGGAAAACTCCATCCAGCGCTACAAGGGTCTTGGCGAGATGGACTATGACGAGCTTTGGGCAACCACCATGGACCCAGCCAGAAGAACACTGCTTCAGGTAACTCTTGACGATGCAGCGTTAGCTGATGAAGTTTTCTCAACCCTGATGGGTGAAGACGTTGAGGCAAGAAGGTCATTTATCCAAAAGAACGCAAAGGATGTTCGCTTCCTAGATATCTAGGAGTGAGAAAAAACTTATGGCAGATAAGACACCAACACCAGAGCCTCGTATGGATCATGTAGAGCAGGTCGACCTACAGGTCGAAATGCAGCGCAGCTATTTGGATTACGCGATGAGCGTTATCGTTGGCCGCGCACTTCCTGATGTTCGAGATGGACTAAAGCCAGTTCACCGCAGAGTTTTATATGCGATGTATGACGGTGGCTACCGCCCGGACAAGCAGTTCTCAAAATGTTCGCGAGTCGTTGGCGATGTTATGGGCCAGTACCACCCGCACGGTGACACTGCAATCTATGACACCTTGGTAAGACTTGTTCAGTCTTGGAACTTGAGATATCCGTTAGTACTCGGTCAGGGAAACTTTGGTTCTCCTGGAAACGACCCAGCTGCTGCACCTCGTTATACCGAATGCAAGATGGCACCACTTGCAATGGAAATGGTTCGCGACATTGACGAAGACACCGTTGATTTCCAAGACAACTACGACGGCAGAACCCAAGAGCCGACAATCTTGCCATCGCGCATACCAAACCTTCTAATCAACGGATCCATCGGTATCGCCGTTGGTATGGCAACCAACATCCCTCCCCACAACCTTCGTGAAGTTGCTGATGGTGCAATCTGGGCTCTCGAGAACCCAGAAGCAACCCAAGAAGAACTACTTGCCGCTTTGATGCAGCGCATCAAGGGACCGGATTTTCCAACCGGTGCAGAAATTATCGGCAAGCGCGGCATCGAAGATGCTTACCGAACCGGTCGCGGTTCAATCACGATGCGAGCAATCGTAAGCGTCGAAGAATTACAAAACAGAACTTGCCTTGTTGTAACAGAGCTTCCTTACCAGGTAAACCCTGACAACTTGGCCCAGAAGATCGCAGAGCTTGTCAAAGAAGGCAAGCTAACTGGCATTGCTGACATTAGAGATGAAACTTCTGGTCGCACCGGTCAGCGACTTGTAATTGTTCTCAAAAAAGATGCCGTCGCCAGAGTTGTTCTAAACAACTTGTATAAGTACACCCAACTTCGTGAAAACTTCAGCGCCAACATGCTGGCACTAGTAGATGGTGTTCCAAGAACACTTTCTCTGGATGGCTTTATCTCGAACTGGGTTGAGCACCAGGTAAATGTCATCGTTAGAAGAACTAACTTCAGACTCAAAAAAGCAGAAGAGCGCGCGCACATCCTTCGCGGCTACCTAAAAGCCCTCGATGCACTAGATAAGGTCATCGCCCTTATCCGCAAGAGCGCAACAGCGGATGACGCTAAAGACGGACTGATCACAATGCTCAAGATTGACGAGTTGCAAGCTCGTGCAATCTTGAACATGCAGCTAAGACAGCTTGCTGCCCTTGAGCGCCAGAAGATTATCGACGAAGCTGCAGCACTCGAGCTTGAAATCAAGGAATACAAGTCCATCATCGCCTCACCAAAAAAGCAGCGCGAGATCATCAAGGCAGAACTACAAGAAGTTGTTACTCGCCACGGAGACGAGCGAAGAACAGCACTTCAAGCCGGTGGCGATGATGATGTTTCAACTGAGGATCTAATTCCCGAAGAAGAGATGGTTATCACCGTCACTCGCGGTGGGTACATCAAGCGAACCAAGAGCACTAATTACCGCAGCCAGCACCGTGGCGGCAAGGGTGTTAAGGGTGCCTCTCTTCGAGCTGACGATGTTGTTTCACACTTCTTTGTGACAACAACTCACCACTGGTTGCTTTTCTTCACAAACAAGGGTCGCGTCTATCGCGCCAAGGCTTATGAAGTTCAAGAAGCCGGAAGAGATGCCAAGGGCCAGCACGTAGCTAACTTGCTAGCACTGCAGCCAGATGAGCAGATCGCATCAATTCTGGACATCAAGGATTACAGCAAGGCTCCTTACCTGGTTCTAGCAACCCGAAGCGGACTGGTTAAGAAAACAGCACTCGAGGCTTACGACACCCCACGTTCTGGTGGAATCATCGCCATCAAACTAAAGGGTGATGACGAAGTAGTTGCAGCGATGCTGGTTTCTGATTCCGATGATCTACTTCTTGTCTCGCGCAAGGGAATGTCAATTCGTTTCTCAGCGTCCGAGAAATCACTTCGCGCCATGGGTCGTGACACATCCGGCAACATCGGTATGAATTTCCGTAAGGGAGATTTCTTACTTTCAGCAACGGTAATAAACGACATCGCTGATTCGTACGTATTTATTGCCACCGAAGGTGGCTATGCCAAGCGAACTGCTGTGGATCAATACCGACCTCAAAACAGGGGTGGTTTGGGCATAAAGGTAGCGAAACTCGAAGAAAAACGCGGTGATTTGGTAGGTGCCATTATCTGCAGCGAATCTGACGAGGTGCTAGTTGTGCTAGCTAGCGGTAAAGTTGTCAGGTCAGCTGTCAGTGAGGTTCCGGCCAAGGGCCGGGACACCATGGGTGTGGTTTTTGCCAGATTCGACGAAGCTGATTCAGTCATTGGACTCGCAAAGAATTCAGAACGCAACTTGGAAGGTGCAACAGAAGAATGAGTGATGCTCCAGCAAGAAAATCTAGATTCGGTTACCGTCCTGCCCCTGCCCAAAAGCAGGTAGCACTAAAGCTAGTGAAGATCGAAGTTTGGTCAGCAATCAAGGCGGGTTTTTTCATCACCGTTGCTGCCGGTATCGCAACCGTAGTTGGCTTTTTCGCGCTCTGGTTCGTTGTTGGCCAGATCGGTATCTTCGCTTCCCTAAACTCCCTGCTTTCAGGAGTCTTTGGTGATGGCGGAGTAGATATCGAGCAAGAGCTATCTCTTCCTCGAGTTATGTCTTTTGCCACAACGCTGGCAATTGTGAACGTCATTCTTGGAACAGCCCTTGCGGGTCTCTACGCAATGATTTTCAACGTGATTGGCAAGATCACAGGCGGCATTGCCGTTCGCTTCACAAACAACTAAACAGATTTACCCTGGGCTTTTCTCGGGTTTGAGCATTGATTTTGGATGCATTAGACTCAGGGAGGCTGTTTTGGGCCTATAGCTCAGGTGGTTAGAGCGCTTCACTGATAATGAAGAGGTCGGAGGTTCAAGTCCTCCTAGGCCCACCAGGAAGCCTCAAGTCACTTGAGATTTCCGAAATGGGGACTTAGCTCAGTTGGTAGAGCACCTGCTTTGCAAGCAGGGGGTCAGGGGTTCGACCCCCCTAGTCTCCACGAAGTAAGAAACTCCTCCTAGAAATAGGGGGAGTTTTTTATTTGTGTGCAGCAAGCAAATCACAACTCAATGTCCAGCTGCTTTGCAATTTTCTTGCATCGGTTTTGAATTGATTTTGCACCAGTCTTGTTGGCTTTCCTAATCCTTGGAATGAAGTCCTGAAGCAAGGACTGATCCGTTTCGGCAAAATCGGCAGCAGCCTGAAAGCCGTAGTATCCAACTATCTTGCTCTTGTCGGTTTCGGCCCATTCCATCACTACCTCATAAGCCCTTTTCTTCTCAGCCTTTGTTAGGTCCAGATGAACTAAGAGTTGTGGGATGTGCCAACGAACCTCTTGCTGAGTATAGAGCTCAAGATTTTTCAAAAGGTCTTTTGTAAATGGCTTTACAGACTCAGGCTTCTGCTCGGCAACCCTCATAGCAACGTAGCTTGATCGCATGGCAACAACCGGATCATCATCAAGAAAGAGTTTGTACAACTCGGTTAGACCAGAGGGAGCTTTGAGTAGTTTCTGTATCACCTGGTCTGCATCGCCAATAGAGGTTCTTGTCCCACCAGAAAGAGTGTCCCTAACTCCAGCCACGCCAACAACCCCCAACGCCTTGATCCCACAACGATAAAAATTCTCGGAAATATAGTCTGAAAATTAGTCTGAAAATGCAAATCAACCCTCTACAGACCACGTCTTTCCTAGGCACGTCAATACCCCTAGTCTCCACAGTTAAAAACCCCTCTCTAGAAATAGGGAGAGTTTTTTCTTGGGGTGAAACCACCGATGGCTAACTGCCGCGATTGGCAAATCAGTAGGCTCGTCTCGTCTGGACATTATTTGGGGGGAAATTGACAGCAGCCTACAAGCACATTTCATTGCTACTACTTGGTTCACTTATTCTTGCGGGTTGTGCAAACACTCAGCCTTCCGCTACTGAAGCATCGGACTCCGATACCGATTCAGTAGCTGCCTCTAAACAGAACTACTTCTTTGACCATTGTGAAACTGATTCAGAACTTCAAGGTCCCTGGGAACAGGACCAGGCAATTTTCAAGAAATTTGATCTATGCGTAGGCCCATTTCAACTGACGCCAGCGCAGATGCCCCAACAATCTCCCACCGCGCAAATAACTTCAAATGATGACCTTATGGGTTCAAAGAAGTGCAAAATCACCAACGATCCAAGCGTAGACATCGTGCGAGCTTTTCCAAACGCGAACCAAAATTGGTTGAAAGAATCCCTGCACCCATCCCCTGACACGGTTTATCAGGTGATTCCACTGCAATCAAAAGACGCCCCGAATGCAAGTGGAAATTCACCTTCCGGAGATTATCAAAAGTATTTCGACTTCCTTTCAGCGTGGACCAAGTATGTTTCCGACGGGGATTCGAATGTTGAATTCAGGGTTCCAGATCAGTACTTGGAGTTTCCGGGCAAAATTGGGAAATACAAAGTCGGACACAAAAACCACGATGACCCAGGCCATATCGCCTTCGCAAACGAAGTATCTAAATTGATTGACGGCAAGCTGGATATAAATTCAGCCGACATGATCCTGATTGTTGTGCCGGCGGGAACAGACCTAAGTGTTATAGAACAAGGGCCAGTGCCATTAATTCAAAACGGCCGCCCACATCTAAATTCCACCACCTTATCCCCATCACTAACTATGGAGAACGCCGATCCGGAATACAACCTATGGTTTAGCCACCCAATGGGTGTTCTTCACGAGTTATATCACATCGGGCCGGGACTAGAAGATCACGTTGGAACCGCACACGGCGACAAGTGGGGAGTCAAAGAGGGCGATGAAATTGGAACCGGGCAGTGGGGCGTGATGTCATCTGGCATAACCGACTTACTGGCGTGGGAGAAGTGGTACATGGGGTTCATGTTGGATTCTCAGATTCGGTGCGCAAAGTCGAATAAAGAAAGCACGCATTGGTTAGCCCCATCCACAATAAAGACGACCAAGCCAAAGCTTCTAGTTATTCCACTTGGCAAGCACGAAGCTCTAATAATCGAATCAATGAGATCTAAAGGCTTGAATTACAAGCTCCCCAAGATGTCCGAAGGCGCTCTGGTATATCACCTGAATGCTTCTGAGCCGCGAAGAGACTTTGCCTATCAAGTTCTTGGACCCGAAGGCCGGAAAATAAGCACTTCATCGTTTTTGTTAGCCGACTGGACTATGAAACAGGGGGAGTCAATTGATTTCAAAGGTGTCCAGATAACAGTGGTTGAATCTGGTGAATTCGGCGACGTAATTGAAGTTAGGCCCTCTCGCTAAATCCTGCTGCGTCCTCGAGAGCCGATTAAGTATGTGAACGGCCTTAGATTAGAAACATGTGCGGCCGCTTTGCGATGGAAGAAATGCTCAATGACATGGTCGCCGAGTTTGGGCTCAAGGGACTTCCTAATCGAGAACTTGCTTTTGACTGGAACATCAAGCCAACCCAACACATTTACATCGTCAAGGGTGAGAATCTAGAAATTGCATCCTGGGGGCTAATTGCTCCATGGAGTAAGAACGCCGCCGAAGCCCTAAGGAGCCAATCGGCTGCAATAAACGCCAGATCAGAAACTGTGCACGAGAAGCCAACTTTCAAGAATGCATTTCGAAGATCTAGGTGTCTAGTTCCGGCAACTGGATACTACGAATGGGCAACAGAGCTTGGCAAATACAAACCAAGGCAGCCCGTATACATCTCTCGCGATGACGAGAAGATGCTGGTGTTTGCCGGAATACAGAATCAGTGGGTTGCCCCGGACGGGCAAATTAGAAGCAGCGTTGCAATCATTACCAGGGATTCAGTTGGTGAACTAGCCACCGTTCACAGCCGCATGCCGATGTTCTTACCTAAAGACCGATGGAGTGCCTGGATGGATCCGGCGCTTCAAGATATACAGAAGGTCCGAACGTTGTTTGAGAACTTCCAGCCTGATGCCCACCTAAGATTCTGGACGGTATCGGATTCAGTCAACTCGATCAAGAACAGTGGCCCCGAATTGATACAACCAGTAAAGGTTGAGCCGGAAACGCTTTTCTAGGCAAATTGAAACCGTTAGTCTCTCCCTATGCGAAACCGCTGGATCCTTGTTGGTTACCTAAGTTTGTTCTTTGCCGTGGTGGGCCTTTATGACTCTTACCGCGACAACACGTTGCTTGTAATTCTGGCAACAGCAATCATTTGTATCGGTGGATTGATTGCTTGGGTGTGGTCAGTTCAGCCAAGTAAAGACGACTAATGGTGGAGTAAAGTCCAAACAGCAGCCACAGCCACCTGGGCAAGATCGTCCCTTGCAGCGGCCGCACTGGACACCTGGCGGGAAAGAGCATTTACGGTTTCATTAGAATTCTGAACTAGGGATGAATATCGGGGGAGTAATGAAGACAAAAACAGCAGCGTTGGCTCTCGCGGTTATCTTGTCTCTAACTGGCGGAACTTTTTCCGCCGGAGCCTCGCCTTCGCCAAAAAACTACAACATCCCGCAGAGCCCAACAACATCAAAAGTCGAACCCTGCCGAATAAAGGCAGCAGGTTTTGTAGGCTCTGCAATCCGCGCCGGTTTCCCTCAACACCCGGACTATGTATCTGGAAAAAAACGCCCAGTCATTCAGCTGATTTATGTGGACGCAAGCAACCTGCAACATCCAAGCAAACCTTCCGAGGATGTTAATTACTGGATTAATGGCGCTGGCAAGTTTCTAAACGACATGGCTGAGGGGAAGGTGAAATTTCAATGGAGATACGAGAACAAGTACTTTAGGCTCGCCAAACCCATTGAACAATATGGCCTAACTCGTACTGGCGGCGGAGATGCGTATGGATTTGTTCAAGCAGCCATCACCGCAGCAGATGCAGAGGTTGATTTCACTAACGTCGACTTTGTTGTTGCGGTCCTCCCGCCTAACGTAACTCGTTCGCAGGTTGAGTACTCCCCGGCTCTTCCACTCACCAAATCGTTTCCATTCAAGACACAAGAAGGTCTTGTGTATAGAGGCACCTTGGCGGGAGCAGATACCCGAGGAAACGAGGGGTTCTTGCTGATAGCGCATGAGATGGGTCACTTACTGGGATTGCAGGACTACTACTCATACGAATGGAAACCCGGAGATACCTTCGAGGAGCAATTTAAGTATCTCGGCCAGTTCGACAACATGAATTTTGCTCCTGGTAATTCCCGCGAGTGGATTGGTTGGAGCAGGTGGCTGCTGGGCTATTTGTCAGACCGTCAAGTCAGATGTGTTGTCCGTAAATCAACAACTACGCAAAAACTAACTGCAATTTCTAGCACGGCGGTAGGGCACAAACTTGCAGTTATTCCAACAGGGCCCAATACTGCAGTGGTGATTGAGTCAAGGCGCAACACCCGGCATGACTCCAAGGCATCTGCAATAAGCAACGGCCTTCTTGTCTATCAAGTGAACACAACAAAGACCAGCGGTTTTGGCCCGATAAGAATAGTAAAAAATAAGTTGGCTACCGACCTGTTGTTTGCTGATGCTCCACTTAAGGTCGGTCAATCGCTCAGTGTTTCAGGCTGGACTATCAAAAACATCGAGGCCGGACAAGACTGGGACATTGTTCAAATCACAAAGAATTAGTTGAAGCCAAAAAAGTTAGTAGCGATCCTCACGAAGAATTTGAACATCAGTCACCCAGCAACTAACTGCGTAGTGCGGGAAGTATTCAAGCTCTAGTTTTTCAACAATCTTTTGAACCGTTGGCTCATCAGCGATTACTTCGATGCGGATATTGCCACCTTCAAGATCACCGTTTCTTTGGTTTCTTGGTCCTGCGCCGTGGGCATCGGTGATGGTGTATCCCTTGGCGCCTAGCGCCATGGAGTCTCTGATCAGTCTTGATTCAAGAGCTGCTTCGCAGACAATCGTTAGTAGCTTTCTAGCTGAGTACTTCAAAAGCCCCACACCTCCAATAGATTCCCCAGAGCAAACATAATCGGAATTCCAAAGATTAGATTGAACGGGAATGTGATTCCAAGTGAAGCCGTCAGGTAAACCCCAGGACTTGCTTCAGGAAGTGCAAGCCTTACCGCAGCAGGGGCTGCGATATAAGAAGCCGATGCGGTTAGAACCCCAAGAACCACAGATCCACCAAGGCTCAAACCAGTGACCTCGCCAACAAAGACACCGAGTGTTCCGGCTAGCAGCGGGAATCCAAGGCTGAAGGCAACAAGCCCAAATCCAGCCTTTTTTACATCCGGCAATCTTCTTCCGGCAACGATTCCCATCTCGAGCAAGAAAAGCGCCAGCACACCAGTAAAGAGCCCACCGAAGAAAGGCTCTACCTTTTGATACCCAGCTGCACCAGTTGTTAGACCCAGCAGCAATCCACCAGCAAGTAAAACAATTGACTTGGAAGTAAGGATCTCCCGAAGAGACTCACCCCAATTAAGGCCTCGGCCAAGTCCTCGACTTGCCAACATCAAACCAACCACAATGCCTGGAATTTCAAGAATTGCCAGCAGGGTTGTGACAAACCCCTCGTAGGCAACAGCTTGTGAATCAAGAAAGATAAGTGCTGCTGAGAAAGTCACTAGGGAGGTTGATCCGTAGTGAGCAGCGATTGCCCCGCGGTTGATGGCATCGAGCTTGGTGAGTTTTCCAACTATCCAAAACGCGAGCAAAGGAATTGTGACACCAAGAAGAAGTGTTCCCAGAATCGGCAATCCAACTTCGTTGGCGTTTGCCTCAGAAAGAGCGACACCACCTTTGATACCGATACCTAGAAGCAAGTAGATCGAAAGACCTTGGTAGAGAGCTTCAGGAAGACGAAGATCAGATTTCACAGCAACTGCTATTAGCCCCAACACAAACGCAAGAACCGGCGGGCTCGTTGCGTTCGATAGTGCGGCTTCTAGCAGCATCTGATCTGACCTAACTTCCCGCGGATCCAAAGAGACTTCGCAATGGTAGAATAATTATTCTAGAATTATTATTCTAGTCTTTTAAGGGAGACTGTCTAGCCTTTACCCAGCTCTCCAAGGGCAGCAATCAATTGACCAACATTCTTGCCCTGGCTGGTTGAGTGCCTAAGTGGGGCTTTCTTGTTGATCTCGTAGTGGTTGTTCCGACCATCTTTGGTCTTTGAGACGTAGCCATCTTCAACCAGGTCGTTAATTAGGTTTACAACCGATCTTGAGGTGATGCCCAGAATCTGGGCTATCTGGTCGATTGTGAAGTCGGGGTCCCGGTCTAAGGCAATAAGCACGTGTGCGTGGTGGCTAAGTAAGGTCCAGCTTTTGCTCATCCTTCACCCACCTGTCCTAGCGCTCTAAGCAAAAGCAGTCTATTGCTTGGGGGTGATCCTTGCCCGTACATCCTTGGTGCGAATGGATAAAATGCATGCGCCTGCGAGCAGCCTTTGTAGAATTGAGCCTCAGGCCCACAGAAAGTTAAATCCCCATGACCGAGCAGCCCCCACAAGAACCAAAGAAGAAGTCCAAAGGACTCCCCACCTGGGTTTGGTTTGTTGGAACCTTTGCGATTGTTAGCTTGCTCGGAAACGTTGTCCTCGGCGGCAATACCTGGATCAATTCAGGCATCACTTTTGTGAACAACACCGTCGCTTCATTGCAGGTTGAGAAAGACAGCTCAAAAGACCCGCTCTGCTTGACGGGCGCCATTACAGCAACCGACAGTGAGAATGCTTTCACGGATGTTAGCGAAGCGACCGCGCTTATTAGAAACACGACTGGTGCAATCTTCTATTCCTTCGATACTGAGGTTGAAGAAGAAAGAATAAAAGCAATTGAAAGCATCCAGAAATCAGCCACCGTGTTTAAGGAACTTGGTGAACGCATACTCACCGCAAAAAACTGTGATGATGAGACATTTGCCTTTCTCATGGAAGATTTTGGAAACACAATGCTTGAAATGAGCGCAAACTTCGAACAGTGGAACCCTGACAATATCTCTCGAGGATCGGAGCTGCTCGAATCGGTATTGACTTTGATTGAAACGGCAATTATCAAGGCCCAGTCATTAACTAAATACCTGGAGACGCTGCAGTAGCTTTTTGTTCAATCATTTGCTTATACAAAGCAATGGTTTCCTTGCTGATCTCGCTTTGATACAACCACTTGTTATCCGCAAGGGTTTCACGTTTTGTTTTACCCTCTGATATATCTTTGTTAGCCTTCTTTACTGTCTTTGCCAATCCCTTGATGGAGCCGTCCTTATCAAGCCAGTTGCTGCCCGCCGGCAGCTCAGCTGAAATATTTGGATCGCAAAGAATTGTCGGTGTGCCAACCGCGGCTGCCTCGTAAACAGTGAGTCCTTGCGTTTCGAAACCGATACTGGTTTGCATCACAGCATCCGCATCGGCGAAGACTTGAAGGATATCTCGGTGGGGAAGCTTCCCATGAAACTTCACTCGCTTTGACAATCTTCTAGCTCGAACCAAGTTCTTAGCTGCTCGCTCCAGCGGACCAAAACCATAAACATCCAGAGTTGCCTTGCCCTTAGCCCTTGCGAATGCCTCGAGTGCTTGAAGCAGTCGCTTTTCGGGTTGCATTCTTCCAGCCCAGACAAAGTGAACGGGTTTTTGTGGAATTGGGGTCCTGCGCTTGAGATCGGTTAGAAGTTCATCGTCGACACCGTTGATTACAACCTCAACTTCTTCAGCCACGCCTTTTGCTTTCAGCAGCTTGGCGTAGTGCGAAGAAGGAGCGAGAACTTTGTCCATGTTTCGGTGGATAAAGGCCATGTATTCAAAAGCGTTGAAAACCTTTGGGTGGTTGGCAATTTTCAGAAAGTGAGCGTGCTGCCAGGTAAAGAACCTAAGCAAAACAATCTTGAAAGGTTTTCCAATCAGCTTGTTGGCCATCACATCCACGTTGGTGTGAGAGGTGTAGACCAGCGGCAAATTCCGGGACTTAGCAAGTTCAATAGCCAAACTTGCTGCAGCGAAATCCCCCTGCAGGTGAACCAAGTCAAAATGCTGTGCTTCGTACTGGCTCTGGCAAAACTTCGATGCCTTGCGAAGTGACCAAACAACCGAGTACTCCCGACCGATGGTCGCATAGCTGGAGGGGATGACCTTGATGTCTGCATCTTGGACCATCCGCTTGGACTTAGGAGCAAAGATAGTGACCTGAACGCCATTGCGGTTCAGATACTTCTTTTGAAGCATTACTGAGGTTTGAACCCCACCCAGTGAATGCGGGTGCTGATCCATGAACAGTGCGATATGCAAAAAGGGCCTTATTCCTGTCGGCTGCGAGTCGATAGCTAGATAAATCTACTCCCGAAGCGACTTAGAATCAGGTTATGACAATCAAGGACTTAGAGCTCACCATGCTAAATGGAACCAAGGCCAGCTTCGGCGACTTCGCCGACAAAGTGGTCTTGGTTGTAAACGTCGCTTCCCGTTGCGGACTTTCCCCTCAGTACGAAGCACTAGAGGCCATGCACAAAAAGTATTCCGCCCGCGGCTTCACAGTTCTAGGCATGCCATCCAACCAGTTCCTTCAGGAACTGAGCAAATCAGAAAAGATTGCCGAGTATTGCTCAACTACTTGGGGAGTCACATTCCCGATGACTGAGAAAGTAAAAGTCAACGGCAAAAACGCTCACGACCTATACAAAGAGCTAACCAAGACTAAAGACAGCGTTGGACTTGCTGGACCTGTTGCCTGGAACTTTGAAAAATTCCTTGTTCTACCTAACGGAACAATTCATCGTTTTCGTCCAACGGTAAAGCCGGACTCACCAGAAATCATTGCGCTAATTGAAGCCAACCTTCCCAGCTCAAAGTAAATCGAATGAGCGAAGCAAAAGTTCTCATTGAACAAAAGGGCAACGTACTTCTTATTGGCCTTAACCGTGCAGACAAATACAACGCTGCCGACATGGAGCTACTTGAGCAACTCTCTCTTGCCTACGGCAAGTTAGATTCAGATCCAAAGCTACGAGTTGGGCTTGTCTACGCTGTGGGTGACCACTTCACTGCAGGTCTTGACTTGGCTGATGTTGCACCGAGACTAAATGCTGATGGACTATCTCTTGTTCCAGAAGGCGGATTGGATCCTTGGGGGATCCAAACCAAATCCTGTTCGAAGCCGGTAGTAATGGCTATCCAAGGAACCTGCTTCACACTCGGTGTTGAACTGGCCCTAAACAGCGAAGTGGTAATTGCATCAGAGGATGCAACCTTTGCTCAACTCGAAGTTTCCCGCGGGATACTTCCCTTTGGCGGAGCATCCAAGCGGATGCCGAGATCTGCTGGTTGGTCAAACGCAATGAAGTATTTACTAACTGGAGAAAAGTTCAATGCGCAGGAAGCACTGCGTCTTGGAATTGTGAATGAAGTTGTTGCCAAAGGTGCAGCCTTTGATCGTGCACTTGAAATTGCAAACAAGATTGCCTCTCAAGCACCACTCGCTGTTCAGGCAACACTTGCTTCTGCAAGAGCTTCCCTGGCAGACGAAGCGGCCGAGGATGCTCTCGTGGGTAAAAGGTTGGCTCGCCTGGCGGCATCAAATGATGCACGCAAGGCGATGGAGAGCTACCTCTCGAAGCAACCGGTCAAATTCGAGGGAAATTAGCTCTCCAAGAAACACTGAAGTTTTTTGTATGTAACCTACAAAGAACAAATAGGCCCGATTCGCCCTGTTGTGGTTAGTTACAGACTTTAGAAACCCATTCTCCCCAGTGATTTAGCGGTGCTTACAATCAAACCGACACGAAGGAGTGCCAAATGAAAAGCGAAGTATTGCCTCAAGTTGATGTTGCCCTAGTAGGCGAGATGCTGCTGGGTAAATGGAAAGATATTCGCCTAGCCACCCGGAAGATCTGCGAAAAACCAGAGATGTGGCAGATCCCAGGCCTTAGTCATCACGATCACCGTGAGCGCGTATTCGGCCAACTAAAAGTCCTCGTAAAAGAAGGTGCAACTTCTTACGGCTTCCCACAGGCAGTTGGCGGTAACGCAGACCCCGGAGGCTCGCTAACAGTTTTCGAAGAACTAGTTCTTGCAGACCCATCACTTCAGATCAAGTACGGGGTCCAGTGGGGCCTATTCGGCGCAGCGATTCTGTATCTCGGAACTGACTCACACCACAAAGAACTACTTCCAACAGTTATCAATCTAGAAACCCCAGGCTGTTTTGCAATGACCGAAACCGGTCACGGCTCCGATGTTGCAAACATCGGAACTACCGCAACCTACGACGAGAAAACCCAAGAGTTTGTTATTCACACACCCTCCCGTCACGCTTGGAAGGATTACATCGGTAACGCTGCGATTCATGGAAAAGCCGCAGTTGTTTTCGCACAACTTATTACTAAGGGTGAAAACCACGGCGTTCACGCTTTCTATGTGCCACTTCGTGATGCATCAGGAAACTTCCTGCCAGGTGTTGGTGGAGATGACGATGGCATCAAGGGCGGACTAAACGGAGTCGACAACGGAAGACTTCACTTCACCAACGTTCGCATTCCAAGAACTTGGCTTCTAAACCGCTACGGCGCAGTTGACGAAGCAGGCGATTACACCTCACCAATTGAATCCAAGGGAAGAAGATTCTTCACCATGCTTGGAACATTGGTGCAGGGAAGAGTTTCAATCACCGGGGGTGTGACCAACGCACAAAAGGTTGCGCTGACAATTGCCATTCGCTACGCGAATGAGCGTCGTCAGTTCCCCTCACACGATGGTGAAGAACACATCCTGATGGACTACGGTCGACACCAAAGAAGATTGCTTCCAGCGCTCGCCAGAACGTACGCTCAAGCCTTTGCTCATCTAGAACTTCTTGAGCAGTTCGACGAGGTGTTCAGCGGAAGAAATGATACCGAGTCAACTCGCGCTGACCTAGAGACAGTTGCTGCAGCATCCAAGGCTCTTTCAACCTGGAATGCACTCGAGATCATTCAGACCTGTCGTGAGGCTTGTGGAGGTCAAGGTTTTATGGCCGAACACCGCATGACCGGACTTCGTGCCGACCTGGATGTCTACGCAACTTTTGAAGGAGACAACAACGTTTTACTTCAGCTGGTTGCTAAGAGGTTGCTCTCGGATTACTCAAAGGCATTCTCATCTCCTGATTTTGGAACACTTGCTCAGTACGTTGTTGAGCAAGTTGGAGAGGCAGCCTTCAACCGCGGAGGACTTCGCGGTCTTGCCCAGAAGTTCACTGACTTTGGATCAACCGCTAGATCAATTGGATTTGTTCGCGAGGAAGAGCACCAACACCAGCTGCTAACCGACCGCGTCCACACCATGATCGCGCGCCTTGCCAATGAGCTTCGTCACTCCGGCAAGAAGGACCCAGTTGAAACTGAGCGAGTATTCAACCGTCACCAGAACGATTTGATTCTTGCTGCTAAGGCTCACGGTGAGTTGATTCAGTGGGAGGCGTTCACCTCAGCGCTAAAGACAATTAAGAACCCAGAAACCCTCAAAGTTATGACTTGGCTTCGCGATCTATTTGGATTTACTCTGCTGGAAGAAAATCTTGCTTGGTACCTGATGAACGGCCGCCTTACCTCGCAGCGAGCAGAAGCCATCACCGATTACATCGATGGCAGATTGCTTGGCAGACTAAAGCCCCACGCACTTGACCTAGTCGATGCCTTTGGTCTATCCGAAGGTTTGATTAGATCCGATTTGGCTTTTGGTTCTGAAACCAGACGCCGTGAAACCCTAAAGAAAGCGAACGCCTAAAAATGCAAAACACATACTTTGTTGACGGAGTTCGCACTCCTTTTGGAAAAGCAGGAGAAAAGGGTGTTTATTGGAACACTCGAGCAGATGACCTGATGGTCAAATCCATCATTGGTCTTCTTGATCGCCACCCAAACCTTCCCAAGGAAGCCATCGACGATGTTGCAATCGCTGCCACCACTCAAACCGGTGACCAAGGTCTAACTATTGGTAGAACATCAGCACTTCTTGCAGGGCTACCGCTATCTGTTCCTGGCTTTGCTATCGACCGGATGTGTGCTGGTGCAATGACAGCTGTGACTATGACCGGATCTGCCATTGGAGTTGGTTCCTACGACGTGGTTCTCGCCGGAGGAGTGGAGCACATGGGCCGTCACCCAATGGGTGAAGGCGCTGACCCAAACCCAAGGTTCCTAGCCGAAAAGCTAGTGAACCCAGAGGCACTGAACATGGGAAACACCGCTGAGAAAATTCACGACCGCTTCCCTGTTCTTACCAAAGAGCGAGCAGATGCATTTGCAGTTAGAAGCCAGCAGCGCGCAGCGGCTGCCTACGATAAGGGCTATATCCAACAAGACCTAGTCACCATCTCTGCAACAACACCAGAAGGCGTTCGAGTTGTTGATCGCGATGAGCTACTTCGACCTGACTCAACCGTTGAGGGTATGAAAGATCTAAAGACACCGTTTAGAGCAAACGGCAAGGTCACCGCAGGAAACGCATCCCCGTTGACTGATGGTGCAACCATTTCACTTCTTGCAGGAGATGCGGCTGTAAAGCAGCACGGACTAAAACCGCGCATGCGCATGGTTGGTTTTGCCTTTGCTGGAGTTGAGCCAGAGATTATGGGCATCGGTCCGATTCCTTCGACCGAAAAGGCACTGAAAAAAGCAGGACTATCCATTTCTGACATCGGACTGTTCGAAATCAACGAAGCATTCGCTGTTCAGGTGCTTTCATTCCTTGAGCACTTCAAGATTGCTGATGACGATGCACGTGTGAACGCGTGGGGTGGTGCGATTGCCTTTGGTCACCCACTAGCTTCATCCGGTGTTCGACTAATGAACCAGCTTTCTCGTCAGTTCGAGATGCGCACCGATGTTCGCTACGGAATCACCACGATGTGTATTGGACTAGGCATGGGTGGAACTGTTATCTGGGAGAACGAGTTCTTCGACGGAAAGAAGAGCTAATGAAACTCGATTACTTCGAGGAACTCTGGGCAAACCAAGATGAGGTCATTACACATTCTTATGTGCAGGATGTAAAGCTCAAATCAGGTAAGACCTTGGCACTAATCACTCTCGACAACGGGAAAGATCACACCAGACCATCAACGCTTGGACCGCTCACCTTGAAAGAGTTTTCCGAAACAGTTGAAGCACTCGAGACTCGTGCCAGAAAAGGCGAGATTCATGGTCTTGCCGTTACCGGTAAGCCCTATTTTCTAGCAGCTGGTGCAGATCTATCCAAAGCAGGAAACCTTGCATCTTCGAGAGCTGGAAGATTGTTCGTTGAGCTTGGACATTTCGCACTGGGAAAGCTTGGTAACTTCCCAGTTCCCACCTTCGTGTTTATCAACGGCCTCGCTCTTGGTGGCGGATTAGAGATCGCACTAAACGCGAACTACCGAACCGTAAACCGTGCAGCCCCAGCTATCGCGCTTCCTGAAGTTTTCTTAGGACTACTTCCTGGTTGGGGCGGAGCATATTTGCTTCCAAACCTGATTGGTATTCGAAATTCCCTCAAGGTGATTATTGAAAATCCGTTGAAGCAAAACCGCATGCTTAGCCCGGAGGAAACTTACAAACTCGGCATCGCAGATGCGATCTTTGAGCCGCAGCGCTTTATTGAAGACTCAGTTGCTTGGGCTGACAAAGTTCTTGGCGGATACAAGCCAGCAAGAAAAAACAAGCCAGGCATCTTTGAGCGTTTGGTTATGTGGTCGCCGGCTGTTGGCATTGCCAGAAAAATGCTGAAGCAAAAAATTGGCACCGTTCCACTGGCTCCCTACGCAGCTTTGGATCTGATTGACAAAGCAAAGTTCGGTTCGAAAGAAGCAGGCTTCAAGCGCGAAGACGAAGAGCTAGAAAAACTGATTTCTTCGGATCAGTTCCGCGCGAGCATGTATGCGTTCAACTTGGTTCAAAAGCACGCCAAGAATCCCCAGGGTGCACCAGATCCAAAACTTGCTATCAAGGTTCAAAAGGTTGGAATTGTTGGAGCTGGCCTTATGGCCAGCCAGTTCGCACTTCTTTTTCTTCGCAGGCTCTCTGTCCCAGTAATCATCACCGATGTTTCTCAGGAGCGAGTGGACAAGGGTCTTGCATACGTTCGATCAGAACTCGACAAGCTAGTCGAGAAGGGGAGATTATCTACCGATGATCGCAATCGGTACAGCGCAAATCTTTCCGGAACCCTAGACCTCGCTGACTTTGCCACCTGCGACTGGGTCATCGAAGCCGTCTTCGAGGAAATGAAGATCAAGCAGGATGTTTTCACCCGTGTTGAGGCAGTAGTTCGCGAAGACTGCGTGCTTGCAACCAACACCTCTTCTTTGTCAGTTGATGAAATTGCCAAGGTGCTAAAGCACCCTGAGCGCATGGTTGGTTTTCACTTCTTCAACCCGGTAGCAGTTATGCCACTACTAGAAGTAGTAAAGGCCCCTAAGTCCAACGACGTTTCAATCGCTACCGCGATGAAGGTTGCTAAGGATCTGAAAAAAACTGCTGTCATCACATCCGACAGCACTGGCTTTGTTGTTAACCGCCTGCTTGGCTACCTACTCGGTGAAGCCATGCGCGCAGTTGACGAAGGTATCCCATTCGAAGAGGTAGCGGACGCCATTGCACCTCTTGGTCTTCCAATGAACCCATTCGATCTTCTGGAGCTTGTTGGCCTGCAGGTTGGAGCCCACGTGTTGGATTCGATGTATGGCTTCTCCTCGGAGCGTTTCTACAAGACCGAATCCCTGCACAAGCTAGCCAAGTACGGCAAGATCCGCACCAAAGATGCCAAAGGCAACCCAACCGGCTACGACCCCGAGGCAATCAAGATTGTTGCCGGTGGTACAAGAAAGCGCACGAAGGAACAGGTATTTGAGCAGCTCGTTGAGGGTCTTGCCAAGGAAATCAGATTGATGCTTGATGAAGGCGTTGTGGCATCAGCAGAAGATATTGACCTGTGCATGATCATGGGTGCTGGTTGGCCATTCCACCTAGGTGGAATCACCCCTTACCTTGACCGAGTTGGAGCATCACAGAAGGTGTTTGGAAAGAACTTTCACGCCCCGATGATCAAAGGCGTTTCAAGCTAACGAGAACCTGGTTCGGTAGCTTTGGATTGTTGGCCTCATGCCAATCCCACAAACCCCAACCAGCTTGTCGTTCCTGAAGTATTCAAGAACGCACTCACCCGATAGCTCACCGGCAACTAGTTCACTTCTGTCCGCAAGGTATGTCATACCGAAGGCCAGGATATGCATGTCGTATTGGTCAGACCAAAACGAAGGCAGCGGAGCAAATGGCTCCGCCAGCATATCCGCCACCGATTCCCCGATTAGTTGCTTGCCCAAAATTTGCCCTGCCCGTTTGCCAGTTTCGGTTGGCAGATTCCAGTGCTCTACGCGACGAGGAACCTCATCAAACAGCGGGTTGACGTAGCGTGCCACATCGCCAACAGCAAAGATGTTTTCAACCACGGTGCCATCAGAGGAAAGTGCACGAAGGCCACCATCAACCAAAACACCATTAGCAATATCTAGCCCGCTACCTTCCAGCCACTCAGTATTAGGCAAGGAGCCAATAGCAACTACGACTAGATCGGCATCGAAGATAACTCCAGAATCAAGAATCACTCGCTGCACATGGCCATCGCCAATAAGTCCAAAAACTGAAGCGCCCTTAACAAACTCGACCCCCATGAGTTCGTGGCGACGCCTAACTTCTTTGCCCAAAGTTTTACCGAGTGCTTCTTCCATTGGCTCATGAGTTCTTGAAACAACTTTGACCTGGCAACCGGCCTTAACGGCCGTTGCTGCAACCTCACATCCAATGAAGCCGGCACCAAGGATTAGTACCTTCACCCCGGGAAGAAGTTGCTTGCGCAAGGCAACAGCATCGTCAAAAGTTCTCAAGACATGGACACCTGAAATGCCATTGGCATTTACAGGAAGTGGCTTTGGTCGAAGACCAGCTGCAATAACAAGTGCGCTGTAGGAATGGGAAGCACCTGAAAGGTCGGTGACTTTTTGTTCTTGAATGTTTAACGAAGTGGCGGCTTGGCCCAGCACCCATTCGATATCAGCTACCGATTCTTTTATCGGAAAGTAGATTTCATCAATCTCACCGGCTCCACTAAGCAGCTCTTTTGAAAGCGGAGGTCTGTTGTAAGGAAGGTACGGCTCGTTTCCAATTACTTTGATTGGGCCTGCGTAGCCGGCTTTGCGCAGTCCTTCAGCAGAACGAAGCCCAGCTAGTGAGCCACCAACTATTACTACCGGGGCAGACAATTGCTTAGGCTACTGCGCGATGCGAATAGCTTGCATCGGGCAGATATCAACTGCTGCCTCAACGTTGTCTAGCTCGCTGTCGTCAACTTCTGCCACGTATTCCAACTTGTCTTCCGCGTTCAACTTGAACACAGTTGGAGCTTCGAATACGCACTGTCCGTAGTGCTGACACTTGGTCATGTCAACTTCGACTTTGATCATTTACTTCTCCTCGATTCTTGATGGATAAAGGTCTTTGGATGGAGTTCTTATGCCGCGGAATTCCCAATCGCCACCCATAGCGGTTGAAACCACTTCTTCGCTCTCGGTCGGCTGGGCCCCAACTTCAGATCGAATAGGAGCGGGACCGTGAACAATCTTGTTGCTTAGGCGTCCAAGCCCCTCAACTTCAACTTCAACAACATCTCCTGGCTGCACCGGTCTTGAGTTGGCTGGTGTGCCGGAGAAGATCATATCCCCCGGAACAAGCGTGATAGTTCGAGCTAGATCCGCAACCAGGTAGTTCATGTCCCATTCCATGTTCTTGGTGTTGTCATCTTGCTTTAGTTCACCGTTGACGTAGGTGCGAATGTACTTGTTGCGGAAGTCCCAGTCAGTGACCATACCGGGTCCAACTGGAGCCAAGGTGTCAGCACCTTTTACGCGAAGCATGGAACCGGCGTCAGTGTCTCTGAAATCGTGAAGCCCGTAGTCATTTCCTACTGAGTAACCGGCAATGTATTCACCGGCATCATCGGGGGATATGTTCTTGCAAGTTTTGCCGATGATAATCACGATTTCACCTTCATAGTTCAACCACTTGCAGCGATCTGGTCGAACCACGTGTCCGTGGTGTGAATTCAATGCAGTGATTGGCTTGTGAAAGTAAGTTGGCGCAGAGGGCAACTTGGTCATGAACTCATCGGTGCGGGACTGGTAATTCAAATGAACAGCCAAGATTTTGGTCGGCTCACTCGGGGCAAGGTGAATTGCGTCGTCGATGGCTACTTTTCTACCATCGGCGGCAACTAGCTCATTGCCAACCCGAAGCACCTGAACCGGTGCTCCTTCTAGCAAAATACGACGATACTCAGTCACGCGAAAGAACCAAATCCTTTGGTCTTGGGAATCCACCCTCAGGCTCAGGGAAGTAAACGTGAACTTGTCCGGTGCCAATGGAGTTTTCGTAATCCGAGTACATAACGCCCTTGGCCATGTTCTCGCCTTCACCAGTTGCACCTGCCATGGTCAACCAGTGGCTGAAGTTAGCTTCAGGCTTGAACTGCTTGAACTCATCCATGGTGTCCAGGATTCGGGCGTGATCTCCCTGCTTCATCCACTCAATGCGCTCTAGATCGGCAAGGCGCGCACCTTCTGAGTAGATGTGGCTTGGGTCAGAGGACTCGTGCTTACGAAGATCCCGCAGCTTGTAGAAGGTGTGGGATAGCGCACCAGAAGCTAGCAGTAGAACTTTACGATCGGTGTCGCGAATCGCTTCACCAAGTGCGCGACCAGCTCTTAGGAAATCTTCTGCTGTTGCAGTTTGGCAAACTGAAATGGAAACCCACTTCTTGTCTAGGCCGCGACCTAGGTAGTGCCAAAGGTTGACTGTGGCATAGAAGATCGGAAGATGCGGATCGCTGATTGGCGTAATCCAGGTTCCGTTCTTCTCATCGTATTTTGCAGCTGCCATTGCAAGTTCAGGATCACCCTTGAACGCGTAAGGAACTTGAGACATTCCCCTGGGAAGCTCTTCTGAGGTGAATAGTCCAGAGCGTTCCGCCTGAGCGGTAATTACAAACTCAACTGTGGTGGCCCAGTGGCTGTCAAGAACAACTACTGTGTCGTAGTCCAAAGTCTCCATGACATCTTTGCGGAATTTCTTTAGGCCTGGAACTAGTGAGATCTCCTTGCCATCGTTTAGGTCATACCGAACTTTCTCGGGCAACATGATTGTTGGCACGTGGGCCAAGATCGCGGCTCCAACTACTTTTCCCATTTCTATTCCTTCCATCCATTCGGTGAAATAACTGTGTTCTTTACATCTGCGTAGAAATCAAAAGACCAATTGCCGCCCTCGCGTCCGATTCCAGATTTCTTGGAACCTCCGAAAGGTGCCTTCAGGTCTCGAACAAAGAAGCAGTTCACCCAGATGGTTCCAGCAACCACTTTGGAAGCAACTGCATCAGCGTGAGCGCGGTTACCTGAAACAATAACCGCAGCCAGCCCAAACTCAGTTCCGTTAGCCATCTCAATTACCTCTTCGTCGGAGGAGAAAGTTTGCATGGTCAAAACTGGCCCAAAGATTTCACTTGTGACAATCTCAGATCCGCGCGGTGGGTTAGCGATAAGGGTCGGTCTAAAGAACAGACCCCCCAGGTCGGTGTTAGGTCCACCACCAATAACAACCTCTAGGCCCTCACCCTTGGCTCGGTCGACAAATCCCTTGACTCGCTCGAAGTGGACCTGGTGGATTTGTGGGCCGATGTCAGTTTCAGGATCCCTCGGGTCTCCCTGCTTGAGCTTGGCTGCACGCTCCGCAAACTTAGCCGCAAACTCTGAAGCCACCTTCTCATGCACCAAAAGTCTGGTTCCTGATAAACACACTTGACCAGCGTTGTCATACTGTTCAACAGCAAGCTCAGCGGCTAAATCTAAGTCGGCATCTACCAAAACAATGGTTGGAGATTTTCCACCCAGTTCGAAAGAAACCGGAGTCAGATTATCCGCTGCTGCGTGAGCAATCTTCTTTGCGGTCGGAACAGATCCTGTAAAAGAGATTCTGGAAACGCCAGGGTGTGAAACAAGAGCGTGTCCTGCTTCTGCGCCAAAGCCTTGAACGACATTGAATACTCCAGCTGGAATTCCAGCTTGCAAAGTTAGGTCTGCAAAGAAAGAAGCGCTAAGTGGTGTCCACTCGGCTGGCTTTAGAACTACTGTGTCTCCAGCTGCAAGGGCCGGACCAATCTTCCAGGTTGCAAGCATCAGTGGAGCATTCCACGGAGTAATTAGCGCTGCCACACCACTTGGATCCCAGGAAATGTTGTTGGTGTGTCCGCGGGTTTCCCAAACTTCGTGATGAAGATCGTTGATTGCCCAGTCAGCAAAGAAACGAAGGTTGAGTGCAACGCGAGGCATTACACCTCTGATGTGTGAGCGAAGCAAAGAACCGTTGTCTAGTGTTTCTAGATTCGCTAGCGGCTCTAGATTGGCTTCAACCAAATCGGCGAGTTTGTGCAGTAGTTCACCGCGTTTTTTGGGGCCAAGATTTGCCCAAGCCGGGAATGCGTTTCTGGCGGCTTCCACCGCCAGGTTAACTTCGCGCTCTCCGCCTCGGGAAATGTTGGCAAGGTGTGATCCATCAATCGGCGAAGTATCTTCAAAAGTTTCTTTTGATTCCAGACGTGCGCCATCGATGAAGTGTCTTGTGTCTATAGAAAGACCCGCCAGTTCGACCTGATGGCCCATGGTTTCGCCCCTTTGCGAACTCGTTTGGATGCTAACAAATACCCTAATCCACCAGGAGCCCTAGGGGCTAGGAATTTGTATAAATCTAGCTAGAACTAGTTTGAACCTTCTGCGAAGGCGGTAATTTTCCTGAGCGACTCGGTCAAATCACGCTTTTGGCCCAGAGAAAGCTTCTCCAAAACTTGCTGCTCGTGCTGGTTGAATTCAGGAAAAAGCTTATGCATGAGCTTTCTGCCCTTGGCGGTTAAGGTCACAATCATCAGCCTCTTGTCCTGGGCGCTTCGCTCCCGAACAATCAAACCCCGAGACTCTAGGGTCGCAAGCACCCCGGTCAGGGTCGCCTTGGAAAAGCCGCCCTCTTCGGCAATGGTCCTGGTTTCGATAGGCTCCCAGATCCAGCTAACCCAGAGCACAACAAATGCTGTCCAAGAAAGATCGTGGGGTGAGAGCACTGTTCGCTCGAGAAAGTTCCTTGTTGCATTGGCAGCTCGGAAGACGTTGCTGATGGCAGCCATTGAGTCAAAGTCGAGGCTCATGCCGGAGAGCTTGGTTTGCACCTGACGCTCAGTCTCATTCAGAGTGTGCGATCCAGACACAAAAGCCCCTTACTTCCTATGCTGAGGATAACCCATCGAGAGGCTAAAAATTCCTGGCTAATCCCCGAATCTTTGAGATGCCAAGAGCTGGAAGTGTGTAGATTATTAGCATCCTAACAATCTCTAATGGAAGGAAGCTCGACGATGAGCATCAACTTCGCTGACTTGGATCTTTTTGAAAAGGGCGCCCCTTGGGCAGCATTTGAAGAGATTCGAAAAACAGGCAAACCACATTTTTCTGAAGAAGCTGCCCCGAACCACGGTTTCTGGTCCGTCATGGGTTACCACGACATCGTCCGAGTACTTCGCGATACCGAGACATTCACTTCAGAGCGATTCACAAATCTGGAAGAAGTAGACGCTGAGCAAGAAGAAGCTCGACGCTCCCTACTTGAAACAGATGGTCTAAGGCATCGCGCCTTGCGACGAATGCTTCAGGGAGAGTTCACCCCACAAGCAGTTGCAAAATACGAAAGCTTTTTGACTGGACTTACTGCAACCACTCTCGACAACGCTTTTGCCAAAGGTGAGTTTGACTTCGTGGAAGACGTAAGCGCAGATTTCCCAATTCGAGTTCTCGCGCGAATTCTTGATGTGCCAGACGAAGACACAGGTCAATTGATTGAGTGGGGAAACCGCATGATCGGTAACACCGATCCGGAACACGCAGATGTTTTGATGGAAGACCCAGAATCAGAAAAGTATCGTCTGGTTCCCTTTAGGTCACCCGCTGCACTCGAGGTATTCGAGTACGGCCAGAATCTAGCCAAGCAGCGCCGAGGCAAAGGGAAGAAAGATCTAGTGTCTGTTTTGGCGGATGGAGTTCCATCCGATGGAATTCCAATGTCGGAAAGAGATTTCAACACCAACTTTTTGTTGCTGGTTGTGGCAGGAAACGAAACCACCAGACACACAATCTCTCACACCATGAACAACCTCATCAAAAACCCAGATCAGCTAGCCCTGCTCCAGGAAAAGCCAGAGCTTATTCCTTGGGCGGTTGAAGAATTCTTACGCTTTGCTTCACCGGTTTATCACTTCCGCAGAACAGCCACCAAGGATGTTGAAATCCAAGGAGTGAAGATTAAGGAAGGCCAGAAGATACTTCCTTGGTTTGCCTCCGGTAACCGCGACTCCGAGATCTTTGCTAACCCAAACAAGATGGATGTCACCCGCAATCCAAATGAGCACATGACATTTGGTCGCGGAGGACCTCACATGTGTCTAGGAAATGCTCTGGCCCGAATCGAACTTCGGATTATGTTTGAGGACCTGATTTCAAGAATTGATTCGATGGAACTTACCGGAACCATCGACTACTTGCGATCAAACTTTGTGCACGGCATCAAGCGCATGCCGGTCAAGGTAAATCTCCGCTAACTAGTTCAAGAAACGGGCTTTAGATTAGCTTCGCTACTTTTTTCAGGAAGTTGTCAACTAGGAAATAAGTTCTTTGTCTTGCAGCAGCATCTTCGGCAATGGTTTGTGCCATCATCGCTTCTGGGTCTTGGCCATCGTTAGAAACTTCTTCTGTGCCACCCCAAGTGAGCCATCCCTCTAAAGCAACTGAATCAAGCTCTGGGTGGAACTGTAGACCTAAAGTTTTGTTTACAACATAGGCCTGAGAAGAAACTGGATTTCTCGCAATTTCCTTGATACCCATTCCTTCCGGCAAGCTCCAACGGTCGTAGTGAAACTGGAACCAAGGTCCGTTTGAAACTAGCGAGTGATCATCGGAATGAATGTAAGTCCAGCCGATTTCTGGTTTGGGTGAACGCGCCACCGAACCACCTAGGGCACGAGCAATCAGCTGGCCACCAAAGCAAATACCAAGTACGGGTTTATTTGAAAGCACGGCATTTTTGATCCACTCCAGCTCTGGCTGCAGCCAGTTGCCGATGCAGGCATCGTCCCAGGCGCCCCATGGCGCGCCAAGGGGGACGATGAGGTCGTAATTGTCGATGTTGGGAAATGCAAAGGGAACATTGGGGGTTTCGAAGTTTTCCTCGGATACCACCATCTGGGTTTCGATCTCGAAACCGTGATCTACCAACCGGTCGCCAACTGGTCCAACCGGGCTTATGTGATCGTGCTGGATAAATAGTGCTTTCATCTGGACTCCGTTGTCATCTAGCAAAAAACAAATATGCGGTTTCTAAGAAAATTCGCATTCCTTGGACCTTAGGTCCTATTATCTCATTAGATACCAAACGATTATGTTTGTAAATTGATTTGCCACAAAGGAGTAGCAAATGGGTAGCTCACTAGAGTCTCTTCAGAAAGAACTCAAGTCCAAGAACATTGACGTGCTTAGAGTCATTTACTTGGATATTCTCGGCGTTATCAGGTCCAAAGACATTTTGGTGTCCCAGCTTGACCGCATCAGTCACGGCGGCCCTGCTTTTTGTCAGGGCATATGGGTGACCACAACTGGCGGTGACGTACTCGATGGCAACAACTTAGTGTCCGATGGACTCGAAGACTTCATCTCTCAAGTGGTGCCCGAGTCATGGCGCCCACTGCCATGGGAGCCTGGAGTTGCCTATGCAGCTGCAGGTGCAAACAATCCGGATGGAACCAAGAACATGCTCTCCCCGCGAACCGTATTGGAATCTGTGGTTGCCAAATACAAGGAGCTTGGTCTGCACCCAATTGTTGGACCAGAGCTTGAGTTTTACATCGCAGAAAAAGACGAGAACGGCAAATATCACAGAGCCATTGAGCGCACAGGCCAGGCTTATACTTCCGGATCTGTCGTTGACCCCAAGGGCACATTCCTAAATCTTCTTCGCATGGTTGATCAAATGAACATCGGCGTTTTTGCCGGTAACCACGAGTTCAGCCCAAGCCAGTATGAGATTAACTTCTGGCATGGACCAGCAGTAGATGCTGCCGATAGAACACTTATGTTTAAATCTGCAGTCAAAGAAGTTGTAGCAAGAGCAGGCCAGCACGCAACCTTCTGCGGTAAGCCATGGAGCGATGAGGGTGGAAGCGGATTCCACCTGCACTTCTCAGTAGAAGACGGCAAGGGTAAAAACCTAATGCACGATGGCGGAACAGGTCTAAGCGAAGTCGCACTCCAGATCATCGCCGGTATCACCAAGCATGCTTCGGCATTGACAGCAATTTGTAACCCAACAATCAACGCCTTCAAGCGACTCGGCCCTGACACACTCGCGCCTTACCGCGCCAACTGGGGATTTGATAACCGTTCAGCGATGGTTCGCATTCCACCCGAGCACGGTTCTGGAACCAGGTTAGAAGTTCGAGTTGCCGATGGTGCTGCAAACCCATATTTGATGATCGCTGCAATTTTGGCCGCAGGTCTAGATGGGATCCAAAGCAAGCTAAAGGCACCAGAACCGGTTGTTGGTATGTCGTACGAAAATGAAGCGGACCCGACTCTCCCAATGAGCTTGGAAGCTGCACTCGATGCTCTAGAGGCAGATAAAGTTCTACGCGATTTGCTAGAGGGTCCGATTGTTGATGTTTTCCAAATCATGAAGCGCGATGAAGTAAGACGCTATAAAGAAGCGGTTAAGGATCCAAACACCAGAGAGACTACCGACTGGGAAGTCAAAGAGTACATGTCTGACTTTTAGACAGTTGGGTTTGACTGATCGTGGATCAGTTCTCCACCTGCAAAAGTGACACCAAGTTCTCGGTAGTAGCCCCCGAGAATTTTCTTGACGGGAAGAATTGAACCGAGCTCATCCCAGTTTGAATCACCTAGGGTCAGCTCCGCGCTTCCTCCCCAAGTCACACCGATTTCTGCATCTACTCCACCCATGGAAACTAATTGGTCAAGTGAGTTCCCCTTGCCTTGAGTAATCGATGGAACCCAACGGCTGTGAAGCATCTTGTGTCCGTTAACGAACCCATTAGTTTCTGAAGGCTTATCTAATGTGACGATTGCTGATGCCAAACGGTGATCGTAAGCTGCAACGCTGGCTCCGAGTTTGGAACCGGCAGTAAGAGTTGGAGTTGCCTTGCCGTGGTTGAAAATACGAGTGACTGCGATGTTGCCAAGTTTCTTCGGGTAGCCCTGGAACCAACCGCGCGCAATTGCAAAGTCCTTTGTGACCCAAATGGCAACACATCTTGAGTAAGTAACGCCCTTGAACTTGCACCTGACCACAACAAAAGTTTCCAGATATTGTGAACGAACTGGATCTAGCAGTTCTTGTTTGTCGGTGGAACAGGATTGCCAGTCGGCCCAGATGATTGCTACCGCTCCTGGTTCCTCATCCGCTAGTTCTACTCCCTCTGGAAGAAGAGCCTTAACGTTTGCCGGGTCAGTTAGGTACTCGACAGTAAGAAGGGTGCCCGAATAGAACCAGGGCATCTCGGGGATAATCGCGCTTTTACCGCTGGGGGTCTTAGGGGCTAGGAAGCCTTTTAGTTCAGTCATGATTGCTATGGTACTGATTCATTAGGAAACTAACGAGGTGCTTTTTGGAAAAAGCCCTATTTTTCGCCACGAGAGCACTCCTACTTGACGCGGAGGCAAAATAGGGCCAGATTGGTCTTATCGTTTTGACACAAACGATTCTCCATTCAACGAAGAAGGGAGCCATACTTCATGGCCAAAGAATCATCTACCTCACTGCGCAAAGGCCGACTTGGCGTAGCGGGAATCGTATTTTTTGTGGTGGCAGCTAGTGCCCCGCTTGTAGGAATGACCGGAGCTGTTCCGGTAGCCATGCTCCTTGGAAACGGAGCAGCAACCCCTGGTGCCTATCTGGCAGTTGGATTGACACTTCTGGTTTTCTCAGTCGGTTATGCAGCTATGAGCCACAAGGTAACTAACGCTGGTGCATTCTTTGCCTATGTAGGAAAGGGCCTTGGCGTAAATGCCGGAGTCGGTTCTGCTTACGCATCGATTGTTGGATACGTAACTATCCAGCTGGCAATCTATGGATTCTTCGGCTTGACTATGGCTTTGACCATGGCTCAGTTCGGTGTGGATCTAGCTTGGTGGGTTTGGGCCCTGATCGCGTGGCTACTTGTCAGCGGTCTTTCACTTTTGAGCGTTGACATCGGAGCAAAGATTCTTGGTGTTCTGCTTGCAGTTGAATTGCTGTCGCTAATTGTCACCGCAGTTGCAATCTTGATCAACGGTGGACCTGAAGGTATGAACTTCGGAGCATCATTTGACCCAATGTTGGTCTTTGCTGGAGGCTTTGCCGGAACTGCTGGAATTGCATTGGCATTTGCCTTTGCATCCTTCATCGGATTCGAAGCAACAGCTATCTATGGCGAAGAATCCAAAAACCCTAAGCGCGATGTCCCAAGAGCTACCTACTGGGCAATTGGAATCATCAGTGGATTGTTCGCTGTGGTTTCTTTCGCAATGGTTACCGGTATGGGCTCAGGAGCACTTATCGACCAGGTTGTTGAGCGCTCAGGCGGACTAGCTGATCCTTCTGCTGTTTTGTTTAGCTTGGCAGCCGAGTATGTATCACCTGAAATCGTTTTGGTCATGGCATTGCTTGTGGTCACCAGCTTGTTCGCCGGACTACTGGCGTTCCAGAACGCTGCCGCACGGTATTTCTTTGCTATGGGCCGCGGTGGTGTCATGCCTGCATCGTTGGGTAAGACCAACGCCGCCGGCGCCCCACAAAATGGAGCAATCCTAACCTCAGTAATCGCAGCAGCTGTCATCATTGCATTTGCGGCAGCTGGGTTGGATCCATTCCTGAACCTGTTTAGCTGGATGAGCGGTGTTGCAGTTATCGCTGTGGTGGCCGTTGAGATTCTGGTTTCTGTTGCAGTAATCGCCTTCTTCCAGAAAGACGGAAGCGGTAACCTGTGGAACTCAAAGATCGCACCTGGACTCTCCATCGTGCTTCTTATCGCAGGGCTCTACATGCTTATGGCTCGCTTCAACTTGCTAGCTGGAACTGCTGCCGATGGAGTCGACCCATCGCTACCAGAGTCCGGCTGGGCACTGAGTGGCCTTGGCTGGTTCCTAGTGCTGTCCCCATTCATTGCATTCGTTATTGGTTTCGTGGTTTCCTCGACCAAGAAGTCAAAGAACTCTGCATTGATCAAGGACTTCGCGTAAGAAAAACTAGAAACAATTAACTGGGGGCCAACTTAGTTTGGCCCCCAGTTAATTCCTGGAAGGATGATTGTGGACAAAGAATTTGACCTTGATGTCACATTTGAGGAGCAAGCTGACGAGCAACTAATTGCATCGCTTAGCGCTGAGAAATTGTCCAAACATATTCAGAACCTTCCTCAAGATTTGATAGATGCCGCAACCGGAATTCTCATTGAGCAAAGAACATACTCGGACGTCTCGCAGTCGCTTGGCATCAGGCAACAAGAATTGGTTAGAGCCGTTCACCGAGCAAAGCTAATTATTAGTGAGTCACAAAAATAAATTGAGCAAACCACTTATTGGACTAACCACATACCGGCAGCGAGGCCAGTCCGGTATCTGGGACACCGAGATGGCTTTTATCCCAAGTTTTTACATTGACGCAGTCGAAAGATCCGGTGGAGTAGCGGTGCTTCTTCCACCACAGAAACTTTCTGCCCTAGAAGCATGGGAAACACTGCAGCACCTCGATGGGCTTGTGATCACCGGAGGCAGAGACCTCAATCCTGCAAAGTATGGTCAAGATCGCGCCGCCCTTACGGATGAACCAGATTCACTCCGAGACGAAACAGAAGAAGCGCTTCTGAAGGCAGCTATAGATAACAACTTCCCGTTCCTGGGTATCTGCCGTGGCGCCCAACTGCTGAACGTTGTTATGGGTGGAACTTTGATTCAGCATCTACCCGATGTAATCGGAACTGAGAAGTACCAGATTGAAAAGGGAGTTTTCAATCCGGTGTCGGTTCAGATTGAACCAGGAAACAAATTGTTTGAGATGGTTGGTCCGGAAGTACAAAATGCACTTATGTATCACCACCAGGCAGTAGATGAACTTGGTAAGGATCTGGTCGTCACCGCTAGAACCACCGATGGCGTCATCGAAGGGTTGGAACTTCCCAACCATCGCTTCGGCGTTGCAGTGCAGTGGCACCCTGAGCAAGACCTGGAAGACCTAAGAATCTTCACATCATTTATCAAAGCCACCAAGACAGTCTGAGAGAGCCCACAGTGAGCTACACCCTAATAAACCCAACCACCGAAGAGTCGATGGAAACAATCGAGCATCTAGACGTTGGACAAACTGATCAGGCAATCGATAGGGCGGTAAAGGCTCAACAAAAGTGGGAATCGCTGTCTCCGGCAGATCGAGCAAAACTTCTTAGAAGTTTTGCAATAGCGGTTGATCAAGACAACGAAAACCTCGCGCAATTGGAGGTTAGAAACTCAGGCCACCCCATCGATCAGGCCCGCTACGAAGCCGCCAACGTTCGCGATGTTTTGGAATACTACTCCGGTGCACCAGAGCGACTTATGGGCAAACAAATCCCTGTTGCCGGCGGCATCGCAGTGACCTTCCACGAACCAATTGGCGTGGTGGGAATGATCACCCCCTGGAATTACCCAATGCCTATCGCGGGTTGGGGATTTGCCCCAGCACTTGCAGCTGGAAACGCAGTGGTTCTAAAACCCGCAGAGTGGACGCCGCTAACTTCAATGCGTCTTGCAGAACTTGCTCTGGAAGCAGGGCTTCCCGAGCACTTACTCCAAGTAGTTAACGGCAAAGGACAAGTTGTTGGAAACCGATTGGTCACCAATGAAAAAGTAGGCAAAATTGTCTTCACAGGCTCAACTGCAGTTGGTAAAACCATCATGAGTCAGGCAGCCGACCAGGTAAAGCGAATAACTTTAGAACTGGGTGGCAAAAGCGCAAACATCATCTTTGATGATGCCGACATTGCAAAAGCTGCCAAAAGCGCGCCATACGCGGTGTTTGAAAACGCCGGCCAGGATTGCTGCGCAAGGTCAAGAATCTTGGTTCAAGCAAACGTGTTTGATAAATTCATGAACGCCCTTGAACCAGCAGTTGCTGGTGTAAAGGTTGGAGACCCAGCTCTTTCAGGAACCGAAGTTGGACCACTGGTCAGCAAGAAACATCTGGAGACCGTCACGGGCTTTCTAGACGGCTCTGACGTTGCTTTCCGAGGCAGCGCACCATCGGGCAAGGGCTTCTTCTTTGCACCAACCGTAGTGGTTGCAAAATCCCTCAGTGACCGTTGCATGGCCGAAGAAATCTTTGGTCCGGTAGTTACCGTGTACAAGTTTGAAAACGAAGCGGAAGCGATTCAGATAGCTAACGCAACTGAGTACGGACTATCCGGTTCTATTTGGACTAAGGACAGCGCTCGCGCAATCAGAGTTGCTCGATCTGTGAAGAGTGGAAACCTGTCTGTGAACTCTCACTCTTCCCTCAGATACAGCACACCATTTGGAGGAATGAAGCAATCCGGTATGGGTCGAGAACTAGGCCCGGATGCGCCGCACCACTTCACTGAAGAAAAAGTTGTCTTCTTTAGTCAAGAAGACTAACCACTTAGCGAGAAGCTAAACCGTTCGCTAGCTCCAAAACAGTCAGTGCACCAAGTCGAACAGTTCTGCCGTCAGCACTATCTGCAAGAGCATCAATCTCTGTGATATCAACTGAAATAACTTGAGCTATCTTGCCAACCAGGAAGGCAAACTGACGAAGTTCATCTGCGCTAATACCACCAGGGGCAGCAGCAGGACAGGCTGGAACAAACGCTCTGTCACAAACATCCATGTCGATATCAACATGCAACTTTTTGTTTGCAAGTTCCGATAGCGCCTCATCCATTACTGAATCAGCAGTTCGGTTTCTAAGTGCGGCCCGCGGAATCACATGAATACCCAGTTCTCTTGCTCTAGCCGCATACTGCGGCGAATTAGAAAAGTCATTAATTCCAATTTGAACAACACTGCTTCCAGGAAGCCCTGCTTCAATCAATCTTCGAACTGGAGAGCCATTGGAGACACCATCTCGCAAATCGTGATGAGCATCGAAGGTAATCAATCCAGCGCTTGAAAGCTCTTCACCAAAAACTCCGCGCATCACCGCATATGCAATTGAGTTATCGCCACCAAGGGCAATCGATAGTTTCGAACTTTTGGAAACTTTGTTTGCAAGCTGCATAGTCTGGTCTTCACCGTCAGGGGAATCTGGTGTTTCAGAATCACCAAAGTCTGCAAAAGATAAATCTCTAAGGTCTTTGTTTTGGCTCCAGCTGTAGGTTGAATACCTTGCAAGGGCTACGCGGATTTCTGCTGGGGTGGTGTTAGCACCGGTGGCCGAAATAGAGGTTTCGGAGGCCAGTACCCCGAAGAGGCCTAGGTCAAAATCGCCTACGGTAGCCGGCTTTAGCCAGCTCGCAGCGCTTGGCCAAAGGGCGTCTTTGCTCACTGGGGGTCCAATCGGAATTACGGCAAAACGGTAAGTGATTTGAGATTACCCTGTTAGCAGGGCTTTATAAACATCGATGTTGATGGAGAAACAGATGACTACTTATACCCGCGGGGATCTGCACGCGGCCACCGGCTCAACACTTACAGCGAAGGGCTGGGGTCAAGAAGCAGCACTTCGAATGCTGCATAACAACTTAGACCCAGCTGTTGCCGAGCATCCAGAAGAACTTATTGTTTACGGCGGTAGCGGTAAAGCAGCTCGCAACTGGGCAAGCTTCGACGCGATGGTAAAGACCCTCACAAATCTAGAAAACGACGAAACTATGCTGGTCCAATCCGGAAAGCCGGTTGGCGTTTTCCGCACCCACGAATGGGCACCCAGGGTAATTCTTGCTAACTCCAACTTGGTTGGCGACTGGGCCAACTGGCCAGAGTTTCGAAGACTCGAACAACTTGGTTTGACTATGTATGGGCAGATGACCGCAGGTTCTTGGATTTATATCGGAACCCAAGGAATCCTTCAGGGAACTTACGAAACATTTGCAGCGGTTGCTGCCAAGCGCTTTGGTGGAACACTGGCCGGAACATTGACTCTGACCGGTGGTTGCGGAGGTATGGGTGGAGCTCAGCCGCTAGCTGTGACCATGAACGAGGGAACCTGTTTGATCATCGACGTTGACGAGTCCCGTCTTCGCAGACGTATTCAGGACCGCTACCTCGATGAACTTGCCGATAACTTGGACGACGCAATCGATCGAGTGCTCAAGTACAAAGCAGAAAAGAAAGCTATCTCGGTCGGACTTGCTGGCAACGCAGCAACTATATTCGCCGAGCTACTAAAACGCGATGTTCCAATCGATATCGTCACTGATCAGACTTCTGCTCACGATCCGCTTTATTACATCCCTGAAGGCGTATCCGTTGAGGACGCTAGAGAACTAGCAGAGAAAGACCCAGCCGATTTCACAATCCGCGCTGAGGCCGCCATGGCCAAGCACGTTGAAGCGATGGTTGGCTTCATGGCTAAGGGCGCCGAAGTATTCGACTACGGAAACTCAATTCGCGACGAAGCACGCAAGGGTGGATTTAAGGACGCATTTAAGTTCCCAGGATTTATCCCCGCATACATCAGACCTTTGTTCTGTGAAGGTAAGGGTCCGTTCCGCTGGGTTGCACTTTCAGGAGATAAGAAAGATATCTATCGCACCGACCAGGCAATTCTTGATCTGTTCCCAGACAACCAACACCTTCACCGGTGGATCAAGATGGCCCAAGACCGCGTTCAGTTCCAGGGTCTTCCTGCAAGAATTTGTTGGCTCGGTTACGGTGAGCGTGACAAAGCTGGAGCTGTGTTCAACGACCTTGTCAAAAAGGGTGAAGTGTCAGCTCCGATTGTTATCGGTCGCGATCACCTGGATTGTGGTTCGGTTGCATCACCATATCGCGAATCAGAAGCGATGCTCGACGGCTCTGATGCAATCGCCGACTGGCCACTGCTAAACGCGATGATCAACATCGCAAGCGGGGCTTCTTGGGTTTCAATTCACCACGGTGGTGGCGTTGGCATCGGAAGATCAATTCACGCTGGTCAAGTATCCGTTGCTGATGGAACTGATCTCGCTGCAGAAAAACTAAACAGGGTTCTAACTAATGACCCCGGCATGGGAGTGATTCGTCACGTTGATGCCGGATACAAGGAAGCAGAAGGCGTCGCAAGAGCCAAGCACGTTCACGTGCCAATGCTCGACACCGAATAAAAAATGTCTCTTGCAATTACCAACATTGGTTCACTGGTGACCAATGATCCGAATCTTGGATCCGGCATACTCGGCGAAATAGAAAGCGCTGCACTGGTAATTGAAAACGGAAAAGTATCGTGGTTTGGAAATTCCGGATCAGCACCTGCAGCCGATCAAGTTATTGATGCTGGGGGCATGGGTGTGATCCCTGGCTTTGTTGACTCCCACGCTCACATGGTTTTTGCGGGGGATCGTTCCAAAGAGTTTGAAGCTCGCATGAACGGCGAGAAGTACTCCGCCGGTGGAATCAAATCAACTGTTGCAAAAACCCGGGCAGCAAGTGATGCCGAACTAGAAGCAAACTTTGTTTCCTTGCAGAACGAGATGATTCGTTCTGGAATCACGACCTTTGAATCAAAATCGGGTTATGGACTCTCGGTCCACGATGAAGCCCGCTCTCTTGCAATTGCCTTCAAGCACACCAGTGAAACTACCTTCCTCGGAGCCCACGTTGTTCCAGAAGACTATGCAGGCAGGGCAGATGAATACGTGTCACTAGTCACCGACGAAATGCTGGAGGCGTGTGCACCGCACGCTAAGTGGGTAGATGTGTTCTGCGATGTTGGAGCATTCGATGTTGACCAGTCACGAGAAATTTTGAAAGCGGGTATCGCTAAAGGCCTACTTCCTCGCATTCACGCCAACCAGCTTGCAGCTGGTGGCGGTGTGCAGTTAGCCGTTGAGCTTGATTGTGCATCGGCTGATCACTGTACGCATCTATCTGCTTCCGATATCGATGCCCTGGCAGGTTCTAACACCGTTGCTACCTTGCTTCCAGGGGCAGAGTTTTCAACCAGGGCCAACTACCCAGATGCTGAAAAGCTATTTGCAGCCGGAGTCACAGTTGCACTTGCAACTGACTGCAATCCAGGCTCGAGCTACACAACCTCAATGAGTTTTTGTATTGCGGTAGCAATCAGGGACATGGGCTTTACCCCAGAGCAAGCCCTTTGGTCGGCAACCCTAGGAGGCGCCAAGGCACTAAGAAGAACTGATGTTGGTGCACTTTCAGTTGGCATGAGTGCAGACCTAACAATTTTGTCGTCACCAAGTTTTAGACACCTTGGCTATCGCCCAGGTGTAGATCAGGTTTCACAAGTACTAAAAGCAGGCAAGACCATTTATAAGCACCAGGACGGAATCAAATGACCATCACACTGAACTCATCTGGATTGACCATGGAGCAGGTGGTTGAGGTTGCAAGAAACGGCGCCAAGATTGAAATCTCTAAAGAAGCTCTTGAGAAGATGGCAGCAACCCGTGCCCACATCGAGACTCTTGCCAAAGCCGAAACTCCGGTCTACGGGATCTCTACCGGCTTTGGAGCACTGGCCCACCAACACATCGCACCTGAAGATCGAGTGCAACTTCAGAAATCTTTGATCCGTTCCCATGCCGCTGGCATGGGTGACCCTGTAGAAAAAGAAGTTGTTCGCGCGCTGATGTTGCTGCGTTTGAAAACACTAGTTAGTGGAAGAACCGGAGTTCGTCCGGAACTTGCAACCACCTATGCAGATCTACTAAATGCCAACATCACACCGATTGTTCACGAATACGGTTCCTTGGGTTGCAGTGGCGACCTTGCACCTCTTGCACACTGCGCACTTGTCCTGATGGGCGAAGGACGTGCTGTTGGTCCAGACGGCATTGAAAAGCCAGTACCTGAGCTTCTGGCAGCAGCCGGAATCAAACCAATCGAACTTCGTGAAAAAGAAGGCCTTGCTCTTATCAATGGAACAGATGGCATGCTGGGCATGCTCATCCTTGCTCTCCATGATCTAAACAAACTTTCTGATCAAGCAGATGTGATTGCGGCGATGAGCGTCGAAGCCCAAATGGGAACCGATCAGGTCTTTAGGCCAGAACTTCACGAACCACTTAGGCCTCACCCGGGTCAAGCTAAAAGCGCTGCAAATATGTTTGCAGCGCTTGCGGGCTCTGAAGTTGTTGCCTCCCACAGAGTAGGCGATGACAGGGTTCAAGATGCTTACTCGCTTCGCTGCGCCCCACAAGTTGCAGGAGCGGTGCGTGACACCATCACGCACGCAACACTCGTTGCAACTCGTGAGCTAGCAGCAACCGTAGATAACCCAGTGGTTTTGGATTCTGGTGAAGTCACATCGAACGGTAACTTCCACGGAGCACCAGTTGGATACGTGCTGGACTTTCTTGCGATTGCGGCAACCGATCTTTCTTCCATATCAGAGCGTAGAACCGACCGTATGCTAGATCGCTATCGCTCGAACGGATTGACTCCGTTTTTGGCTGGAGATGCCGGAGTGGATTCAGGTTTGATGATTGCTCAATACACCCAAGCTGGACTGGTTTCTGAGAACAAGAGACTCTCCGTTCCTGCAAGCGTTGATTCAATACCCTCCTCAGCTATGCAAGAAGATCACGTATCGATGGGTTGGCACGCTGGTAGAAAGCTTCGTAAAGTCGTTGACAACCTTAGGCGCGTTGTCGCAATTGAACTTGTAACTGCAGCAAGAGCACTGGATATGCGTGCCCCGCTAAAGCCAGCACCAATAACCGGTGCACTTCTGGCTAAACTTCGTAAAGAAGTTCCTGGGGTGGGACCAGATCGATTCTTAGCTCCAGAACTTGAAGCTGCGGAGAGGTTGCTCAAGGATTGAAGCCAAAAAGAAAAGAATCTAAATTCTTATCCCGGCTTTCCGGCCCAGGGTTGTTTAGTCTTCGATTCTTTGGGTGGTCCTACCTAATTCTCTTTATTCCCCAAGTCGCGTTTGATGTTATTGCCTATGAATCTAGTTCTTGGCTATGGCTACCGATTTGGACTTTTGGCCACCTGCTCATCGCATTCTGCGGGTACTTCATTAGGTTCGTGTGGCTTGATAAAAGACTTGCTGAAAAACCTTCGGCCGCACTAAATACATCTATTGCAGCTTTGCTTGGTTCGATAAGAGTGACCTTCATCGGATACATCTCCTTCCAGCTTGGATTAGCTCCGGATTTCAACCTGACTGCCAGAATCATCGCCGGGGCAATCCTTGGTGCGACACTTTTTGTTGTCTTGGGGAGCGTCCTGTCAAGCCGAAGGGATTACCAAACTTCGCTTGGAAAACTTTTGGGCACACAGAGGCAACTCGAGAACATGCGTCGAGCAAGGCGCAACGAGGTTGCCGAGATTCAGAATCAATGGGAGATTTCAACTCGTGAGGTAATCGAGCCCAAGATTGAGGAAATAGCCAGGTTAGTTAAGAGGGATACCATCAATCCAACTGTTCAAAAGGGAATTGTCACCGAACTGCGATTCCTTCTTGATAACCAAATCAAACCCCTGAGCGCGAGGCTCAAAAGCACAAGCTCCGCTTTGGCTAACCGCAACACCTTCAAGGGCGTTAGTCCGTTGCGCCTTTTCACAGTTCCAGATCGTGTCAATCCCGATCTTGCGATTAATCCACTTTTGCAGTTTCTGGTGTTGACCGCAGCTATACCCTTTGCCTTGTATGTTTTTGAGGGGCCAGAGTGGATCCCTTTGGGTTTTGAGATAGCTGTAGTGACGAGCTTGTTCTTATTTCTAAACAAGATTGCAGTGGCAAAGCGCAAATCCATCCCAATAAAACTGGGGATAGCGGCTTTGTTTACATTGGTTCTGGCCCAAACCGCTATCGGCTTTTACCTACTTCAGTTATCGGGCCTACCAGGCAGCACAATCGAACCAGTTACAGTACTTCTGTTTTTAGCATTGCTAATAACAACTTCCCTTTATGGACTAGTGGTGACTTACGAATACAACCACGCAGCTTTTATGAAAACACTCTCTCGCAACAACAACCGCTTAGCTAGAGAGTTAACGCTCCTGAATCAAAGACTTTGGGTCGAAAAACGCGAATGGGCTCTTCGAATTCACGGAAGCGTGCAAGCATCTCTAACCGCCTCGTTGGTTAGGCTCTCAGGGAAGGGCGCGCCCTCAAAAGAACAATTGACTAAAGTTCGTGAACACCTTTCCCAAGCTAGCAATGGGCTGAAGGCCTCAGCTGTGAAACCTGCAGATCTCCGAGCCTCACTAAAAGTGATTCAGAAGACTTGGGGAGGGATAGCCAAGATCAAAGTCGATCTAAAGTCACTGCCTGCTCAACAAGTACTCGATGACGCATGGGGTGGCGTAATCGCCAACGAGATCATTAAGGAAGCAGTAAGCAACTCGGTCACGCATGGTAAGGCTGATTTAGTCACGGTAAATTTTGAAGACCCGACTCCGGGATTTGTGCAAATCATTGTCCAGGACAACGGACGAGGACTATCTCCTAAGTCCTCTTCTGGTCTTGGATCGCAGATACTCGACGAAACCGCCTTCCCGTGGTCATTACAGAACCAACCCACCGGGGGCACAATTCTCAAAGCGCAGATTGCCGTTGCAGCGAAAAAACGTCCCAAAAAAACCAAACAGGCCGCTCTTTAGCTAACCATTTTGCGTCCTCGCCAAGTTCAAAATTTTTCTCGCCAAGGCGTAGTCAAGCCTTCTTCGTCTTTTCCCGTTCTTGTCATTTCCTTTGAACGGAGCAAGTACTAGATCACCTGAAGCCTTGCGAATCCGAGAAAGAATTGCATTCGCCTTACTTATCAACTTCGAGACCTCAGCATCACTTAGCTCCGGTAGCTCAAGGTAAGTCATGAGCCTAGAAGACACCGCTACAGATTCTTCAGGATAAGAAAAGTCCTTGGCCGCTACAAAAGCTATTGGCGACTTACCGTCACTACCATCCACAGCACGTAATCCAATTCGACCTTTGGGATCGTTGAATACAATCTTCTGTTTAGGTGCCGCTGATTCTCGAAGCGAGAGTATCTCGCTGAGAGTCCCGATGCTTTGGTTGCCAGTAAAGATGCGCGCATCAGCGCAAGTCTCTTTTGTGAAGCAGGCGACAAGCGCCGGAGCATCAGTGTCACCAAAGAGGGAATCTTGAATCACAACAGAGAGCTTCAGCCGGTCTTTTGGAAAAGAGGAAAGCAAAAAAGTTTCGGGAATGATTGCAACGACGTAGTCGGCAGAAGCCAAGGCATTTTCAAGTGCAATCATGTACAAATTCTTTTGAGTCGAACGCTCGAAGTACTTAGACACCAAAGTGCTAACGCCTTTGCGTTTAGCAGAGTGATTAGCAAGGTACGGAGGGTTAGTAAGGATCACTGCACGTTTTGGATTTGGTATTGCAAGTAAGGAATCGTTGATCGGCCAAGCTGTTCCCTGAATGTCAAAGCCGGAGGCTTTGGCAATTTTCTTACCCAATACTGAATCTTCCTGTACTGCAGTAATCAGATGCCCATCTCCGGCAAAGGGATCCAACAGGTATCCCTTGGATTGCTCCAGGGCTTTTTCAAGGAAGGCACGAACTTCTGGGGTTAGCCAGCCTGATTTGGTTGTGTAGAAAGACCCCAGGGATACTTTGCTGATATCCACATCAACTGTTCTATTGCCAGCTTTAGAAACTAGCATGCGGCCAAGCGGCCGATTTGAACTCATGGCACAATAGTAACCATGACTTCACATACCCATGTAGCAACAATCAAAACAAACCTAGGAAGCATCAAGGTAAACCTTTTTGCTCTACACGCACCCAAGACTGTTGAGAACTTCATCGGTCTTGCAGATGGATCAATCGAGTGGACCCATCCAAACCGCGGACCACAGCCAAAGGGAACACCTCTATACAACGGCGTGATCTTCCACCGCATCATTCCTGATTTCATGATTCAGGGCGGTGACCCAACCGGAACCGGTATGGGGGGCCCAGGATATAACTTCGGTGACGAGATTCACCCAGAGCTAACCTTCAACGAGCCTTACAAGCTAGCCATGGCTAACGCAGGACCTGGCACCAACGGTTCGCAGTGGTTTATCACCACAGTTCCAACCACCTGGCTATTTGGAAAGCACACCGTTTTCGGTGATGTTGTTGATCCTGACAGCCGCAAGGTTGTTGACAAGATTCAAGCTGTTGAGACCGACGGTCGCGACAAGCCAATGGACGATGTAGTGATCGAGTCCATTTCTGTAGAAACCGTTTAGTTTTCTAAACCCCAATGGCCAGATTGAGATCGGATCAGCCGAGAGTTACTATCTCGCTGATAATGATCAATCTGGTCATTTGGCTTTTGCAGGTGATTCCAGGATCAACTGTAACAACAACACTTCTTTATGCACCGCTGCTGACGGTTATCGAACCATGGCGGATGCTTACAGCAGGCTTTGTTCACTCGCCAGATAGTTTCTGGCATATCCTCTTGAACGCTTACTCGATCTATATCTTTGGCCGGGTAATCGAACCAATGCTTGGACCAGCAAGGTTTCTAGCTCTGTATCTAATTTCCATCTTTGGTGGATCAGCGATGGTGCTGTGGCTTAGCGAACCGGTTGTTCCGGTGGTTGGCGCATCCGGTGCTTTCTTTGGTCTGATGGGCGCGTACCTGGTCATGCTTCGAGCAATTGGCGATAACTCAGGATTATTGGTCGGGCTTATTGCAGTGAACCTAGCTTTTGGATTCTTGGTTCCTGGAATTTCTTGGCAGGGTCACCTAGGCGGATTACTTGCCGGAATGGCAGTCACTGCTGTTTATGCCAGGACAAGATACAAATCAGGGTTTAGTCAAAAGATTCAAGTTCTTGGAGTAGTTGGGCTAATTGCCCTTGCAACATTTGTCGGAGTTATCTTCCGACTGCCGGTTGGTTTCTAGCTAATTACTTCCAACGGGTGGTCATCATGAAGCCCACCATTGCAATTCCAAAACCAATCAGGATGTTCCAGTTTCCAACGTTTAGGCCAGCCTCGTTTAGAGCGCCACCGAGTGGGAACTGAGCGCTGGTCACGTAGTAAGTGATGATCCAGATAAGCCCAACAATCATGAAGCCGAACATCACAGGCTTAAACCAAACTGGGTTTAGCGGCTCACCCGACTCACCCTGGTTCTTAGTGGACTTGGATGGCTTGGCATTTGGCAGATTATTTAGTTCAGACATGAGCACAATTCTACAACTAGGCTTTAGACAAATGACCAAGATTCTCGTGCTGGATAACTACGACAGCTTCGTATACACGCTAAATGGCTACCTGCAGCAGCTCGGTGCCGAAACCGACGTGATCAGAAACGATGCCGTCGAGGCATCCGAGCTTCCAGCCCTCATGGCCAAATACGATGGCGTCCTTATCTCCCCAGGTCCTGGAACCCCGGCCGATGCCGGACTGAGCATTCCTGTTGTCAAAGAAGCCTTAGAAACTAACCAGCCGGTGTTTGGGGTTTGCCTAGGCCACCAAGCCATCGCTGAAGCCATGGGAGCAACCGTTCAGTCAGCTGAAGAGCTGATGCACGGCAAAACCAGTGACGTCGAGCACGACAACAGCCTGATCTTCAAGGACGTCCCGCAATCTTTCCGGGCCACCCGCTATCACTCGCTTGCAGTGCTGGATGGGACAGTTCCAAAAGATTTGATTGTGACTTCAAGAACTAAGGGAGGCGTGATCATGGGTTTACAGCACGCAACCAAACCGATCTACGGAGTTCAGTTCCACCCGGAGTCAGTAATGACCGAAGGCGGCTATCAAATGCTTGGAAACTGGCTGGAATCTATTGGACTAAAAGGCGCAGCAGAAAAAGCCAAATCACTTTCTCCGATGGTTAATCTTTAGCCAGTAGCAACGCAGTTCAACGTCAAGGTAATGCTTGAGCGCTGAGGTGCGAGACCCGCAGGAATCGACTGTGTTGCAACCAAAGTTCCAACAGTTCCAGTGCAGCCTTCCGGCTGGGCGATGACTACTGTGAATCCAACTTCCGGTGCCTGCATTATTCGCTGAGCTTCTGAGACGCTCAAGTTCTCAACGTTAGGCACTTGAACCTGACCATCAGAGACCAACAAGTTCACGGTAGATCCTCCAGGTACTCGCTCGTTAGCTGCTGGAACCGATTCGATAACCGAACCCTTAACAACACTTGCTGAGTTCGCAGGAGAGATAACACCAAGTACCAATCCGACACTTTCTAGGGCAGCTCTGGCAGCTTCTTCGGTGAGCCCAGTTAGCAGCGGCACCGTAGCCTCTAGTTTTCCTGAGGAGACCACAACTTCGATTGTGGTTCGCTCGGGAACGTTAGTTCCTGCTGGTGGATCGGTGCGAATGATTACTCCAACTGGAATCTCATCACTTGCCTCGGTAAGTCTAAGAACCAGTAATCCCTGGTCGCGAAGGGCTTGTGCGCCATCATCAAATAGTGCACCTGAAACATCAGCAACCGGAATTCCCGAGTTGGCAGGTGGAAGCAGCGGCTGCAAGGATCCTCCAAGGGTAAGCAACCAAATGATCAAACCGATAAGTACTACCGACGCACCTGATCCAACACCCCATAGCACTCCAGCCGAAGGCCGCTCAGACCGAGAAGCGGTCTGAATTCTGATCGCACTGGTTTCGGTGTTGGAGTTGAAATCAACACCAAGTTCTTTGAAGAAATCCTCTGGCTGAATCTCGCCGATAACTTCAGTTGGTGCAGCATCCAAAACTTGAGTTTCCTGTTGGGCCACTGGAGCAGTCTTGGCAACCGGCGCAGCTTTCTGTTTGGCTTCGCCGTTTGCGGCAGCAACTAGGTGTTCGCGGAACTCTTCGGCTGTTTGGAATCTCTCGTTGCGATCTTTAGCCAGGGCGTTTAGAACAACCTGATCCATCTCAGGGGAAACATCTGGGTTGTGTGCGGAAGGTGGGGTGACCTTTTCACTTACGTGCTGGTAAGCAACCGAAACAGCGGTGTCACCCTTGAAAGGAGGGCGTCCTGCCAGCATCTCGTAAAGCACAACACCGGTTGAGTAAAGATCGGTTCTAGCATCAACTGCTTCGCCTCTTGCTTGCTCAGGCGAGAAGTACTGAGCGGTTCCAACAATTCCTGAGGTGTGAGCTTGGGTCGCTGAGGAGTCAGAGATTGCACGGGCAATGCCAAAGTCCATGACTTTGACTTGTCCTTCTTCAGTGACCATGATGTTGGATGCTTTGATGTCGCGGTGGATGATTCCAGCTTTGTGTGAATACTCCAGAGCCGTAAGCACTCCCTTGGCGTAGCCAACGGCTTCGCTGGAAGTGAGCTTGCGCTCATGCATCAAATCTCTTAGCAGCTTGCCCTTGACATACTCCATGACAATAAACGGAGTTTTTCTAACGTTACCGTTTGAGTCAGTTGAGATCTCTTCACCGGCGTCATAGATACGAACGATGGTTGGGTGAGCCATCTTGGCCGATGCTTGGGCTTCCTGAGCAAAGCGGGATTCAAAGTTCTCGTCATTGGCGAGATCGGACTTGAGTAGCTTGATAGCAATCTTGCGACCGAGGCGAAGGTCAACACCTTCGAACACATCAGCCATACCACCGCGGCCGATAATCTCGCCCACTTGGTAGCGACCAGCTAACACGCGCTCTTGCTCAGACAATTTGTCGCACCCCGTTCATACCTTCCAATATTACCCAGCTCATCAGTTGCCACTTTCGCTTTCACCTGTTGGGGTAGGGGAAGGAATAGGGGACACCGTAAAGCTCGGCAACGGAATCGGCGAACTACCATCGGTTGGTTCCGATCCAGGGGTTGATTCGGTTGGAGCTGGAAGCGTGGTTTGCTGAATGTAGTAGTAAATCTTCACTGTCGAACCAACAGCAACCTGACCCAGACCATCGGCTCGGTAAACGCTCAAGATACGCGGGTCTGCTGGATCCAGCGGCTCCCCTGGAATCGCATCTACCAGCAGGCCACGTTCTTTCAAGAAAATAGAGGCATCAGCAACGTTCTTGCCGATCACATCGGTAAGCAAAACAACCACCGTTTGGACCGGCTCCTCGGCTGGAGCATCAGATGGCGAAGTGCTCGGGTCAAAAGTTGGCACCGGGACTTCGTTTTGTTGTTCGGTTCCAAGGCTTAGAACAATCGCAATCATCACACCCGCTGCTGCAGTAAACAGCAATCCAATCAAAACTAGCCACGGCCAGATAACCGGAAGCTTCTCGGCAGGCTCGGTCTTTGGATCTTCTTCGATAACTCTGCTTCTAACCGTTGGGGTTTGATCCTGATTGAAAACTTCAGTCGGGGATACTCCCTCAAGTTGCAAACGCAGCGCTCTGGCTCGATTGGATAGATCCAGAGCAGAGCCTGGACGTTGGTTTGGCTTTTTGGCAAGGCAAGACAAAACCAAATCCTGCACTCGCTGATCGATATCCGCATCCATGGCCGGTGGCTTGTCGTTGATTTGCGCCATCGCAATCACCATCTGAGATTCACCGGTGAAGGGTCTTCTTCCAGTTAGCGCTTCGTAGGCAACAATTCCAAGCGAGTAGATATCGGTTGAAGGAGTTGCTTGCTTACCGGTTGCTTGCTCGGGGGCTAAGTACTGAACGGTACCCATCACTTGTCCGGTGGCAGTTAGCGCAACCTGGTCAGCAACTCGGGCGATACCAAAGTCTGTGATCTTTACTTTCCCGCTCGGGGTAATCAAAAGATTTCCTGGCTTGACATCGCGGTGAACCAAACCGTCCTCGTGAGCTGCGTGAAGCGCACGAGCGGTTTGTTCGATGATGCTTAGAACCTCAACGCCGCTTAACCGAATTCGCTTTTCAATGATGCGAGCTAGAGAATCACCGGAAACCAGCTCCATAACCAAATACGCCGAACCAGAACCCTCACCGTAGTCGTAGACATCAGCGATACCCTCATGATCAACTCTTGCTGCGTGCCGAGCTTCAACACGGAAGCGCTCCAGAAAACCAGGGTCGCCCATGAACTCTGGCTTCAAGATCTTGATTGCAACGTCGCGAAGGATTACTTCGTCGTGCGCTCGCCAAACCTCACCCATACCGCCAATTGCAATGCGATCAACAAGTCGATAGCGGTTGCCATAAATCTGACCAGCTTCAGGTTTCACTATCGAAGCACCGCCTGGAAAAACGACCTCGCGACCGGCGCTGCGGTGCCATTACCGCTCGCACCAGAATCTCTTCCGCCACCGTCTTCAATCACTAGTGCAATTGCAACTTTCGGATTGGTCGCCGGTGCAAAGCCTGTGAACCAAAGGGTGACTCTCTCGCCGTCGCCGTTTTCGGCAGTTCCTGTTTTTCCCGCAACCTTAAATCCAGAAACTGAAGCGTTGGAAGCAACACCCCTCGAAACACCCTGAACCATCATCTTTTTCAACGCTTCAGCAGTTGCTGCAGTAATCGGCTGCGAAAGAACCTCTGGTTGCGGGGAGGCAATGACGGAAAGATTTGGACTGATCACGCTTTCAATCAGATTCGGCTGCATCATCAATCCGCCATTGGCAATTGCCGAAGAAACCAGGGCCATCTGCAACGGGCTTACTCGAACATCAAACTGACCAAAGGAGGAAAGTCCCAGTTGAGCTTCATCCATTTCGTCAGGGAACACGCTCGGGGTTGCAAGCATCGGAACGCGGATTTCCTTGCCAAAGCCAAATAGCTCAGCTTGAGCTCGCAGCCGCTCTTGCCCTAGTGCAAGACCCAACTCAACGAAGGGAACGTTGCAGCTATAGCGCATCGCATAGATAAGTGTGACTTCAGATCCCGCTCCACATGCCCTTCGAGAAGAGTTGAACACTTCAGAGGTTGAGTTCGGCAAACGAACTGAAACAGGATTTCCAAAACTGCTGCTATTTGTGTATTCACCAGATTCCAGAGCCGCTGCTGCAACAACCAGCTTGAATACCGAACCCGGGTGGTACAGGTCCCCGCTTATGGTCTTGTTGATAAGTGGGTTTGCAGGATCTGATTCAAGCTCGACGTAGTTATCTCGAACTTTTTCACTGTCGTGACCGGCAATTTTGTTGGCGTTGTAGCCAGGCTTTGAAACCATCGCCAAGATGTTTCCTGTGACAGGATCAATGGCGATAAGTGCCCCGCGGTAGTCGCCAAGTGCATCCCAGGCAGCTTGCTGCAGATTCGGGTCCAGAGTTAGCTCAACAGCTGCTCCAGTGACGGGATTCCCAGAAAGAACAGCGTTTACCTGCTCAAAGAACTGTGAAGAGCTTTGCCCAGAAAGGTAAGAGTTGGCAGCCGACTCCATACCGGTAGCGCCACGGAAGACGGAGAAATATCCGGTGACGGCCGAGTAAATCTCGTTGTCGTAGGTGCGGAGGTAGCGGTAGGCGTTATCGGCAGGGACTGATTTGGCAATTGGTTTACCATCAACCAGAATCGGCCCACGCTGGGTTTTATAGCTTTCGTAGATGCTTCTGACGTTTCTTGGATCATTAGCAACAGCTTCGGTGTTTACCGCCTGCAGCAGCGTCCCAGCAATAAACAAGCTGATAAACATCGCTGCCACAACAAGAGAAACTCTTCTTAGCTCTTTGGTCACTTGATGATCACCTCGGTCTGGCGATCAGCTGCAGAATCTGAAAGACGAAGCAGCATCGCGATGATGATCCAGTTGGCAAGAAGAGAAGAACCACCGGCTGCCAGTAGCGGTGTTGTAAGACCGGTGAGCGGCAAGATTCTTGTCACCCCGCCGATAACCACAAATACTTGAAGGGCAATAACGAAAGCAAAACCAACTGCCATCAGCTTGGCAAACTCGTCTGAATGCTTAAAACCAACTTTTAGTCCCCGTGCAACCAATAGGAAGTAAAGAGCAAGAATCGCAAAGAACCCAATCAGGCCAAGTTCTTCAGCAAGGCTTGCAACAATAAAGTCGCTCTCGGCCAAAGGAACTAGCTGTGGAACGCCGCCACCAAGTCCAGTTCCGAACAATCCACCATTAGCCATACCAAAGATGCCTTGAACAATTTGGTAGCTACCACCAATTGCGTCGTAGTTGTCTTGGTCGAAAGGATTTAGCCAAGCGTCAAATCTTCTAGTGACGTAGTCCAATACACGTGAAGCAACTAATCCACCGGTGACCAACATCGCAACACCGATGCCGGCGTAGAAGGCACGTCCGGTTGCAACGTAGATCATCACCAAGAACAAACCGAAATACAAAATGCTGGTTCCAAGATCGCGCTGCAATACAAGTACGCCAATGCTTGCAAGCCAAATAACCAAGATGGGCCCAAGCTCACGACCCCTAGGGATTCTTACTCCAAGAATCTTTCTTCCAACCACTGCAAGTGAATCCTTGCGGTTTACCAGGTATCCGGCAAAGAAAATAATCAGCGCAATCTTGGCGATTTCGCCTGGCTGGAAAGTGATTCCAAAAACCGAGATCCACAAAGTCGCACCGTTGATCGTGGTTCCAATAAATGGCACCAATGGCAATAGCAGCAGCGCGATACCAACCGCCATTGACACGTAGACATACCTGCGAAGAAATAGCTGGCTCGGGATAAACAAAATCACCATGGCAGCAATTGCCATGGCAAGTGCTGTCCACATCACTTGCCGGAAGGCAAATAGCTCAGCACCGCCGGAGGCGATGGTTGCAAGATCAAGCCGGTAAATCATCGCAATGCCAAGACCGTTTAGCACAACAGCAATCGGCAAAATCAACGGATCAGCTTCGGATGCGCGGCGTCTTAGAATCATGTGCAAAACAAGTGCAAAGACCACTGGCGGAAGCCAGTAGGTGAAAAGATCCGTCGTCATCTTTTCCAGAATCGAAAGTTGAATCTGGGCGATTTCGAAGGCGTTTAATCCGGCTGCAAAAAACAGCAGCAGAGCTTCTAGGTTTCTAGATCTTGGAACAACTTTGATCAGCTTGGAAATCTGAAGGGCTTCGGTTAGCGCATTCATCGCTAGTTACCACCTAGCTGATCCAAAACTCTTCGGGCCTCTTCTAAGCTCTCAGTTCCAATGGAGCGCTCCAGCGCTTCGCGCTGGAAGTCAGTAAGAGAATCAAGCGTGATGTTAGAAACTTCGTAAACAGTTGAGAACTTGAATGGGCCAAGATCTTCCTTGATGCCCTTATAGATAACAACAACCCCATCGCTGGTTCCAACGAAATATCTGGTCTGGGTGTATTCGTAAGCCAAGAACAATCCATAGGTTGCCGCAGCAACGATTAACAGATAGGTAGCAATCTGACGTAAACGTCTGGCCCTGATGCGGCCCTTGGTGTCTTTCAAGATCTTTTCTAGAAGCTCTTCGGATTCTGGAGCGAAGCTTGTTGGGTCCTCAGGCTTTTGAAGCATCTCGATAAGCGTCATTGGGTTCAGAATCCGAAGGATACTTCGACCCTTGCGCTCCTCGATAACCACTTCACTGGCGGCTGACCCAACAAAGGTTCTAGCAGGAGAAACTTCTACTTCTTCCTTGGCATCTAACACATCGACCAAAACAACCGTGACGTTATCGGGGGCTCCAAATTCCAGAGCTTCACCAACTAGCAATTCGGTCGCTTCTTGAACAGTTGATGTAGAAAGCAGGATGCGGTGCATCAGTCTTTCAGGAACAACACCAGATAGACCATCACTACAAACCAACCAGCGATCTCCTGCTTTGGTTTCAAAGGTCTCAAGATCAACTTCCGGGAACTGCTCAACATCTCCAAGCACGCGCATCAAAACGCTTCGTCTTGGGTGCACCAAGGCTTCTTCTTCTGTGATGCGGCCAGTGTCAACAAGTCTTTGAACGAATGTGTGATCTGAGGTGATCTGCTTCACAACACCATCGCGGGCAAGATAAATTCTTGAATCCCCGATGTGTCCGATGGAAACACTGGTTCCGTTGACAAAGATGCCAGAGAAGGTAGTTCCCATACCGGCAAGTTCTGAGTGTTGGTCAACCGATGCCCCAAGCTTCTCATTGGCTTGCCAAATGTAATCAATTAGCTTTTGCTCGGCCTGCTGAGAGTTTTCAACCGGCTCATCGGCAGTTGCAACGTGCTGGGCGGTAATAGCCGAAGCTATGTCTCCTCCAGCGTGACCGCCCATGCCGTCAGCGACAAAGAACAGATTGACTCCGGCGTAGCCGGAGTCCTGGTTGGAAGATCTGACTTTCCCAACATCGCTTGCTGCGTAGGAAACGGTTCTTATGCCCAAGGTGGCTACGCCCTCAACTCAAAAGTTGTTTGGCCAACTCGAACCTGGGTGTTCATCGCTACCGGCAGAGGTGTTGAAACCTTCTGACCGTCAAGGACTGTTCCGTTGGTGGAATCAAGATCTTGAATCAACCAGTCACCGTTGATAAAAACCAACTTGGCGTGATGAGTCGATGCATACTCGTCATCAACGATTAGATCGCTATCTCCTGCTCGACCGATGGTTAGCTGCCTGCCTGCAAGAGCGATCTCTGTGCCAACTTTGTCACCTGCGGTGACAACAAGCTTGGTGGCTTTCAGCTCTGGGGCTTGAGTGGTGCCGGTAGCTGTGACAGCAGGGCTTGAGAAAACTGCAGGCACGTTTGCTTGGGCAACGCGAGAAACTACCTTTTGTCCAAACAGGTCAGCTCGGATTACCGAGATGATGCTGAAAATGAAGATCCAAAGTAGAACAAGGAATCCGGTGCGGACTAGAAACAGCGCTAGCTCACTCACTTAGCCCTCGCAATCACATTGAATAAGAAGTCAGTTCGACCAGCTGAAAAAACCGTGCCGGAGGAAATCTGGAGCTGGTCGATCTTTTTGCCAGCTACGGTGGTGCCGTTGGTGGAGCCTAAGTCTCGAAGCGCTGCCTTTGAGCCATCCCAAAGGATTTCAAAGTGCTTTCTACTTAGACCATTGTCCCCGATTTGAAGATCTGCTGTGGAATCTCTGCCTACCGTTGTCCGAGATTTTGTTAGCTCGTGGTTCACACCATTTGCCTGCAGCACCGGAATCCAAGCAACATCAAGTTTTTTGGCTTCTGACGAGACCTCCAGCTGACCCAGAACCAATGAGGGTAAAGAAGCAAGCTTGATTTCCAAAACCTCACCGAAGGTGAAGCCTTGCTTGCGGGCGTGCTCAGAAGCTAGGTCTTTGAGTTCATCGAGTAGTGGTTCGCCGAGGTTTGAAAGCTTCTGGTGATCCTGTGGGCTTAGGGAAACCAGGTAAGAGTTTGGAACCAGGATTCGGTCGCGGCTCAAGATGGATGCCTTGGCGTCCATTTCCTGTCGGATACTTGCGGCTATCTCGACTGGCTCTAGGCCAGATTTGAAGGTCTTGGAAAAAAGGCCAGTGACCTTCTTTTCTAGAGTTTTCTCGATTTTGTCTATAAAGCCCAAGCGCGTCCCTTGTTTGGTGGCGAAATACAAGTTTATCCGCAAGGGTCTAAAAACAGCTGGTGGCTTCGCTAGTAGGGGAATCGGAACTAACCGACGGTAGCCCCAATGCGCTTACCTCTGGTGTGTTCTGGCTTGCAGGCTAGGTTTTCAGGCTTGGCTACACACTCATCACACAAAAGCACTAGATCCCGACAAGCCAGAGAAGAGCAGTCGTGGAAGTTGCTGGTTTTTCCACCACATGCTTCACACTCACCGATTGTTTTGACCTCCGGAGAAAAATCCATCTTCATTCGGTCATCAAAGACGTATAAAGATCCTTCCCAAAGACCCTTGTCGCCAAACTTCTCGCCGTAGCGAACGATGCCACCCTTGATTTGGTAAACCTCTTGAAAACCTCGGTTTTTCATCGCTACCGACAAAATCTCACAGCGGATACCACCGGTGCAGTAAGTGACAATTGGCTTGTCCTTGAGGTGGTCATACTTTCCAGACTCAATTTCTTTGACAAAGTCATGGGTCGTCTCAACGTCTGGAACAACAGCGTTTTTGAACTTTCCAATTTTTGCTTCAAAAGCATTGCGTCCATCAAAGAAGACAACTTCATCGCCGCGCTGCTCAACAAGTTGATTTACTTCTTCAGGCTTTAGGTGCTTACCGCCACCGATGATTCCCTTGGGTCCAACCTGGAGCTCCTCCGGAGCTCCGAAGGCAACCAGCTCGCTTCTGGAGCGAACGCGAAGTCTTGGAAAGTCATTGCCGGTGCCATCAGACCACTTGAAATCAATCTTGTTAAATCCTGGATATTCCTTGGTGGCGCGGGCATACCTCTTTAGTGCTTCCATCTCGCCACCAAGGGTTCCATTGATACCGTGCTTGGAGATAAGAATGCGCCCTTTTAGTCCCAGAGATTCACACAGGGTGCGCTGCCAAAGCTTCATGGCTTCGGGGTCCGGAACCGGAGCAAAGCCGTAGTAAAGGATGATCTTCTGCAGTTCCATAGCAAAATTCTAGCCTCAAGGGTTCTCTAGAATAAAGGAATGAAACTTCTCCCCGGTATTGACGCCACCTCGCTAGACAAGCAAACAAGAGCCCAAGACGACTTATTCAGACACGTCAACGGCACCTGGTTAGACAAAACCGAGATCCCAGAAGATAAGGCCATCTACGGCTCCTTCCATATGCTCGCCGATGCCTCTGAAGAAGCCGTCAAGCTAATCCTGGAAGAAGCAGCCGCCAACCCAAAGCCAGGAGTCAGCCAACAAATCGGTGATCTCTACGCTTGCTTTTTGGATGAGGCAAAGGCTAACCAGCTCGGCGCAGAACCAATCAAAGCGGACATGGACCAGGTCCAAGCAATTTCATCGCTTGCCGATGCAACCAAGCTGCTTGGCGAGTTCGAAAGAACCGGAACCAGCGGCATCTTCGGCATGTATGTCGATAACGACCCGAATGATCCAACCAGATACCAGATCAACCTTTACCAAGGTGGACTTGGTCTTCCTGACGAGGCTTACTACCGCGAGGACAAGCACAAAGAAATCCTTGAGGCTTACCAGGTTCACGTCGGCAAGATGTTTGAGCTTGCAGGCTGGGACAAAGAAAAAGCTGAAGCAGCAGCAAAGACTGTTCTTGAACTTGAGACAACGCTTGCTTCAAAGCACTGGGACAACGTCGCAACCCGCGATGCCGATAAGACAAACAACCCAACCAAGTTTGCAGATCTTCAAAAGCTCACACCCACCTTTGACTGGAACATGTGGTTTGTGGGAGCAGGCATCGATCCGAAGGTTCTTGCTGAGTCGATCGTGATGATGCCTTCCTTCTTCGAAGGACTGGCCTCCGTTTACGCTGAGGGCAATCTAGAGAACCTCAAGACCTGGCTTAGCTGGAACGTGATCTCTTCGAAGGCTGCTTACCTGTCCCAAGAGTTTGTAGACGAAAGATTTAGTTTCTATGGAACCAAGTTGACCGGTGCGCCGGTCAACCGCGCTCGCTGGAAGCGAGCAGTATCACTTGTTGAGGGATCCCTTGGTGAAGCCGTAGGAAAGATCTACGTTGAGAAGTATTACCCGCCTGAAGCTAAAGCAAAGATGGATCAGCTGGTTGAGTATTTGATTCAGGCTTACCGCGAAAGCATTCAGGAGCTTGAGTGGATGAGCGATGAGACCAAAAAGAAAGCACTGGTCAAGCTAGATAAGTTCACACCGAAGATCGGTTACCCGACGAAGTGGAAAGACTACTCAAGCATCGTCATCGACCGAAATGATTTGGTTGGCAACATCAAGCGTGTGACCTCATGGGGACTAGATCGCGAAATGAAGAAAATCGGTTCACCGATTGACCGCGAAGAGTGGTTCATGACACCACAAACCGTAAACGCCTATTACAACCCAGGCTTCAACGAGATTGTTTTCCCAGCTGCAATTTTGCAGCCGCCGTTTTTCTCACTCGAGTCCGATGACGCCGTGAACTTCGGAGCAATCGGTGCAGTCATCGGTCACGAGATCGGTCACGGCTTTGATGACCAGGGATCAAAGTATGACGGCGACGGAGCACTGATCAGCTGGTGGTCAGATGCGGACCGCAAGTCATTCGAAGAGCGAACAGCAAGTTTGATTTCTCAGTTCAACGAACTTTCTCCTGAGCAGTTGCCAGACGAGAACAAGGTCAACGGTGAACTAACCATCGGTGAAAACATCGGTGACCTAGGTGGTCTTGGAATCGCGTACCGCGCTTACCTTTTGTCCGTAAAGGACAACGGTGGAGCAGAACCTGCACCAATCGATGGTCTAACTGCAAAGCAAAGACTTTTCCTTTCTTGGGCACAGGCTTGGAGAACTAAGGGACGCGATGAGATGGTTCTGCAGCGATTGGCTACGGACCCACACTCACCACCAGAGTTTCGTTGCAACCAGATCGTTCGAAACATCGATGCTTTCTACGAAGCCTTTGATCTGTCCCCAGAGGATGCGCTCTGGCTAGATCAGTCGCAGCGAGTGAGCATCTGGTAAATGAAGCTTTGGCTAAGACTTATTGTTCAGCTAGTTAGCTGGAGAACAAGGCCACCCCTTCAGATCCACGAGGTTGCCAAAAGAAAGTTTCAGGTTTGGCCAACTGATCTAGATATTTACCGTCACATGAACAACGGTGTGTTTTTAACAATCCTTGATCTTGCCAGATACGACCACGGAAAACGAACCGGCATCTGGAACAAGTGGAAAAAACTTGGCTGGTATCCAGTCGTTGTTGCAGAGAACATCACCTTTAGAAAATCTCTTGAGCTTTGGCAGGAGTTCACCCTAGAAAGCAAAGTCATCGGTTGGACCGATGAGGCTTTTTACTTTGAACAAAGATTCGTCGTCAAACATCAGATCTATGCCAGGGCAGTAGTTCGTATTCGCTTCCTAAAGCGCTCCAGAGGCATCGTCACCCCTCAGGAACTTCTAGAGGTCACACCTTGGACTGGGCCAGTTCCTAAGCTTCCTGAGTGGGTAGCTGCCTGGTCCAAAGCATCGTCTTTGCCGAAGGGCAAAGAACCAGCTCCAAGTAGCTGGGACTAACCGCTGAGCCGTCTTTTGCGAGAGTATTTGTTAAGCAGCATCCACCAATCGGAAACAAAAAGAAGGCACAGAACATGACAGATCTACCAATCAAAAGATCCTTCAAAGACGACTTTGGAGTCGAGATCATGTTCTATGAGTGGCCAGTAGCGCAGCCAAAAGCTGTGATCCAGATAGCTCACGGTCTAGGCGAGCACGCCAGAAGATACGACGCAATGGCAGCAACCCTTAACAAGGCAGGCTTTAGCGTCTATGCGGACGACCACAGAGGTCATGGTCAAACAGGCGTTAGACAACTTGCGAACAAGCAGATCAAGCGATTGGGGAACCTAGGACCTGGAGGAATGGCAGCAACCTACAAGCAGGTTGCTGACTTTTCAAAACTAATCAAGGCAGAAAACCCCAACCGACCACTTGTCCTTCTAGGACACAGCTGGGGATCATTCATCGCCCAGAAGATTATCAACAAGTATTCGGACATTTACGACGCAGTAGTACTTTCAGGATCTGCTTTGACAATGCCTGGCTATCTTGCAACAGGAGATTTCAACAAGGTCTGGAAGAGGATTCCTGGTTCAACCGGTTACGAGTGGCTCTCGAGAGATGTGGAAATTCAGAACCAGTTCGTATCTGACCCGCTCACCTTCCTAGCACTTGCGATGCAGGTATTTGGAGTCAAGAACTCCCTACAGCTTTTCGGAACTCCTTCGAAGGAAATCAGAAAAGACCTGCCGATCCTGGTGCAAGTTGGGGAGGCCGACCCAATCGGCGGAGAGTATTCCAACAAGGCTCTAGTTGAGGCCTATAGGAAAAACGCAGGCATTGACGACATCGAACTATTCGTTTACCACGAATGCAGGCACGAGATCTATAACGAGCTCAACAAGGACGCAATTATTGATGATCTCGTTACCTGGGTCAACCAAAGAGTTAGCTAGAAACTAACCCTTAGCTCCTGGCCAGCGGCAAGCAGCAACCGCCTCTTCGATAGAGCCCTTCAACAGGTCATGGGTTTCTGGGTGCCTCTTCATATACATAACGACGTAGGAACAAACCGGGACAACCTTGTCCTTGGAGTTGGCTCTAACATCCGCCAAGGCTTCGCGCATCAGATCAGCGGCATAGCCCTTGTTTTGCTGATCTGGATCAACTTCGGTGTGGACAAAGTGGCGCTCCCCAGGCATCAAGGAGTAGTCAGCTAGACCTATGCGCTTATCTTCCAACCAAAGCTCATATCTGTGAGCTTCTTGGTTGTGGATCACTTTTGGTTCCATGGTGTTAATCTTTCCCTTGTGACCGAGACCAAGAACACTGTTCAAAAGAACACCGTCTATCTCGGGGATAACCTTGCCATTTTGCAGTCTATTCCGACTGAATCAATAGACCTTATCTATATCGACCCACCCTTCAACACCGGAAGATCCCAGCAACGATCCAAGGAAACTACCCGAAGAAACGACGAGGGTGACCGAGTCGGGTTCAAGGGGCAAAGGTACGAGACGGTTAAGTCTCAGGTGCTTTCCTACGACGACCAATTCGTTGACTATTGGGCCTTCTTGGAGCCGAGGCTCCAAGAGGCACATCGCCTTCTAAAACCAACAGGTACTTTGTATCTGCATCTGGACTACCGAGAATCTCACTACGCCAAGGTTTTGCTTGATGCCCTCTTCGGACCAGATAACTTCCTGAACGAAATCATCTGGGCCTACGACTATGGAGGGAAATCTAAGTCGCGTTGGCCAGCTAAGCACGACACCATCTTGGTATTTGTCAAAGACACAAAGCAGTACTACTTCGATTCAGAAACAGTAGACCGGGAGCCATACATGGCTCCAGGACTGGTCACAGAAGAAAAGGTTGCCAAAGGCAAACTTCCAACCGATGTCTGGTGGCACACCATCGTTTCCCCTACGGGGAAAGAAAAAACCGGGTACCCAACTCAAAAGCCCATCGGCATATTGCGACGAATCATTCAGGCCAGTAGCAAAGAAGGGGATGTTGTTCTGGACTTTTTTGCAGGGTCTGGAACTACAGGAGTGGTTGCCAACATGCTAAACAGAAGCTTCATTCTGGTCGATCAAAATCCAGAGGCGCTAGAAGTTATTCAGCACCGGCTAGAGGGTGCTCACTACGAGCTTGTCGCGACAACGAACAAATAAGACAAAAACCTGGTGGCCGTGGGAGCGGACCCATGCAGTTCCTCAGAATTTCAAGAGTTGCTAAGGTAAGCACTAGGGGGTTCTGTAAATCATGAAGTATTTGACCAAAAGTAAGTTCCTAAGGAGCTTGGCACTGTTTGTGTCCCTCTTCACTTCTTCCTTTGTTTTCTCGCCGATCAGTGCTTCTGCAGAAGTGGTCGAGGTTGAAGGTCAGGGCGATTGCCCAGGCGGAAACGACGGGTGGGCACGCCATCTAATTGTTGATACATCCAACGGCAGGACAATCACCCGATGCGTGAGGATTGAGCAGGTTCCAGTAGGTTCCACGCAAAGTTCAACCACAAACCGGTCAGAACCAGAAACAGTTTCTAGAGTTGCTGGCGCGACTGACCCATATCCCAACATTCCAACTGGTGGCGAGATTCCAGGTACTCGTATCGTGAGCACCGATGAAACTTCGTGGCCGCAATTCTTTAACAGCACCGTGGCAGCCCAATGGCGCTGCCCCGTGATTTATGGGCCAAATGGTGATCCCTACGCTGCCGAAAACAATGGATTTGATTCTGTCACGGGCAAATGGTTTCGAGTTTGCGTAAAGAATCCTTGGAGAGAGCCAATTCCCCGGTCAGTCTCAACACTTTATGAATCCGAGAAATCTGCAGCTATCTCAGAAGCTCTTAAAAAATCTCAAACTTGGAATGCAGAAAACCCTGGTAAGCAGAAGTGTTTCCAGTGGGGTCCATTGACAAGCCCTAGCGGTGGAACAGAAAGCGGCGGAGTATGTGCCAACCCTGTTGGGGTTTCATCAGGATCGAGCGAAACACTTACTAGAACCGAACAAGTCTCTCGGGTTGCCTCGATTGCAAATACGAATAGGCGAACATCTGCGGCTTTGGAATTGCTTAAGTCTTTAGATGCCGAAGAGAGGGCGGATTTGCTGGAGGTTTCGCAGACGTCAAATCGGCGTGCAGTTCTAGAAATTGACCTAGTGGTTGCCAAGATTCCATTCGTTGTGAGGGCTACTAGCGACAGCTTGCCAAGTATTACTTTTAGAGGAACTACCAATGCCGACGGAGAGTCCACAATTCGAACCAGGAAAAACCTGGATGGTTATGCTCTGACTCTTTCCGTTAGGAAAGTGAAGCTTGATTTGGATGTCTTCGGTTAGACAGATACCGGGGTGTCTAGCTCCGGCTTAGCCAACAATGTTCTGGTTTGTTTTCAAAACAAACCAGTCATCAAATTCAGATAGCTCTGGGTATACCTGACGGTAGCCGTTAGCTTCAAGTAGCTGCTTGACCTTAGGTCTGTTCTCTAGGTAGTTATGCTCAACGCAGATTGCACCAAAGGTGTGCTGGGAGAAATCGAAGGCGTTGAGAATCTCAAACTCGCTACCTTCTGTGTCAACGGATAGAAACTCGATGTGCTTTGGGGCGCTGTGGCTCTTTAGTAGGTCTAGAAGTGAGATGGTCTCAACTTGGTATGAGGTCGTTGTTCTATCTAGAATCCCGTGGTGATCATCGCCGGTGAACTCTGTGATTCCCGACAGCTCACCGATGTAGTTCTCTGAGAAGCTGATCTGCTCACCGGTTCTTGAATACACGCAGCGAGTGTCCACGATGCAAGAGCGGTTTCGCTTGAGGTCTTCGTGCCAGCTTCTGCTTGGTTCACAAAGAATCCCTGACCAACCCATTTCCTTCTCGAGAAGAAAGCTGTTGCTGAGTGCAACGCCGTCGGCTGAGCCAAACTCAACAAAGAAACCAGGCTCTTTTGCTCCTGCTGCAATCAGGGCAAGAAGATCCTGACCTAATTGACTCTTGGAGGATTTGTAGATCTTTCTTGCTTCAAGCGGGGATAAACCAACACCTTCAGGAAGGCGAATCAAATCTCCAAGAAGCTTCTTCTTGGATTTGGAGTTGATTGAGTAGCCGAAGGCCAGCAGAATGCTGGAAACAAAGTTCTTTAGGCGAGGCACTGGTAAAGGCTACCAGCGAAATTGATGGCCGCTCTAAGCCTGCCTGGTCTTTGAGTATCTACTGAGCAGCAGCATCACTGAGAATACAAAAACAATGAGGATGGCTGAAACAGCCATCGCCATTCCATAGTTTTGTTCGCCTGGTCTAGCAATCAACCTAAACAACAATGTTGGAATTGTTCCTTCTGATCCATATGCAAGGAAACTACTTGCACCAAATTCACCAACAGAGATGATTGCCGCATAACCTGCAGCGGTAAGCAAAACTCCCTTGATCATTCCCGATTCAACAAATCTCCAGATTTGCCAAGAAGATGCCCCATCAAGACATGCTTGTTCAATTGGCTCTTTGCCAATCGAAACAAGTGCTGGATAAACCAGCCTTATGACCATCGGCAGGGCTATCAGTGCTTGGGCAAGAGGAACAATCAACCATGAGGATCGAAGCGGGAACCAGGCTGCATCAAAAGAAACCAGGAAACCAAAGCCAAGAACAACACTCGAAACACCAAGAGGAACGAGAAACACTAAGTCCAATAGCTTTCGTCTAGTTCTAACCAGCAGCCAAGAAATCAGCGTCCCGAGCACAAAAGCAATAGCTGCTGCAACAACCATGTTTCTAAGCGAGTTTGAAGCAGCATCAATAACCGAAATGTTCAAAAGGTCTCTAGCCCCGCGGGTTCCCAGGTTTGCAAAATTCGTAAGTCCCCAACCATCGCCAACCCTGAATGCCTCAACCATTACCAACAGCATCGGCATCACCAAAAGCCCAATAACAATTCCAGCGGTGATAACGCTAGCCGGCCAGTCACGAATGTCCACCCGGGGTTTGCGACTACCCTCAAAGACCAGCTCCAGGCCAACGGTTCCCTTGGAAAGTGACGAGCCAACCAAGAAAGCAGCTGCAGTGATTACTGTCTGTACTAAGACCAGAGCGGCAGCTGCCTCAAGATCCAGAAACTGGGTGGCTGAGAAGTAGATCGCTGTTTCGATGGTTTGCACCTGGCCGCCACCGAGCACCAAAACAATCCCAAAGCTTGTTGCCGAGAACAAAAACGCTAGGGCAGCAGCGGAGAAGATCGCGGGTCGAAGCTGAGGTAGAGAAATAGCCAGCAGGCTTCGGAGCCTTCCGGCACCATCCAATTCAGCGGCCTCGTCTATCTCGGTATCTAGGCCAGCCCAGACACCGCCAATTGCTCTAACGGCTATCGAGTAGTTCACAAAGACATGGGCTGCGATGATCCAGTAAATGGGATCAGATAGAAAGGTAAGCCCTAGCTCAATCCAGAAATGGTGGACGCTTCGAAAAACAGTGAAGCCAACTGCCACCACGATGCTGGGAAGAACAAAAGGAACAGTGATTAGCGCCTTGATAAGACTTTGTCCCGGGAAGGACTTTCTGTATAAGAGGTATGCACCGGGAATTGCAATAACCAAAGTCACAAAAGTTGAAACGGCTGCCTGCCACAGTGTGAACCAAATCACTTCGAGTGTTTTGGGTTCAGAAAGCGTGCTTAGCCAATCGCCAGAGAACCCCAGTGAGGTTATCTTGGCGATTGGCCAATAGAACAAGACCGCTACGAAAGTTAGCGGTATTGCCCAGAGCAGTTTTCTACTCAAAGATTGCTGACCACGTGGTTTGCCACTTCTCACGGTGGGTGGCAATACTCAAATCCTCACCGATGGTTGATCTAGCTGCAGGACCAAACTCTGACCACTCGGCAGGAATCACAGCCTTCTCGTTCACCGGATAGACATACATCAGCCCGGGCATGGTGTTCTGGAAAGATTCCGAAAGCAAGAACTCAACCAGTGCTTTGGCACCTTCTGGGTTTTTAGCTCTTACAAGTGTTCCAACGAACTCGGTTTGCCTAAAGCATTCATCCAACAGCGCAGCTGTTTGAGACTTTCCGTCCTCTCGAATTTCAGCAGCAGGGGACGAGCTATAGCTCAAGACAATTGGGTATTCACCATTACCGGAGGAGCCCGAGAAGTAAGTGTAGTAAGCCTCATCCCAACCGGAGGCAACCATCACACCGTTATCTTTAAGTTCTTTCCAATACTGCTCAAACCCCGGCTCACCGAAGGCAGCAACTGTTGTTGCCAAAAAGGCAAGCCCAGGCGAAGAAGAAAGTGGGTTGGTGACAACAGTCAAGCTGTTGTAAGCGGGTTTGGTTAGATCTCTCCAGGAAGCAGGTGGTGTGATGCCGCGCTTTTCGAACCAAAGTCTGTCGTAATTGAAACAAACATCGGCGTAGTCAACTTCAACCAGGTCACCCTCTATGATGCCAGTCTCATCGGCAATACCGCGGAAGGTGTTGTCGATTCCAAACACCACATCAGCAATTGGAGAGTCTTTGGTCAGAACCAAGCGGTTGGTAAGGCTTCCGGCATCGCCTGCTCGAATGATCTCTAGTTCAAAGCCAGAGGCTTCTTGAAACTGCGCGATGGACTCATCCGAGATAGCGAAGGAATCGTGAGCAACCAAGGTGACCTTGGTTGCTTCTTGATCAGCCGGTGCGCAGCCTGCCAGCAGAAGGCTGGATCCAGCAAGAAGTGCAATTAGTTTTTTCATTTCGTGCCCCTTTAGTTGCGGTAGGCACGGGATGTATCAAGAGTGTCCTCCCTGCGCTGGCATTACCCAGATCAGGTTCGACGGTCGAAGACTTTAGTCTTCCTCTCAGTCTGGTTTACCAAACTCCCGTGTTGTCTATAAGTCTAGGCTCCAAGGCATCTTTATCAAGCAGAGTTAGGCTGACCATATGCCTCAAAACAACAGACGAGTATCAATGCGCCTTCGGCGCTTAATCACTCTCTCAGTTGTCGGAGCCTTACTAACTGGCGCAGCCGGAGTTCTTGGCTTACCCAAGATGTTTTCCGATCAGGTGGCTAACCTCCCCGAATCAATTCAGATCATCGCTGACCAAGTCCAGGCCAAACCGGTCACCATCTTTGACCCACCGAAATACTCAATCGATGAAGCAGATTCAATCTGGGTGGTTGTGAACAAACAAAGGCAGATCTCTCCTCTTAAATACCAACCAGAAAACCTTGTCTTCCCCGCTTTCCCAAAGCCAAAAGTTCAAAACCCCTTTGGGCTGCAGCTGCGAGAAGAAGCAGCCCTAGCAACGGAAGAGATGGCTTCAGCCATGGCTGAAGAGGGCATCGGCACCTTGATCTTGAACAGTGGTTTCAGAACCTACAAAAACCAACAAGGCCTATACAACAGAACGAGAGACACCCGAGGACTTGCTGTTGCCGAAAAACTCTCTGCAAGACCTGGACACTCAGAGCACCAGCTGGGGTTAGCAGCCGATTTTTCAGCTAGAGGCCAGGGCTGTGTGATTCTGGTCTGCTTTGGCAACACCGAAGCTGGAAGATGGCTTGAAGAGAATGCTCACGAGCATGGCTTTATCTTGAGATACCCCAAGGGGCTTAAACCCATCACTGGATTCCAGTACGAGCCTTGGCACTTCAGATATGTGGGTGTTGAGTTGGCTACCGAAATGCAAATAAAAGGTATCAAGACCCTAGAAGAATTCTGGGGACTCGAGTCCGCCCCCGACTACACAGCACCAGCCGGCTAGACCTGACAAACCTACGGCAAGAAACTTTGGGCTTTAGCCCTAGTTAGCTCTAACCTTGTCTTTATGCCTGCCAAGTCATCGAAAACTTCTTCAAATCTGACCTTCGCATTTCTAGGTCCAGTTGGAACCTTCACTGAGCTTGCCCTTGCTCAAGTTAAGGAATCGAAGAACGCCAAGAAGATTGCAGTGAACCACGTTGCGGAAGCAATTGAACTAGTCATCTCAGGTAAAGCCAAAAGAGCCATCATTCCAGTTGAGAACTCAATAGAAGGTGGAGTGTCTGCAACATTGGATGCTCTAGCTGGAACAGACAAGATCAGAATCTATGGAGAGTATCTAGTCCCAGTTAGCTTCAACCTGGTTGCAAGACCTGGAACGAAACTCGCTAATGTCAAAACAATTGCAACGCATCCAGTTGCCTACGCTCAGAGTCGCAAGTGGCTTCTTGAGAAACTTCCGAAGCATGTCCATTTACCTGCAACGTCAACTGCAGCGGCAGCTGCCGCATTGCTAACTTCAGAACAAGCGGATGCAGCTATCGCTGCACCGACTATAACTAACCATCACAAACTCATCACTCTGGCCAAAAACATTGGCGAAAACAAGCAAGCTCAGACCAGGTTTATCCAAATCGGTCTAGCAGGGGATCTACCGAAACCAACTGGAGCTGACAAAACCTCAGTAATTGTTGAGCTTCCCTCTGATCAACCAGGAGCACTACTTGCCATGCTCGAGCAATTCTCAACCAGAGGCGTCAACCTAACAAGGATTGAGTCAAGGCCAATCGGGGACAGACTGGGTCGATACAGGTTCAATATTGACGCCGAAGGTCATGTCTTGGATGAATCAATGGGCGAAGCCCTTGCAGGGCTCCACAGATTCAGTCCAAAGGTCAGCTTCTTAGGTTCTTACCCAAGAGCAGACAAGCAACAAACCAAGCCTGAGGGAAACAACTCAAACGGTCAGTACGCAGATGCTAGCAAGTGGCTAGAAAGCATCAGAAAGGCTCGGTAGCCTTTTTCCTAAAGACCCAGAGGTTTATCCCTTGTATTCTTGAGGGGTGATCGACCTAAATCTCCTTAGAGAAAACCCAGAAGCCATAAAGGCATCTCAACGCGCCAGAGGGCGCGATGAGAAACTGGTCGATCAAGCAGCCGAAGCTGATGCGAAGCGCCGCAAGGCACTCGCAGATTTTGAAACCCTAAGAGCTGAACAAAACGCACACTCCAAACTTGTTTCCACAGCGCCCAAGGAAGAAAAAGCTGCCCTTGTCGCCTCGGCTCAAGAGCTAGCTGGAAAAGTGAAAGCTGCTAACGAGGCAGCCAACACAACAGCCGAAGAGCTTGATGTGATCATTTGGAAGATAGAGAACATAGTTCTTGACGGCGTACCTGCCGGCGGCGAAAACGATTTTGTTGTACTCAAGGAAGTTGGCAACAAACCAAGCTTCTCTTTTGAACCAAAAGACCACGTCGCCCTAGGTGAATCCCTAGACGTCATTGACATTGAACGTGGAGCGAAAATTTCCGGTTCCCGCTTCTACTTCCTTAAGGGTATGGGAGCACGCCTTGAGCTAGCTCTCATGAACCTAGCTCTAGATAAGGCAACTAAGGCAGGCTTCACAGCATTGATTACCCCAACCCTGGTTCGACCAGAAGTCATGGCAGGAACTGGATTCCTGGGCGAGCACGCTGACGAGATTTACTACCTGCCTGCAGACGAGCTTTACCTAACTGGAACCAGCGAGGTCGCCCTCGCCGGTTATCACCGCGACGAAATCATAGAACTTGAAGATGGCCCGCTTCGCTACGCAGGTTGGTCAACTTGCTATAGACGAGAAGCAGGAAGCCACGGCAAAGACACCAGGGGTATTCTTAGAGTCCATCAGTTCAACAAACTAGAAATGTTTAGCTACATCGCGCCTGAGCAAGCAGAGGCTGAACACCAGAAGCTCTTAGGTTTCCAGGAGGAGATGCTCCAAGCATGCGAACTGCCGTATCGGGTCATCGACACAGCAGCAGGAGATCTAGGATCGTCGGCAGCAAGAAAGTATGACGTCGAAGCATGGGTTCCAACTCAGGGCAACTACCGAGAACTCACGTCGACTTCAAACTGCACCACCTACCAGGCCAGAAGACTAAACGTTCGATACAGAACCTCAGATGGCAAAACTGCCACCGCTGCAACGTTGAACGGAACTCTTGCAACGACAAGATGGCTAGTCGCGATACTGGAGAACCATCAGCAGGCCGATGGTTCTGTCAAGATTCCATCCGCTCTTCGACCTTATATCGGTGGCGAAGAATTCATTAACCCCAAGAACAAATAACTAAATCCCTGGAGAATATCTAAACGATGCCTATCCTTTCCCCAAGCGATCGCTGGTTAATTGGGCTGGACATCGACGGAACCTTGGTACACGATGACGGCTACCTTTCGCCTGAGGTGGTTAAGGAAGTGCAGAGGGTCAAGGATTTAGGCCACGAGGTCATCATTGCAACCGGCAGAGCTGCAGCAAATGCGGTACCTGTTGTCAGGGACCTAGGTTTTGAACAAGGTTATGTTGTCAGTTCAAATGGGGCGGTGACAGTACAACTGGATCTCGACCACCCCAAGGGATTCCAAATGACCGACATTGTCACCTTTGATCCGGCTGAAATCCTCACTCAACTGATTGAATACCTGCCGGATGCACACTTTGCAGTTGAAGATGTCGATGGAAGCTACCGCTTCCATCGCCCATTTCCTACCTATGCCCTCGGTGATCAGAACTTTGAAACTCCACTCGAGCAACTAATGCATCACCCAGTTAGCCGGGTCGTCGTTCTTTCGCCACAACACGATGTTGACGAATTCCTAGGACTGATTTCAAAGATTGGGCTAGCTTCGGTTAGCTATGCAATTGGATACACAGCCTGGCTAGACATCTCACCCAAAGGCGTTTCAAAAGCCAGCGCCCTTGAGGTTCAGAGACAACGTCTTGGTATTGCAGAGCACCAAGTGCTTGTGATGGGCGATGGGCGAAACGATATCGAGATGTTCGAGTGGGCCAAGACTTCGGGAGGATTGGCATTTGCTATGGGCCAGGCCCCAGAAGAAGTTCAGCTTGCCGCAACCAATGTCACATCATCGGTCACCGACGATGGAGTGGCTAGGGTTTTAGCTGGGTTTGAGGGGATTCTGTTCTCGAGGCAGCGCTAGCTGCCTCGCTTTCCTATAAACTCCTATACGGAGGTCTGTCCGAGCGGCCGATGGAGCTGGTCTTGAAAACCAGTGAACAGAAATGTTTCGTGGGTTCGAATCCCACGGCCTCCGCCACTTTCTATCTGTCAATT
>JBIJAI010000001.1:0-76868 GCA_044345815.1 Rhodoluna sp. | reverse complement strand
CAAATGTATAGCGACTTCACCGGCCAAAAGCCGGACATAAATCCTCTGCTTAAGCGCCGCGGCCTAGCTTAGGCAGTGGCAGTCGCTGCCAACCAAGAACTAGCATTCCTGCAACCAGTGCCCAGAACGCACCGCCAATACCAAAGACGCTGATTCCTGCAGCTCCAACCACGAACGTGATTGCTGCTGGTAGTCGATGCTCTTTGTCCTCTAGGGACACTCCAATTGCAGATACAAAGCTTGGTAGCAGCGCAATGCCTACCACCGCTAGCAATAACTCAGTTGGTACAGCCAGCACAAAGGCTGCAAAAAAGCCGGCTCCGATTGCAAATAGCCAATAGACCAGTCCGCCAACAAACGATGCAAGCCATCTTCGAGAAGGATCTTTGGCTGCTTGCTCATTAGCGTTAATGGCTGCAGTAATTGCCGCGAGGTTCATTCCGAAGCCACCGAAGAATGACGCAACAACAGTTGCGATGCCGGTAGATCCAATAACAGCGCGGACCGGAACGGTGTAACCAAAACCCTTCATGATTGCTATGCCCGGCAGGTTCTGGCTTGCCATAGTTATCAGATACAGCGGAATACCGATTGAGAACATGGGCACAAGTTCAAAGGAAGGAACTACAAACGCAAATTCTGGAAACAAGCTAGCACCATCAAGCCAGCCGGTACCAACCTGAGCATTGATGAGTCCAAATGCCAAAACAATTGCAATAGGTGTTGCCCATACCGGTGAAATCCGATTCAGTAAGAACCAAACCAGCACAAACGGCAGAACTAGCAAAGGGTAATCAACCGATGCCCGGACTGTCGTGATCACAAAAGTGAACAAGATTCCTGCAAGCATGGCCGAGGCGATTGCGGCAGGAATTCGTTGCACCAATCTTGCAAGTGCGGGCCAAAAGCCAGTTATGGTCAAAAGTGCTCCAGATAGCAAGAAACCGCCGACTGCTTGTTCAAATTCCAGACCCAATCCAACTGACGCTGCCAAGAATGCAGCGCCGGGTGTGGACCAAACAATTGAAATTGGCATCTTGTATCGGTAGCTGAGAACAGTAGATAGCAAACCGTAACCGAACAGCAAAACAAAGATTGCTGTGAAGGTTTGCTCTCTGGTTGCTCCCATTGCTAACAACCCAGCGATTGCAATTCCAAAGGTTGCGGCAGATCCTGAAACGGATGCAACAAACCCTGCGATTATTGGAGCTTTTAGTTCAGGCTTGGCCGCAGCCGCAAAGCTCATTTACTAAGCGGACTTTTCTTGGGCTGACTTCTTGAAAGCGACGATCTGCGCCTCTTTAGTGCCAAGCACAACATCTTTGGTGATCTTGACGATTCCTTGAGTGGCCATTGTTGGAATCTCAAACATGATTGGACCCAAAATGTTTTCCAGGATCGCTCGAAGTCCGCGGGCTCCAGTTTCACGTTCGATTGCAAGGTCTGCCATCAATTCAAGAGCCTGAGTATCAAACTCCAGCTCGAAACCATCTAGCTCGAACATTCTCTGGTACTGCTTGGTCAAGGCATTCTTAGGAACAGTCAAGATCTCCATAAGCGCTGCGCGATCTAGAGGCTCAACTGTTGCGATAACTGGCAATCTTCCAATGAACTCAGGAATCAGTCCGAACTTGCGAAGATCTTCTGACTGAACGTCGTTGAAGATATCCGGGTCAATGCCATGGGCTTTTACCTCGTTGCCAAAACCAATTCCGCGCTTACCGGAACGGTTAGAAATAATCTCTTCAAGACCAGCAAAAGCGCCAGCGACGATGAACAGAACGTTTGTGGTATCAATCTGAATGAACTCTTGCTGTGGATGCTTTCTTCCGCCCTGCGGTGGAACCGAAGCAACGGTACCCTCAAGAATCTTCAACAGCGCCTGCTGAACACCCTCACCAGAAACATCTCGGGTTATAGAAGGGTTTTCGGCTTTGCGAGAGATCTTGTCGATTTCATCGATATAGATAATTCCCTGTTCCGCGCGCTTGACGTCAAAATCGGCTGCCTGCAGAAGCTTCAACAAAATGTTCTCTACGTCTTCACCGACGTATCCAGCTTCAGTAAGAGCTGTAGCGTCAGCTACCGCAAATGGAACGTTTAGACGCTTAGCCAGAGTCTGTGCAAGGTAGGTCTTTCCACAACCGGTTGGACCAATCATCAAAATGTTGGATTTGGCAATTTCAATGGCATCGTGCTCTTTACCGGCGGCAGTTAAGGTTCCTGCTGAACGAATTCGCTTGTAATGGTTGTAAACAGCAACCGAGAGAACTTTCTTGGCCTTGTCTTGACCGATGACGTACTCGTCCAGGTAGCCGTAGATTTCTTTTGGCTTTGGAAGCTCGATGTCTTCAAACTCTTTGGTGGCTGCTGCGCCAAGTTCTTCTTCAATGATCTCGTTGCAAAGCTCGATGCACTCGTCGCAGATGTAGACACCTGGGCCGGCAATTAGCTTGCGTACCTGCTTCTGGCTCTTTCCACAGAAAGAGCACTTAAGTAGGTCGCCAGACTCACTGAGTTTTGTCATAGATAAAACCCTATTACCCAGCCCCGACAATCGAGGTTAGGTTGCCCCCAGTATTTACTTGGCAGGTAGTGGGTTCTTGCGGGAAGTAAGCACCTGATCAATAAGTCCGTACTCCAAAGCCTCGTCCGCAGTCAAAATCTTGTCGCGGTCGATGTCCTTGTTTACTTCCGCAACGCTTCTCTTTGAGTGCTTTGAAAGAGTTTCCTCTAGCCACTCGCGAAGGCGCATGATTTCCTTAGCCTGAATCTCAATGTCCGAGGCCTGTCCGCGACCTGAGTCTCCGGTAGCTGGCTGGTGAATCAATACGCGAGCGTTTGGAAGTGCAAGACGCTTACCGGGAGAACCTGCTGCAAGAAGAACAGCTGCGGCTGAAGCTGCTTGACCTAGGCAAACGGTTTGAATGTGCGGACGGATGTACTGCATGGTGTCATAAATTGCAGTCATCGCAGTAAAGGATCCGCCAGGTGAGTTGATGTACATCGTGATGTCGCGGTCTGGGTCCTGGCTTTCTAGAACCAGAAGCTGCGCCATAACGTCATCAGCTGATGCGTCATCAACTTGGACTCCTAGGAAAACAATTCTGTCTTCAAACAGCTTGTTGTAAGGGTCCTGACGCTTGAAACCGTAAGAGGTGCGCTCTTCGAAGCTTGGAAGAATGTAGCGAGCTTCTGGGCTGAACTTTGAAAGATCAATAGACAATTTTCCGCTGCTTCCTACTTGGTTCCAACACCGGTGGCGACGCCAGCCGATGCCTGAATGTGGTCAATGAATCCGTACTCGAGTGCTTCGGCAGCGGTGAACCAACGGTCGCGGTCGCCATCAGCCATGATCTGCTCCAGAGTTTTTCCAGTCTGGTCTGCAGTGATCTGAGCTAGCTGTCGCTTCATTGACATGATCAGTTCAGCCTGAGTTTGAATGTCGGATGCAGTTCCACCAAAGCCACCTAATGGCTGGTGAAGAAGAACTCGTGTGTTTGGAGTTGCGTATCTCTTGCCCTTAGTTCCAGAGGAAAGAAGGAACTGCCCCATGGAAGCCGCCATACCAATACCAACCGTCACGATGTCGTTCGGTACGTACTGCATGGTGTCGTAAATGGCCATACCGGCGGTGATCGAACCACCCGGTGAGTTGATGTACAGGTAAATGTCCTTGGTGGAATCTTCCGCAGCTAGGAAGAGGATCTTTGCGCAAATGTCATTTGCATTGTCATCTCTTACTTCGCTTCCAAGCCAGATGATTCGGTCCTTCAGCAACCGCTCGACGGTTGAGAACTTGTCCATAGCTTTATCTGCCATTTGTAGCCTTGCTCCTTGATTTGATGGGGCCTATCTCCCATAAAGATACTTCCAAAAACGCCAAGAATCGGGCTTGTTCGCCTAGGGCAATAAAGTCAGTGTCTTAGTCGTGGTCGTGGCCAGCGTGGGACTGCTCCGGGGTAGCAGTTCCCTTTAGGAACTCGGTTAGATCAACGGCAGCTCCGGCCTTGTCAGTCACAACCGCCTCAGCCAAAACCGCGTGCAGAGCCTTGCGCCTTGAAACCTCACCAACAAATGCTGGTACCTGTCCGTTCTTGCTGATGGTCTCAATGAATTCATTCGGGTCCATGCCGTAGTTTTGACTACTCATCACCAGATACTGCATCAGTTCCTGCTCGTTAACCTTTACCTTCTCGGCTTCTGCAATTTCATCTAGCAGCATCTGAACCTTGAAAGACTTTTCTGATTCTTCGGTGACCTCGGCACGGTGTTTGTCGTCCTGTAATCTGCCCTCGCCTTCGAGATGGCGATTTACATCAGACTCGATGATTTCCTTGGAAACAGGAACATTCGCGAGTTTCAATAGAGCATCAGTCAAAACGTTTCTTGCCTGAGCGCCCTGAGAGTAAGTCTTGGCTTTGGCAATCTGAGTTTCAATGTCGTCTTTGAGTTCCTTCAAAGTATCGAACTGGCTTGCCATCTGCGCGAATGCGTCATCCGCTGCCGGAAGCTCGCGCTCCTTGACTGCGATTACCTTGACAGTGACTTCGGCCTCGACTCCGGCCATGTCTCCCCCAACTAGCTTGGAGCGAAAGACTGTGGTCTCTCCGGCAGTAAGTGTGTCTAGGGCTTCGTCGATACCATCTAGTAAGTTTCCAGAGCCAACCTCATAAGAGATGTTCTCAGCAGAGTCAATTTCTTTACCTTCGATAGAAGCGCTCAAATCAATTGCAACAAAGTCGCCTTTTTTGGCAGCACGGTCAAGAGTCTTTAATGTGCCAAAGCGAGCACGAAGAGCATCTAGCTCCTCCTCAACTTCTTTGCCGGCAACCTTGATGGTGTCAACTTCTACCTTGATTCCTTTGTAGTTAGGGAGCTTGATTTCTGGTCTTACCTCGACCTCAATTTCAACAACTAGGTTTCCTTCGAAGGTTTTCTCGTCAGGGGTTGCCTTAACATCAGCCTGAGGCTGGCCTAGTGGTCGAAGCTTGGCTTCTTCCAGTGCCTTTTTGTAGATGCTGTCTAGTCCATCGTTGATAGCGTGAGCCAAGATAGCTGGACGCCCAACTCTCTGATCCAGAATTGCCGCAGGAATCTTGCCTTTTCTAAAGCCTGGAACATTGACCTGTTCGGCGATGTGCTCGTAAGCGTGATCCAGAGAAGGCTTGAACTCTTCAGGGGTCACTTCAATGTTTAGCTTTACGCGAGTTGGATTAATACGATCGACTTTGGTCTTCAAACTAATCTCCTGGGTAATCGCCCTGTAAAAAGGGCAGAGCGTTTATGTTTTGTGGTCGGGGTGACAGGACTCGAACCTGCGATATCCTGCTCCCAAAGCAGGCGCGCTAGCCACTACGCTACACCCCGGTGGATTGAGGGCTTTTACACCTTCAACAACCTCGGTTAGTCTATCCCATAGAATAGAGGCGCTGCGAACAGCGTTCGCGGGTGTAGCTCAATGGTAGAGCCTCAGTTTTCCAAACTGATGGCGCGGGTTCGATTCCCGTCACCCGCTCCAATTACCTCTGACACTTTGGGCACCAGTAGAGCTTTCGAGCCAAAAACTCCTCCACTACTACCTTCTTATTGCACACCCGGCACGCAAGGCCCTCTCGCTTATAGACAAAGTACCGATCCTTCACTAGTACGTTTCCGCTCAGGTGATCATCCCTGGTGAGCATTACACCCTTCTTTACTCCGATTCGCATGAGCTTCACGGCGTCGTCCCAGATAGCCATCAGAGCGCGCTCGCTAATTTTTTCACTAGGAGTTTTAGGGTTCAGCCCTGCTCGAAACAAAAGCTCGGCGCGGTAGACGTTTCCGATGCCGCTGATAACCGCCTGATTCATCAGCGCCGCTCCAATTGCAACCTTGGAGCTTTTCGCTTTAGAGACAAAACGTAAGGCTTCGGATCCTGTTGGATCGGGATTGAGCGGGTCAGGACCTAACCTCTTTAGAACAGACTGCACAGATTCTTGATCGATAACCTCACAGACGGTTGGGCCTCGAAGATCTGCCGATGCACTCTTGGAACCAAAGCGAGCTCTAACCTGACCCCAGATTTCTGGAGCTTTAGCCATGGGTACTTTATAGAAGTTCCATTTCCCGTAAATACCAAGGTGGATTCGAATAGTCAGATCATTGTCAAAGGTAAGAAACAGCTGCTTACCAACTGCGGTTGATTCAACCAGCTTTCGGCCAGAAACCAATTTCGCATCTGATTCAAAGCGTCCCTGAGGTGAAAAAACTTTGACTTTTGAATCTAAATAGTCATCTCTAAAGGTGTTTGCAACGCGATGAATGGAATGGCCCTCAGGCACTTCTAGCCACCAAGATTTGCTTGAGCGGCAGTAGCTACCTCACCGGCTTGCTTACTGCGGACCGCAACCTTTTCGCCAGAACGCAAACTGAAAACTACACCTTCGCCCTTGCTTGGGATGAAAGCTAAGGTCTTTCCCGATACTCGGATACCCAGCCCTCTAAAACTCCAGGCGCTCATCGAGGCCGTCTCGACTGCCTGAACATCCTCCATGGGAACACTAAGTACCTTTATCCCGCGAAGCCTAACTACCAATTCATTTCCGAGTTGAATTGAGGGAAATGCCAACGAGAACCAAAAGCTAAATGGAATCAGAATCAGTAAGAGCGCGATCAAGGAAACTGGAAAGTTTGATTGCGCTGCATTAGAAGTACCGATTTGGGTTGCAGTTGCAGAGAGCATAATCACAAATAACATCCAGTAGATGACCGACAAAACTACACCAACGAAATTCCGAATCAATGGCAATTTCTTCTGAAGCACATAGAAAAGTATCTGCAACACCACAGGAATCAAAATTGCTGGCGCTACCACCAGCATGTAAGAGTCGCGGGAGATAAATCCATCAGCTTGGCCAGTAATGCCCCAGTGAATTGCAACCGGGTCAGGCAGTAAAGAAGTGCTTATTAGGAAGTAGACCCAGCCAAGAAATGCGACTGCGGAAAAGGGTGTGAAAAGCAATCTGTTTAAGCTCGAAAAACTAACTTGCATCTAAAGCTGCACTTCTCCGGTTTGCTCAAAGGTTGCAATCTTGCCAATGCGTCTGGCGTGACGCTCGTCCCCGCTGAATGGTTCCCTGATGAAAAGTTGAATTAGCTCAAGCACTTCCTCTTTAGTGTGCTGCCTAGCTCCAAGAGCAACCACGTTGGCGTCATTATGAGACCGAGCAAGTTTTGCAGTGTCTTGATTCCAAACTAGAGCTGCTCTGATTCCAGAAACTTTATTGGCTGCTATCTGTTCGCCGTTGCCTGAACCACCGAGCACAACACCCAAAGCTTCTACCCCCGCTTGTTGGTCGTGAATCACGGCAAGAGCAGCATTGATGCAAAAGCCTGGGTAGTCATCCAGGGGATCGAAGGACTTTGGTCCGTGATCAAACACTTCATGACCAGCTGCAGTTAGAGATTCAATTAGGTAGTGACAGGTTTCGAGCCCTGCGTGGTCAGTTGCGATGTGAATTCTCATTTGCTCTCCCTATCGAATCCGCTTCTAATAAAACGTATGACCAATGAACCAATAATGGCCGTTAGAAATACGTAGCTCAACGTTATTGCCTGGAGGCTAACCGAGAGCACCACCGGTCCGGCGAGGGCAGCAATAACCATCGAGAATTCTCCCCTAGGAGTTAGGAACGCTCCAGCTCGTACCCACATGCTTTTATCGTTCATATCTTTTGCAATCCACCAGCCAACTGCGAACTTTCCAGCAACTCCGAAAAGCACCAAGACCGCAACAGCGGGGAATACTTCAACCAGATCAGAAAAGTCCGTAGACAGGCCGAAGAATAGAAAGAAGATTGCTGCAAATAAGTCTCGAAGAGATCCGAGGCGACCTCGAACGGTGTTTGCTACCTCTCCAGTTAGCAGAAGTCCAACCAAGAAAGCAGCAACTGCACCTGAGAAGCCAGCAAGGTCTGCAACACCGGCAGCCAACAAAGCCGAGCCAAACACCGTAAGCAGTAGCGCACTCGGAACATCAGGGTTCAGAATTCTCGACCACTGCGCCTTACCGCGATAAGAAATGATCAAAATGATTCCGGTGATGATCAGTGCGATCGAGACCGAAATCAATCCTGCTACGGCCGAAAGGCCGAGGACCAGTGACGTCAACAGAGGTAGGTATGGAGCTAAGGCTAAATCTTCAAAGACCAGGATGGTCACTATTCGCCGCGATAACTCAGAGCGACGCCACCCTGATTCGCGGATAAGCTCCGATGCAATTCCTGAAGATGAAACGTAACTGATTCCACCCAGCGCAAGCGCTGCTAGTGGCCCCCAGCCAAACAGCAGGGCTAAAGCAGCACCCGGAATGAAGTTGACCGCGACGTCAAAAAATCCAGCGGACTTTCTTTCTTTGAATGCTTTTGCCAGATCAGGCGCGGAGTGTTCAAGACCGAGAAGTAGCAAAAGCAAGATGGCACCGATTTGGGCGCCTAGATCCAAAAAGTCTTGACTTAGGCTGATAAGCCCAAATCCCCCCTGTCCAACGACAAGACCAACAAGCAAATAGATAGGTACTACAGAAAAGCGAATCTTTGCTGCAATAAAAGCAATTACTCCAAGCCCCAGCAGTAAGGCGCCAATCTCAGCAAGCGTCATTGCCGTCTCGGCGGAGCCCCCCAAGGCAAGTACTGGTTCAATCACAGGGCCATTGTTTCACACCTATTGGCTCCCAGTTAGGCTTTGAAGCAATACCAGCCAGAAAGGTAGTACCACGTGCCCGGAGAAAACCTAACCAGAAAAGAAGCAATCGAACGCGCCAGCATTCTCGATGTTCAAAGCTATGCAGTAGAAATTGACCTGACTCAAGGAGGCGAGCTGTTTGGCTCAACCACCCGAGTTAGATTCAGTGCCACGGAAGGTGCTTCGAGCTTTATCGACGCCATAACTGGAGCTGTTCACTCGGTGGTACTCAACGGCGAGGTGCTTGACCCGAGCGTAGTTTCTGACGGTATCCGTATCCAACTTCCCTCACTTGCTAAGGAAAATGAGCTGGTTGTTGTTGCGCAGGGCAAATACACCAATACCGGAGAAGGTCTACACCGGTTCGTTGATCCGGTAGATCAAGAGGTTTACCTCTATACACAGTTTGAAGTTCCTGACTCTAGAAGAATGTTTGCTGTCTTCGAGCAACCAGATCTAAAGGCAACATTCTCTTTCAACATCACAGCCCCGAGTTACTGGAAGGTGGTTTCCAACTCCCCCACCCCGGAACCGCATGAGCTTAGAGAGGGAGTGTCGGTTTGGAACTTTGAACCAACACCTAGAATCTCCAGCTACATCACTGCTCTTGTGGCGGGACCTTATGTAGAAGTGAACGACCAGCTGGTCTCAAGCTCTGGCAAGGTAATCCCTCTTGGGGTTTTCTGTCGCAAGTCGTTGTTTGAGTATTTGGATGCCGAGTACATTTTCGAAAAAACCAAGCAGGGTTTTGAGTTCTTTGAGTCTGAATTTGGGGTTGCTTACCCGTTCGAGAAGTACGACCAGCTATTCGTTCCTGAGTTCAACGCGGGCGCTATGGAAAATGCTGGCGCTGTAACCTTCACCGAAACCTACGTCTTTAGATCTAAAGTCACCGACGCTACCCGTGAGCGTCGAGTGGTCACGATCTTGCATGAGCTCGCACACATGTGGTTTGGCGACCTCGTGACAATGCGCTGGTGGAATGATCTGTGGCTCAACGAGTCCTTTGCTGAGTACGCATCTACCCTTGCAACCCAAGAAGCAACCGAGTGGCATGGCGCCTGGGCGACTTTTGCATCTTTGGAAAAGTCCTGGGCCTATCGTCAGGACCAGCTTCCTTCCACCCATCCGATTGTTGCCGAGATTAATGACCTTGAAGATGTGCAGGTCAATTTCGATGGAATCACTTACGCCAAGGGAGCATCTGTTCTTAAGCAACTAGTTGCTTGGGTGGGGCAGGAACCGTTCATGCGCGGAGTTTCCTCATACTTTAAAAAACACGCTTACCAAAACACTGAGCTTAAGGACCTACTCAAAGAGTTAGAGGCTGAAAGCGGTAGAGATCTATCCGAGTGGTCCAAGCTTTGGCTCGAAACAGCCGGAGTAAATCTCCTTAGGCCCGAGATTGAAGAAAAAGACGGAGTCATTGAGTCCTTTGCGATTTTGCAATCAGCAATTTCCGATTACCCGTACCTCAGACCGCATCGCCTGGCAGTAGGTTTTTACAACGAAGTCGGAGGTAAGCTCGTTCGCACCGAAAGAGTTGAACTTGATGTCCAGGGTGCAAAAACTTCTGTGCCGGAATTAGTAGGTAAGGCTCGTCCCGCACTTGTTTTACTTAACGACGACGACCTCACCTACGCAAAAATCCGACTGGATGAACAATCCTTCGCCACGGCGCAAGCTTTGCTGTCCCGAATCGAAGATCCACTTGCACGCGCACTGGTATGGGGATCGGCGTGGGACGCAACGCGCGATGGCGAAACCTCAGGCCGGGCATTTATAGAACTAGTGCTTTCACACATCGGCAACGAGTCCGAATCGACCACCATGATGACGCTTCTGAGGCAGCTACTTACGGTGGCCAACTTGTACGTGGCTCCCGAGCACAGGCTCGACGCTCAACTCAAAGTTGCAGATGGTTTGTGGAAGTTAGCACAGAACGCTCAAGCCGGCTCAGATGCTCAACTTCAGTTTGTGAAGTTCTTTGCGCAGTTTGCAAGAAACGACAAGCAACTAACTACCATCGCTGAACTACTAAGTGGCAAGGATCAATTAGATGGCCTCGAAATAGACACCGACCTTCGCTGGGAGCTATTGACAGCTCTTTCTGTTGGCGGAAAGGTCACCAAGGATCGCATCGACGTTGAACTCGAAGCTGACAACACAGCAAATGGCCAGAAAGCTCATGCCGCAGCTATTGCGGCAATGCCGAATCAAAAATCCAAGCAGGAAATGTTCGACAAGCTAGTCAACACCGATGAGATGAGCAACGCGCTTGTGAACTCGGCCAGCTTGGCATTTGGTCGAGTACTTGATACTTCAGCCCTTGAGCCGTTTGTTGATCAGTACTTCTCGAAAGTGCTCTCGATTTGGGAAAACAAAAGCTACCACATGGCAGAGTACCTGTTGGTGAATCTCTACCCTCTGGCAATTGTGAACAAAGCCTTGGCAGATCAAACTGAGCAGTTCTTGAAAAATCCAGAGCTGGCTTCAAAGCCTGCCTTGAAACGCATCATCGTTGAGAACTTGGCGAATGTGCAGCGAGCGTTGAATGCTCAAAACACGGACAAAAAAGGCTAGACAGACACTCAGATGACTAACGAGTTCGAAGACGCGGCCCGGGTAGAAACCGTTCGCATCAAGGGACTATCCGGTGAGAGAGTTGGTGGCAACTTCTTCGAGCAAATCGGTGGCACGAAAACCTTCCAGAAGCTAACCGATAAGTTCTACGAGGGGATTGCAGCAGATGATGTCCTGCGGCCTATGTATCCAGAAGATGATCTAGGTCCAGCTGCTGAAAGACTAAGAATGTTTCTCGAGCAGTACTGGGGTGGCCCAACCACCTATCAAGAAACCAGAGGGCATCCGCGCCTTCGAATGAGGCACTCCCCCTTCAAGATCAATCCTCTAGCTCGAGAACGTTGGCTATTTCACATGAAAACAGCAGTCGATTCACTGGAGCTTGCGCCTCTACAACAGGCTGAGCTTTGGGGTTATCTTGACCGCGCCGCAACCGCGATGCTTAACAGCTTCGAAGACTAGAAGTGTTTGGCTTCTTTAGAAAGCACGTGACCAAACTCGGTTGAGAGTCTTACCCAACCCTGAGAATGAAAAACGGGGACGTCTTGGTCTTTGACTAGAAATCCGAGTCCTGCTGCGGCAAAAGCAGCTCCTGCAGGAACCTTGGATTCAACATCCATTGCCCGACCCCAGACTTCTGCGCGAATGCGAGCTGCGATGGGTCCACCTACCGATTCTGGAATGGTTTCAGCTACCTCTGTAATTCCCTTTTTTGCAGTGCTGGTTAGTAGCTCTTCTCTAAGTACTCCAGCTTCAACCCAACCCGTTCTGGGAGGTGACACCCCAGCCCACGGGACTCGCTCGGTTGATGCCATGTCAAAAACAAATCGCTCACCGGTAGCTGGCTTTTCAAGCTCAAACGCAATGCGATCCAAAACGGCCTGAATGGGCACCAGGATGTTTATCTCTGCCTCAGTCTTTAGCTCCATAGTTCTAAGACCAAGAACCGTGGGGCCATCATCCAGAATGTTGGCCGTAAACAGTGGCGCGACGTAGGCGGTAAGCAAAGTTCCAAAAGCTCTTAGGCGAACCGCGCCCTTCTGGTCCATCTTCTTGGCCCGGGTTAGGTAGGACTTTAGGTCCAGAGCGGTTTGCTCATCAAGAAGCTGGAAGGTGTTTTTCATTAGAGAACTAAACTTACCTCTGAAAGCTATCCGCCCAAGTTAGGACACCGATTTCAGTGAGCAAGGTGCAGCCACCCGAAGATCCATTAGCAGATTTGATATTCGCGCTGGATATCAAAGATGCCGGCGGGGCAAGAACTAAAGAGGATATCTTCATTGGTCCGTCGCAATGGATGCCGCACGGTCGGGTCTTCGGCGGTCAAGTTTTGGCGCAATGTCACGTTGCTGCGACCAGAACTGTTGACCCGGAGCGGGTGCTTCACTCGCTCCATGGATACTTCCTAAGACCAGGAGATATTGATCTTCCAATTACCTTTTCCGTTGACCGACTAAGGGACGGTAGATCGTTCTCAACTAGACGAGTACAGGCCTACCAAAAAGGTGAGCCAATTTTTTCCATGATTGCCTCTTTCCAAGTTGAGAGCCCAGGACTTACCCACCACGAGCAAATGCCGGAGGGAATGACCCAGCCAGAAGATCTCCCTTCAGCTGCAGAAGTACTTGGAGGGATCCCACACCCGGTTGCTCAGTATTGGGCCAAAGCTCGGCCTTTCGATATGAGACACGTTCAGTCACCGATTTATTTCGAAGTTAAGGGAGAAGCGGTAGCTCACCAAGCAGTTTGGCTAAAAGCAATTGGAACTCTGCCTGCGTCTCAGGCTCTTCATCAGGCCGCACTTGCCTACGCCTCTGATTTCACGCTGCTGGAAAGCATCTATCGCCGTCATAAAATCTCATGGGCAAAACCAGGACTAAAAACTGCGAGCTTGGATCACGCGATGTGGTTCCACGCTCCAGCCAAAGTTGATGACTGGATGCTTTACGTTCAAGAATCCCCTGCGGCTCAAAACAGTCGCGGTCTAGCGCTTGGAAAGATATTTAGTCGAGACGGAGTGCTTCTTGCAACCGTTGCCCAAGAGGGTATGGTCCGAGTTCCAGATGGACCGGTTGCTAGTCTCTTGTCAGTCTTCGGTAGGTAGAGCGGTGAGGCTTAGCGGCCTCAGGACCTAGACGTTCAATCTTGTTGGCTTCATACGACTCGAAGTTTCCTTCGAACCAGTACCAATTGTCTGGATCAGCATCGGTGCCCTCATAAGCCAAGATGTGAGTCGCCACTCGGTCCAAGAACCAACGATCGTGTGTGATCACCACAGCGCAACCTGGAAACTCTAGTAAGGCATTCTCAAGTGACCCAAGAGTTTCAACATCCAGGTCGTTAGTTGGCTCATCGAGAAGAAGAAGGTTTCCACCCTGCTTCAATGTCAGAGCAAGGTTCAAACGGTTTCTTTCACCACCAGATAGCACCCCAGCAGGCTTTTGCTGATCCGGACCCTTGAAACCAAAGGCGGCTACATAAGCCCGAGAGGGCATTTCAACTTGACCTACATGAATGTAATCAAGGCCGCCTGAAACTACTTCCCAAAGGCTCTTGTCTGGATCAATTCCAGCTCGAGACTGATCGACATAGGAAATCTTTACGGTCTCACCAATTTTAAGTTCGCCGCCGTCAAGCTTCTCTTCGCCCATGATCATTTTGAACAGAGTAGATTTACCAACTCCGTTTGGTCCTATAACTCCAACAATTCCGTTTCTAGGAAGGGTGAATGAAAGATCTGCGATAAGGGTGCGATCTCCAAACTTCTTCACAAGTGATTTCGCTTCCAAAACAACGTTTCCAAGTCTCGGACCAGGCGGAATCTGAATTTCTTCAAAATCGAGTTTTCTGGTCTTGTCAGCTTCCGATGCCATCTCTTCGTACCTTGCAAGACGAGCTTTGGACTTGGTTTGTCTAGCTTTTGAAGAAGAGCGAACCCATTCGAGTTCATCGGAGAGGCGCTTCGCCAACTTGGCATCTTTTTTACCTTGGACTTCTAGTCTTTCGCGCTTTTTCTCAAGATAAGTCGAGTAGTTACCTTCGTACGGGTACGCGCGTCCACGGTCAAGTTCTAAAATCCACTCAGCAACGTTGTCCAAGAAATACCTATCGTGTGTCACGGCAAGTACAGCGCCTGGATACTTTGCCAAATGCTGCTCAAGCCAAAGCACGCTTTCGGCGTCCAAATGGTTTGTAGGCTCATCTAGAAGCAGTAGGTCTGGCTTTTCAAGAAGTAATTTGCAGAGCGCGACGCGACGCTTTTCTCCACCAGAGAGATTATGAACCGGAGTATCTCCGGGTGGGCAGCGAAGTGCATCCATGGCTTGCTCTAGCTGTGAATCTAGATCCCATGCATCGAGATGGTCAATTTGCTCTTGCAAAATTCCCATCTCTTCCAGAAGCTTGTCGTAGTCCGCGTCTGGGTTTGCCAGTTCAGCTGAGATCTCATTGAAACGATCTAACTTGGCCTTGGTTTCAAAAACGGCCTCTTCTACGTTTCCCAGAACAGTTTTATCTTCGTTTAACTTTGGCTCCTGCATCAAAATGCCAACCGAGAATCCTTCGCTCAATCGAGCTTCTCCATTAGAAGGAGAATCTAAGCCAGCCATGATTTTTAGTACTGAGGACTTACCCGAACCGTTTGGACCAACAACACCAATCTTGGCTCCGGGCAAAAATGCCAGTGTGACATCGTCGAGGATGACCTTGTCGCCGTGCGCCTTGCGCGCCTTAATCATTTGGTAAATAAACTCGGCCATTTTGCTTCCTCAATCGTCGGTGTCAAAAAAAATGACACCCTTTCCACTCAAGTGTGCTGTGGATAAGTTTATCCGACAATGATTGGTCCGAATTTAGGACCCTGTCTCATATACACATTCAGTAGAAAGGGTGTCTTACGACTAGGCGCTTAGGGGGAAGATGCCCAGCCGAGTCTTAGCTAGCGACTTTTGGCTCCAACAAGCTCGCCTTCAGCCTCCAGGTCGCCCTCATCGGGTTCATCATCCTCTGGGTCCTCTCGGACTAGGACGGTTCTAGAAAATTCAGCCGTTCCCCAAACTAGATCGTGACCCAAGGACTCTGCATCAACTTCAACTGATGTGCCGCTTCTTTCGCCGTTGTCCCAGTCCCGAATCTTCAGGCGGCCGGATACTACAATTCGATCTCCTTTGGAAATGGAAGCTGCGCTGTTGATGGCAAGCTGCCTGAATGAGGTGATGGTGAACCAGTTGGTATCACCCTCGACCCAGATCTTCTTGGTTTTATCGAAACGTCGCTTAGACGAAGCCAATCTAAATGAGGTGATTGGCAAACCCTCTTGAGTAACTAGGTGTCGGGGTGTGGTTGCCACTAGGCCCGATACCGTGAAGCTTTCTGACATTAGTTAACCTTCTTTCAACCTGATTGGTCTAATCAGGTAAAAAGAATCTCAGTCAGCTAATTTCTTGTGTGGGCTGAATTCAAATCTGTGGAAAACTCACTTCAAGTAAGAAGTAAAGGCCTTGGCGGTCTTGTCCATCTTTGGCTTGACCACGAAGTTGCAGTAGCCCTGGTTTGGATTCTTAGCAAAGAAGTCTTGGTGGTATTCCTCGCCCATCCAGAATTTCTCTAGGGGTTGGAGCGTTGTGACAACCGCCCCTCCCCAAACTTTCTTGGCGCGCTCAATTGATTCTGTGAACAACTTCTTCTGATCCTCGTCTTCATAGAACATGCAGCTGCGGTAGCTGGTTCCTATGTCATTTCCCTGGCGGTTTAGTTGAGTTGGATCGTGAAGAGTGAAGAATATATCGAGGACTGTCTCGGCGGGGATTTGGTTCTCATCAAAAATCACCCTGGCTACCTCTGCATGGCCGGTGGCCTCCGAGCAAACCGTTTCATAGTCAGGATTCCCGGTGTGCCCTCCGGAATAACCAACCTCTACGTCCTGGATACCTCGAAACTGCATAAAGCTTGAATCTAGGCACCAGAAGCAGCCTCCACCGAGAACAAATGACATCATGGCCCTAGCTTAGGCTTGTGGTTATGAAATTCCGAGCCAGCGCCGACCGTTACAGCCAAATGAAGTACCGCCGAACTGGAAAATCGGGCCTAATGCTTCCAGAAATCTCTTTGGGCCTTTGGCACAACTTTGGGGCAGAGCACAGTTTCTCAAACCAGGCAAAGATTCTTCGTCGAGCCTTCGACCTCGGAATCACCCACTTCGATCTTGCAAACAACTACGGTCCGCCCTACGGCGCAGCCGAAGAAAACTTCGGGGATCACTTCCACAAAAACTTTAGGCCGTACCGAGATGAAATGATCATCTCCACCAAAGCCGGTTACGACATGTGGGATGGGCCATATGGAAATTGGGGATCAAGAAAATACCTATTGGCATCTCTAGATCAATCTCTCGAGCGCATGGATCTTGACTACGTCGACATCTTCTACTCACACCGCTTCGATCCTGAGACACCACTTGAGGAAACCATGGGAGCTCTAGCCTCAGCTGTTCGGTCAGGCAAAGCACTTTACGTAGGTATCTCAAACTACGATCCTCAGCAAACCCAGATGGCTAAGCAGATTCTGGATGGCATGGGAGTGCCACTTCTTATTCACCAGCCCAAGTACTCGATGTTTGAACGCACTCCAGAACAAGGGTTGTTCGAAACCCTGACTCAACTCGGAGTTGGCTCAATTGTCTTCTCGCCGCTTGCGCAAGGACTACTCACTGACCGCTATCTCACTGGCAAGGTACCAAAAGGCTCTAGAGCCTCGAAGGGAAAGCATCTCACCAGCCAGAAAGTGAGCAATGAATACTTGATTGCCGCAAAAAAGCTCAATGAGATTGCTGAAAGTCGCGGACAGACACTAGCTCAACTTGCAATTTCGTGGGTTCTTCGCCAACCAGCTGTAACAAGTGCGCTGATTGGTGCATCGAGTGTGAAGCAGCTGGAGCAAAACTATGCGGCTATCTCAGGCAAAGTTCTAACGCCCGAAGAGCTAGCCGAAATCGATATTCATGCCCGAACTGGAATGGTCTGATCATTTTAAGAACTAGAAATCCCCTGCTTGGAGTTATCTTCGCCTTATCCGGTGTTGTGCTTTTTGGGCTAAACGCCTCAACATCTAAAGTCGTTATGGCTTCAGGAATCACACCCGAACAAATCGTTATCTTTCGATCTTTTGCCACCGCGCTTGGAGCGGCAATTGCTTTGGTTTTGACAAACCGCGCCGCATTCAAAGTTCAAAGACACGAGTGGAGAGGTTTGATTGTATTTGGCATCTTCGGAGTGGCATTGATGCAGTGGTCTTACTCCAATGCTGTCAAGAATCTACCAATTGGTATTGCGCTACTTATCGAATACACCGCAATCGTGATTGTTCCGCTTGTTTCACTATGGCTTTTCAAAGCCAAAGTACTTCCAAGGCTCTGGTTAGCAATTGTGATGGTGCTTGGTGGTCTAGTTGTAGTCTCGAGAATTTGGGATGGCGGCCTAAACCCAGTTGGTGTGATGTTTGCCGTCATGGCTGCTTTGTTTCTCAGTTTTTATTTTCTTATGGGTGAGCATTTGCTCAAAAAGCGCGACACCCTTTCCACACTGTTTTACGCGATGACCATCTCCGGAGTTTTTTGGCTGATTGTGACTCCTTGGTGGAACTTCCAGCCATCGATTCTGGTTGAGCAGATTTCGCTTACGGGCAACCTGGAACAAGTTCAGCTGCCGCTGTGGGCAACCCTGGCTTGGATTGGGGTTTTTGGGTCCTTCCTACCAATGCTGTTCTCATTTCTAGCGCTGGCTCACCTAAGCGCAACATCTGTAGGGGTTATCTCTACAGGAGAGACCGTTATGGCTTTCTTTTTTGCTTGGGCATGGCTGAATGAGAAGATAGATGGCATACAAGCCCTTGGTGGAATCCTGGTGATTGCGGGGATTGTGCTGGCACAAACCTCAAGAGTTAAGCAAAAGGACAAGGTACTAGCTGATGGCGACAGTTGATCTAACTCACGCAAGCTTTGGAGTACACATTGAAAAACCAGGAATTACGCTGGTTGATTTCTGGGCCGAGTGGTGTGGGCCATGTCGCATGTTCGGACCAATCTTTGAATCGGCCAGTGAAAAGTACCCAGAAATTACATTTGGCAAAGTCGATACTGAAACCGAGCAGCAGTTAGCTGGAGAAGCTGGCATTAGTTCAATTCCGACTCTAATGGTCTTTCGCGACGGGCTACTTCTATACAACAGCCCAGGCGCTTTACCGGCCGAAGCTCTGGATGAGATCATCACCGCAGTCCAAGGTCTGAACATGGATGATGTGCGCGCTGAGATTGAGAAGCAAAACAAGCAGGCTCAGCAATAAATCACTCAAGTAACAGACGACATTACAAAGGCGAAAATTGAAGAACAACTCAGCTGCGATGCTTGCAACCGTTGCCCTAGCCGGGCTTGGTGCGCTGCTACTAAGCTTTTTCGACACCGGAACCTGCGTGGTTCCCGACGCTGAAGGATTTATCACCTGCCAAGAAATTGCCGACCAGAGGATTTGGGCGGCCTGGATTCTAGGAGCAGTTTTTATCGGCGGACTAGTGGTATCGATAACCCGTAAGAAAAGGCGCTAGAAATGCATCAAAACAGTGATGAAACCAGAGCTCTTCGAGAGAAGATTTTCGAGTACGTCCGTACCCGTATGGATTATGACCCGATTCCCTTGGACTACCCCAAGTCAGAACAGGATCTCTTCGCAGAGGCTGGCTTGACACTTACTGAGAATGGTCTTGGGGGAGATCGGGCTCTGCAGCTTTTCGAAGAAGTGCTTGCTCCCGCAACAATTTCAACAGACCACCCAGGTTTTGTGTCATTCATCCCCAACGCTCCTACCGAGGCTGCAAGCCTGTTTGATCTCGTAGTTTCTGCAAGTTCGATTTATGGCGGATCTTGGATGGAGGGCGCCGGGGCGGTTTTCGCCGAGAATCAGGTTCTTAGTTGGTTTGCATCGGAAGTTGGACTCCCCGCCGGATCAGGCGGTGCCTTTGTTCAGGGTGGCACAATCGGAAACCTTTCAGCACTGGTGACTGCAAGGCAGTTTCACAGACAAAGACTTGAAGATTTAGGAATCAACTATTCAGGCAGATTATCCTTTGTCGCATCCAAGGAAGCTCATTCATCCTTGAAGGCAGCGGCCAAGGTGATGGATGTTGAAATTGTGTTGGCAGAGCCTGGGTCAGATGGACGCCTAACCGCCGCTGCCGTCAGCAAAGTGCTTTCAGCGCAACCTGAGCATTCAGTTTTTGCGATTGTTGCAACGGGAGGCACAACAAACTTTGGAATCGTTGATGACCTGCGCGGCATCGGTGAGATAGCAAAAGCGCATGGTCTCTGGTTCCACATCGACGGTGCTTATGGTTTGGCAGGAGTATTGAGCCCGAAGTACAAGCACCTATTTGATGGATCCGAACTCGCGGACTCATTTATTGTTGATCCGCATAAGTGGCTCTTTGCTCCCTACGATGCTTGCGCACTTGTTTATAGAAATCCTGAAATAGCAAGAGCCACTCACACTCAGCACGGTGAGTACCTCGCTACCCTCACGGAGTCTGGGTTGTGGAATCCTTCGGATTACTCCTTTGGCCTAACTAGAAGAACTAGAGGACTGCCTCTGTGGTTCTCACTGGCAACCCACGGAGTGGCAAGATACCGCGAGGCTATTGAATACAACATAGATGTAGCACACGAGATTGCAGAAGTAATTAGGTCTATGGATCACGTGGAGCTAGTGCGCGACCCAGAGTTATCGGTTGTGGTGTTCGAGCGGAAGGACTGGGGGATCGACCAGTACAACGCCTGGTCAGACAAACTTCTTCGCGACGAGATTGGATTTGTGGTTCCTTCAAGTCACAAAGGAAAACCCAATACCCGATTCGCTATCGTCAACCCCCTAACCAGCGTGACACTATTGACTCAAATCCTTGAGAGCATGAAGTGAGGAGATTTCCATGAAGCTAACAATCGCCGAGGCGCAAGAGTCGCTTTCCAGGGTGAAAGAGGCCACCAGGTCACCGTTACGAGTTGGGCTAGTGCAGACTAAGTGGCACCAGGACCCAACCGAGCACGAAGCCGTTTTGAGAGACGGCATTTCTCAAGCCGCTAAAGCCGGAGCCAAGATTGTTTTCTTGCAGGAGCTAACCCTTTCTAGGTACCCAGCAGATTCCAAACCTGAAGGAGTCCCTTCCAAGATTGCTGAATCTCTTGAAGGCGGCAAGACTCATTCATTTGCGGCAAAAGCCGCCAAAGAGTTCGACGTGATTGTTCACGCGTCCTTATACGAGCAAGCCAACCTTCCCGATGGAAGAGGCTTGAACACTGCTATCTTGGTCGATCCTTCAGGAAAGATAATCGCTCGAACTCCAAAGCTTCATATACCTGTGACCGCTGGCTATTACGAAGACAAATACTTCCAGCCCGGTCCTGCCGATACTGATCCATACCCTGTTTACAATCTCAACCTTGATGGCGTGCCCGCAAGCTTTGGTCTTCCAACTTGTTGGGATGAGTGGTTTCCAGAGGTAGCAAGGAACTACTCAATTCGAGGAGCCGAGATCATCGCCTACCCCACCGCGATTGGTTCTGAACCAGACCATCCAGATTTTGACACTGAACCTCTCTGGCGACAGGTTATTGTCGGTCACGGCATCGCAAATGGAACATTCATGATTGTTCCAAACCGCTATGGCAATGAAGGCTCGCTGAATTTCTACGGAAGCAGTTTCATCAGTGATCCGTTCGGAAGAATTCTTGCTAGGGCGGCCAGAGACACCGACGAAGTCCTGGTTGCGGATCTAGATCTTGATCAAAGACGCGACTGGTTGGATCTTTTTCCATTTTTGGCTACTCGTCGCCCTGACACCTACGACAAACTCACTAACCCGGTTCAAAACAAGCGAATTGATTCAGGCGATGGCGAACAAGGTGGCATTGCTGGAGTTAGCCAGAAATGAAACTAACTATGCCCCCTGAGTGGGATAAGCACGAGCGAACCTGGATGGCCTGGCCACCAAAAAACTACTTACTCGGTGAAACCGACAGCGAATCGGAAGCTGCCAGAAGTTCTTGGGCCAATGTTGCAAACACCATCGTTCAGTTTGAGCCGGTTTCAGTTCTTGCAACCAGCGATCAACTAGAAATTGCCAGGGCTTATCTTCACCCGACTATAGAGATAATCGAGGCCGAGCTGGACGATGCCTGGATGAGAGATTCTGGCCCAACTTTTGTAAAAGACGAATCAGGCGACTTGGTTGCAGTGAACTGGATCTTCAACGGCTGGGGTGCTCAAAGCTGGTCCAGCTGGGAAAAAGACAAGCTCGTTGCCGGCTTTATCGGGAGGCTTTCCGGAAAAGCAGTTGTTGATTCGCGGCTTATCAACGAAGGTGGTGGGATTCACGTAAACGGCGCAGGAGTTGTTTTACTTACCGAAACTGTTCAGTTGGGTGAAGGTAGAAACTCTTCCTGGAGTAAACAGGAAGTAGAAGCGGAAATACACGACAAGCTTGGGACCAACAAGGCTATCTGGGTCAAGCGAGGCCTAACTCGTGACTATGACGGCTATGGCACCCGCGGGCATATCGATATCGTGGCCTGCTTCGCCAGCGAAAACGTGATTTTGTACCACGATCAGCAGGACTCTTCTCACCCAGACTACGAAGTATCCCGCGAAGTGAAAGCAACACTGGAAGCGGCTGGGGAATTCGAAGTAATTGGTGTTCCTGCCCCAACCATCCTTCGGGATGAAGAGGACTTCGTTGACTACAGCTACATCAATCACTACATCGTCAACGGTGCAGTGATCCTGTGTTCATTCAACGATCCAAACGACGCGGTCGCTAAAGCCATCCTTGAAAAGGCTTACCCTGGCCGAGAGATTGTTTTAGTTGACGCCACAGAGATATTTGCCCGTGGCGGCGGTATTCATTGCATTACCCAGCAGCAGCCTGCCTAGATCTTCGTAGTAGTGCTAGCCCCAGGAGAGTGAATCACCCAGCAAGCCTATGATGCCTAATGAAGGCGAAGGAATTTGTGGTGAGGATTGCATTTGTTGCGGATACTTCAATTGCACATTCAAGGTGCTACCTAACTAGCTCAATTCTTTTTTCAAGCTCATTTAGTTCGGTCGCAAGTTCATCAGGAAGTTCGGTGCCAAACTCTGCAAAAAATCCCTTGATGGTTTCAATTTCAGCGGACCAAGATTCTGGATCTATCTCGAAAAGCCGATCCAGCGCATCCTGATCAAGTTTCAGACCCGCTAGGTTGAGCTCGCCTTGTGCTGGCAACCTGCCAACTGGGGAATCAACTCCTGCAAGCTCATTATCAATTCGTCCAATAATCCAGGCAACGACTCGAGAGTTCTCCCCGAAACCTGGCCAAACAAACTTTCCAGAGCTGTTTTTTCGGAACCAATTGACTTGGAAAATCTTAGGCAACTTGGAAGAATCAGCTATCGTGCTCATGGAGAGCCAGTGTTTCCAGTAATGTGCCATGTTGTATCCGGCGAAAGGAACCATTGCAAAGGGATCTCGCCGCAGTTTCCCAATTGGCCCCTCAGCTGCTGCTGTTTGCTCTGAAGCCATGGTGGCCCCGATGAACACCCCGTGCTCCCAGGACCTTGATTGGGCAACAAGAGGAACATTCGTGGCACGCCGCCCGCCAAACAATATGGCATCCAGCACCACTGGTTCACCAGCTTTCCAGTCGCTAGCAAGCTGAGGGCAGTTTGCTAACGGGACGCAGAATCTAGAGTTTGGATGTGCGGCAACCCTTCCTGATTCTGGAGTCCAGTGATTTCCTTGCCAGTCAATCAGTTCTGCGGGAGCGGTGTCAGTCATCCCCTCCCACCAGACATCGCCTTCAGGCGTAAGGGCAACATTTGTAAACACTGTGTTTGACCTAACGGTTTCCATGGCGGCTTGGTTGGTACTCTCCCCCGTACCAGGCGCTACACCAAAGAACCCAGCCTCCGGGTTGATGGCAACTAACTGACCCTTCTCGTTTGGTTTTATCCAAACAATGTCATCTCCAATGGTTTCCACTTTCCAGCCAGGAATGGTTGGACGCAGCATCGCAAGATTTGTTTTCCCACAAGCAGACGGGAAAGCTGCTGCAAGATGGTAGACCTTGTTAGCTGGAGATGTGACACGAATCAACAGCATATGTTCGGCTAGCCAACCTTGATCTTTACCCAGCACAGAACCGATTCGAAGGCTCATTGCCTTTTTACCAAGCAAGGAATTTCCTCCATAGCCAGAACCATGCGACCAAATCTCTCTAGTTTCTGGAAACTGGACTACGTAAACATCTGGATTACATGGCCACGGGACATCCGCTGTTCGTTCTCCTGAAGAGTCAATCAGTGGCGCACCGAGGGTGTGAACTGCTGGGACGTAGTCGGCACCATTATTGATACGGTCGACAACTTCGGTGGAGATTCTTGTCATGATGTTCATGCTTGAAACGACGTAGGGGGAATCGGTTAGCTCAACGCCATATTTGGCAAGAGGAGAGTCGATGGGGCCCATCGAGAACGGGATAACGTACATCACTCGCCCTCGCATACATGCCTTGAACAAAGCCGATAGCTTCTGACGCATCAGCGTCGGAGCCATCCAATTGTTTGTAGGGCCCGCGTCTACTTTGCGCTCTGAGCAAATAAATGTTCGCTCTTCCACTCGTGCGACGTCTCGAGGGTCGGTCCTCGTTAGAAAGCTGTTGGGTCGTAGTTCTGGATTTAGTGGAATGAAGGTTTTGGTCTCAATCAACAGCCGGGTGATTTGATCTTGCTGAGATTTTTCTCCAGTGATCCAAACCACTTCATCGGGCTCGGTAAGTCTGGCTATCTCGTCCACCCACGCAGCTAGCTTCAAATCAATAACTCCACTCTGAGTTTGATTAATTGTCTGACCCAATTATAGAACAGCTAGGTTTTGTTGATTTACTAGACACCGATTCGTTGTTCAAGCGTCAACTAATCCAAGGAAAGATGTTTCAAGGGAACGCAAAGGCTATGGCATTAGGGGCACCCTGACCAGCCGTAATGGGTCCTTGCGCCATGCTGCTTACTGGCTCCTGGCCTGAGCGATAGAGTTTGGAGATGGCTTATAACTACTTACTATCAACCCTGCGCCTAGCTATAGGCATTGGTCTTATCGGAAGCGTCATCTGGCAGGTGACCGACCGAATTGCAAATGGCATCTTTAGACCTTTTGAATACTTTGCTTACTTCTCTATCGTGACTGCCATTGTCGCGGGTCTTTTCTTGATTACCACTGGCTTTGGGCTACTTCTAAAGATCGAAGACACCAAATGGGTGGAGATTGCAAGGCTCAGCTTTGCTGTGGCTTTGATTGTTGTCGGTGTGGTCTACCACGCGCTCCTTGCAGACGTTGCCAACGATGTTCGCGATGGCGACTACGCATGGCCAGTTCTTCCAAATGAGATCATCCACACCTACGCGCCAATCTTGGCGGCCATTGAGTACTTGATCTCCGTAAAGGCTTTCCGCATTCGACTTCGGGCTTTTTTGTGGGTGGCTGTTTTCCCGCTCACCTGGTTGGTGCTTTCAGTTGTTCGCGGAAGCGCAACTAACTGGTGGCCATACTGGTTTATCAATCCAAATGGCGAAGCAGGCCTTGGTGGAATGCTGACCTACATCGGGGCCATAACCTTGTTCTTTCTAATACTGGGAATCCTTGTATTGAGCTTGAAGAAACTACTTCAGCGCCTAGTGCTTCGCTAACCCGCCTAGCATCTAAGCTCCCTTGCGGTGCTACTGTATTGGGATGCGCGCATCTAAATGGATTGCCATTACAGCAGGGGTACTTGTTATCACCATCTCTGGCGGAGCCTTGGCCGTCGGCAACTATGTTTACACATCTGGAACAGTTGTTCCCTGCGCCATTAACGAAGATGATCTAGCCAACACTCCTGAAAAATTCTTTACCCCTGCCAAAGGCAACGGCCCCTTTCCTGGCGAAGGGTGGGACAAGTGGGCAGGTTATGACCTAAGTGCCTGGTGGATGACTGAGGCAAGCTACCAAGCAGTTGAGATTCCAGTTAGCGATGAGGTAACTCTTTCTGCCTGGTGGATTGCACCTACCCAGGCAAATGGAAAAACAGTAATTGTCACCCACGGCATTGGAACATCAAGGCGCGATTTCAATGCTCTTCTCCCATCTTCGATGCTGGTCAAAAACGGTTTCCATGTTCTTTTGGTTGACTCACGAGACACCGGCGAATCAACCTGTACCGATGGAAGACACTCAGCCGGCCAGGAAGAGTCCACTGACTTTGCAGCGGTTGCCAACTGGCTAATCGCCAACAAAGACTTGAAAGCATCCTCTCTTGGCATGTTCGGTGTCTCTGGCGGGGCGATTGCCACTTCATTGCTACCGGCCAAGACCGATAACGTTTCTGCTTTTGCTATGGAGGGAACAATCTTTGATTTCAATGCTGCGGCCACCCGTGAAGTTGAGTTCCAAGGCTTCCCTGGATTCTTGTGGCAATTGGCATTGATCTCAGCTCAGCTATTCCACGGAGTGAACCTAACTGAGACTTCTGCTATGCAGGGTATCGAGGCTGCTGGAGCAAGGCCCATGCTGATTCTCCACGGGGATATCGATCAGCGCCTGGACTATCAGTCATCAGTTGACTTTTACAACTACGCCAAGAGTGTCGGCGCAAACATCACGCTTGAAACGTTTGAAGGCGCTGACCACACCGAAGGGATGCTCACCGAGACCAATCGGTACGCATCCGTACTTGCTGATTTTTTCGATAAGTCACTAACAAGATAGTGAAGCTCATTAACGCCGTTAGGCAAACTGCCCGTTACCTGTTGGGAGCTGCTCTAATTTATGCCGGAATAAGCCACTTCACATTCTCAAGAATTGCATTCCAGGCCCAAGTTCCGCCTTGGCTACCACTAGATCCTGACTTTGTAGTGCTGGCGTCTGGGGCTGTAGAGATTGCTCTTGGTTTGGGGCTGATTTTTATTTCTCGCTATCGCAAGCAGATCGGATGGCTGACAGCCGTATTCTTTCTAGCAGTGTTTCCAGGCAACATCTCTCAGTATCTAACCCAAACGGATGCGTTCGGGCTCGACACGGATCAGGCAAGGGCCATTAGGTTGCTGTTCCAGCCACTGTTAATGATCTGGGCACTGTGGGCAACTGAAGCTTGGTCAAAAACCAAGCCCGAGACCCAAAAGCCAGCGTCTATCTAGATTGTGCTGGAGTCAATGACGAAACGGTATCTAACGTCAGAACCAACAACGCGGTCATAGGCAGCGTCCAGTGATTTTGCTTCTGAGACATCCAGTAGTTCGATTGTTGATGCGATGTTCTTCTCTCCGCAGAAATCAAGCATCTGCTGAGTAATTGGGATACCTCCCGTGTTTGACCCGCCAATACTCTTTAGCCCAGTGACGATAGAGAATGGATCAAAGGATTGGGGCTCGCCTGCTAGACCAACGTAAACAAGTGATCCTCCGACTCGAAGCATTCCAAGCAGTGCATCGTTGTCGGTTGATGTGCTGGTGGTATTTAGGATCATGTCAAAAAAGTTCTTGTGAGTTTCAATAGCGCCCGAGGTCATCAGGTAATCCTTGGCACCAAACTCCTTCGCGTCCGCAGCCTTAGCCATGCTTCTTCCGAGTACGTAAACCTCTGCCCCCATGGCAACGGCAAATTTGACTGCCATGTGTCCTAGGCCCCCAAGGCCCAGGATTGCAACTTTCTTGCCAGGTCCCACCTTCCAGTGATGAAGGGGTGAGTAAACAGTAACACCAGCACAAAGCAAAGGTGCAGCCTGTGCCATATCCAAACTTGCTGGAATCGAAAGAACGTAGTTCTGGTCAACCACTATCTCCGAGGCGTAGCCACCGTAGGTCGGAGCCTGGTCATAATGGCGGCCGTTGTAAGTCTGGACGTTGCCCTTTAGGCAGTAATTTTGATTTCCTTCGAGACAGTATTCGCACTCCCTACAGGAGTCCACGAAGGTTCCTACGCCAACTCGGTCACCCACTTTAAACTTTGAAACATTTGGTCCGACTCCGATTACTTCTCCGGCAATCTCATGACCTGGGACCATGGGGAAGATTCCTTCGAACCATTCATTTCTGGCCTGGTGGATGTCGGAGTGGCAAATGCCTGAGTACAGGATCTTGATGTGAACACCGTCAGCGCCCAGGGGCCTAAGCGGCATGTCCGCTTTTTCGAACTTTGAATTTGGGCTTGCAACCAGCAAGGTGCGAGTGTTCGACAATTTTTCTCCTTGAATTAGTGCTCCGGTACTGCGATGAATTTAGGAAATGCGGGTGGCAAGAATCTTATCGATGCGGCGACCATCCATGTCAACCACCTCGAGCTTCCAGCCTTCAATCTCAACGCTATCGCCTGCAACTGGCATCTTTCCAAGAAGCAACAAGATAAGTCCGCTGACGGTGTGGTAGCGACCCTTGTCTTGTTCTGGAACATCTTCGATAACCAGGCAGTCTTTTAGCTCATGTATAGAGGTGTCGCCTTCGAATAGCCATGAACCATCATCGCGCTGGACTGGGTCAGTGGCTTCTTCGCCTTCAGTCACAATTTCCCCAATCAGAGTGTCAAAGATATCCTGGATAGTCACAAGACCTTCAAGGCTTCCATACTCATCAACCACAAAGGCGATGTGGGTGCGGGAGAGCTTGAACTGATCGAGTAGATCCATGCCGGTTAGGGTTTCTGGAACGTATAGCGGGGCCTCAAGGTTTTCCTGGAGGCTGAGTTTTTCCCCTCGGGCGACGGTTGAGAGCGCGGTCTTCGCACTCAAGACTCCGATAATTGAATCCAGATCCCCGTCGCAAACTGGAATACGAGATCTAACCGATTGGGCGATCTGGTCGAAGCTTTCAGCCTCTGGAGCGTTGATATCCACGTAGATGATTTCGGAACGAGGAACCATCAAGGATCCAAGCTTGCGATCATCCAAGCGGAATACGTTCTTTACTAACTCTCGCTCTTGGTCTTCAATAAGGCCCGCAACGGAACCCTCGTCCAATATGGCTTCAATTTCATCTTCGGTGACGGTTGCTTCTTTGTGCTTGCCGACTCCAAACAGCCTCAGCAGCGCATTGGTGGTGAAGCTCAGAATTACAACAAAAGGTCTGGTTGCAAGAGAAAGAATCAACATCGGACGTGCCATGACTGCAGCGATGGCCTCCGGGTTGGACTGACCAATTCGCTTTGGTACCAATTCGCCGACTGTGATTGCAACGAAAGTCACGATTAGGACCACAGATACGGTAGCTGTGATATCGGCAATGCCGTCCGGGACCCCTACGCTCTGAAGCCAAATAGCCAAGGGCTTAGCAAAGATGGATTCTCCGACGATTCCACTCAATAGACCAATAGAGGTAATACCTATTTGGATAGTGGAAAGAAACTGAGTTGGGTCTTCGCTGATGCGCAGGGCGGCAGCGGCGGATTTTTTACCCCTTGCGGACATAGCCGAGAGTTTGGATCGCTTGGAGGTGAGGAGTGCAACCTCCGACATGGCTAGAACACCATTAACGACAATTAGAGAAAACAGCAGGATTATTTCCAAAGACCTGTTTAACTCACCCCAATGGCTATGCGAACGTTGAAAGACAATAATCGCAGAAAACTAGTCGTTGTGCGACCAAATTGAGAAGATTTGATCCCTCCGGTGCGTGCATGGGGCCTCAAACGGCTTGTTTCCGCAGGCAAACTACTTTGCTTTACTTAAAGAAGACTTGGGCTTATCTGCATCTTTGCGAGTTGCCAAAGCAAACAAAGCAAGTCCAGCAACCAGAGCTCCAGCTCCCAATCCATAGGAAACAACATCTGCGGCACGGTTTGTGTCAACAAAGACACCTACAAATACAACTGCAACGATGGCAACCACAACACCAATTAGCTTGGACTTTAGATCGTCTAGGTCCCTAACCTGCAGCCAGGTAGGCACTTCCAGCCGGGTGTCAACAAACAACTCGTAAAGTCCATAACCAATAACCAATAGAACTGTTCCAAGTAAAATGGCATCCACCGCGGTTAGAACATCAACAATTGTGTCCTTAAGGTACGCATCGTTTAGCACGGCATCAACAATCACAATCATGATTGAGATCGAACCCTGCGCCATCAGCAGCAGAGCCCCAATAACTGAAGCAATAGATGGAACGATAACCGCGTAGCGAGTAAGTCCTAGTATTTTGCGCATGGCCCAATGCTACTAGCAGGCTTTGGTTAATTAGAAGTTGTAGAAGGCCAGCATGATTGCGATTCCAAACATGATGGCTGCGATAACCAGGTCCAGCACTTTCCAGAACACCGGCTTAGCCATAAATCGGGATGCTGCTCTGGCGCCAAATCCAATGGAGCTAAACCAAACAATGCTGGCCACTGCTCCTCCGAGGGCGAACCACCACTTATCTGGGCCGAATTGATTACCGATAGAACCAAGCAGAATCACAGTGTCAAGGTAAACGTGAGGGTTTAAAAACGTGAAGCCCAGTACCGAAAGCACAACAGTTTTAGCACTTGCGCTTTGTTGGCCAGATGCATCTAGGCTCTGGGTCTTGAAAGCTGAGCGAATGGACCTGATTCCAAACCAAGTCAAATAGGCAACTCCAAACCAGCGGATGATTTCAAGAAGCCACGGAAGTCCTGATATCAGTGCGCCGACGCCGGCAACTCCAAGAAAAATAAGGAAAGCGTCAGAGATGGCGCAGATTGCGACAACCAATAGCACATGTTTTTTGGTCAACCCCTGACGAATTACGAAGGCGTTTTGGGCACCAATTGCGATGATTAGACCAAGCCCTGTTAGGAAACCCGGTGCGAATGCAATCATCGCTCAAGTATAAAGCGCGCCGAAATCACTCCTGGCGGGCCAGGTCAGATATATCTGGCAGGATGGTCGGAAGCCTGATCTGAAATACGCATGAAACATCCATTGTGGTGGGATGGGCCCAATAGCTATACAAACGACTCCCGAAAGGTACATTATTTAATGCTCAAGTCACTAAACAAGATTGCAGTTGCTGCAATCGCTATTTCAGCCCTTACTTTAAGCGGTTGCGCTCCGACTTCCGAAACCTCCGAAGACCCAAGTTCATTTGGTGAGCTGAATGTTCAGCTCAGCTGGATTAAGAACTCAGAGTTTGCCGGAGAATTCATGGCCGATGCAAACGGATACTACGCCGAGGCTGGTTTTGACTCCGTGAACCTAATTGCTGGACCAGCGGCCACCGAGGCAGAGGTTCTAAACGGAAACGTTCTAGTTGGAATTGCCAACCCGATCTCCGTAGCTCCTGTCATCCTCAACGAAGGTGCTCCCCTAAAGATCATCGGTACCACTTACCAGAAGAACCCATTCACCATTTTGTCTCTAAAGGATGGTGCGAACATCGTCACCGCTCAGGATCTAATCGGCAAGAAGATTGGTGTTCAGGCTGGCCCTAACGAGACTTTGTTTGACGCTTTACTGAAAGCAAACGGCATTGACGCCTCGCAGGTCACCAAGGTTCCGGTTCAGTACGACCCGGCCCCACTGGTAAACGGTGAAGTCGATGGATTCTTGGCTTACATCACCAACGAGTCCTTCACTGTCGAGCAGCAGGGCTACGCAGTCACTAACTTGCTATTTGCTGACAATGGACTGCCGTTTGTCACAGAAAGCTTTGTTGTGACTCAGGACGCCATTGACAACAACCGCGCGGCCCTCAAGGCATTTCTGTACGCGACTATCCGTGGCTGGAAAGATGCAATTGCCAACCCTGCAGAAGGTGCTCGCTTGGCCATTGAGGTCTACGGCAAAGACCTAGGCCTTTCAAAGGACAAGGAAGAGTACCAATCCAAAACCCAGAACGAGATCCTGGTTCAGACCGATGAAACTCGCGCAAATGGCTTGTTCACCATCAGCGATGCCATGATTGCTCAGAACCTTGCAACCTTGAAGTCTTCGGGTTATGAGATCACTGCCGAGCAGCTGTTTGACCTAAGCCTCTTGGCAGAGGTATACGCGGAGCACCCTGAACTTCTGAAGTAATCTAAGTTCATGAATTTGCAAGATGCCGCTGCCCACTCACCAGAGCTGGGCAGCGGCATCACCATTTCCGGCCTTACCAAAAAATTCAAGATTGGTCCCGGGAACCTAACTGCACTAGATAACGCAACCCTCCATAGCGATCGAGGCAGCTTCCTGTCGCTGCTTGGACCATCCGGTTGCGGAAAATCAACAATCCTTCGAATTCTTGCCGGTCTAGAAACTGCAACCGAAGGGTACGTAACGGTTGATGGCAAAACACCGGCTGAACTTAGAAAGAATCACGAGCTTGGAATTGCTTTCCAGGATTCAGCTCTTATGCCGTGGCGTTCAGTGATCGACAATATTCGTTTGCCGCTAGAGCTTTCAGGGGTCAAACCAGATGCTGGGCAAATCGAAGATCTGATAAAGCTAGTTGGTCTTCAAACCTTTGAAAACGCCAAGCCCTATCAGCTCTCCGGCGGTATGCGCCAGAGAGTTTCAATTGCAAGGGCACTTGTAGTTCAGCCTTCGGTTTTGCTTCTTGATGAGCCCTTTGGTGCTCTCGATGACATGACCCGTCAAAGATTGAACCTCGAACTTCTAAGAATCTGGACTGAAAAGCCAGCTACCACTTTGATGGTGACTCATGCCATTAGCGAAGCAATCTTCTTGAGCGACCAAGTTGCCGTGATGACCGCCCGTCCTGGCCGAATCAAGGAAGTTATCGATGTAGATCTTCCTAGACCACGCACCATTGAGATGATGAGGACCAACGAGTTCCACGCCCTTCACGATCGGGCCTCCGAGCTATTGTTCGGTGCCCACGGTGAGAACATCCTGGAAGAAAACTAGAGCTTGCCATGATCAGCAGAAAGTGGATCTCTGGAACAGTTGGTACAGTAGCCACCATCTTGATTTGGTGGCTCGTAGCGGCAAATGCCTTTAGAAACACTCCCAAAGGGGCCGCTGAATCAATCGGTGCCATTCCAACTCCACCAGAAGTATTTATGCAATTTGGGATTGATGGCTTCGACTTCTTTGCTCGAAATGCCGCTGTCACTATCGCCGAGGCCAGCTTGGGTTTTCTATGGGGAAACTTGGCGGCTCTGGCTCTTGCAGCGGTTGCACTAACCATTCCTAAGCTAGACAACCTTGCCATGCAGATTGCCCTGATCACTTACTGCATTCCAATTGTCGCTATCGGCCCAATCATCCGACTAGTTGTCGGCGCCCCTGGGCCTGGCGAACCAGCAGAAACTGCAATCGCACTGGCTGCAATGAGTGTTTTCTTCACAACAATGGTGGGTGCAATGACTGGTGTGAAATCAGCAGATAAGGCTGCCCTAGATGTTGTAACTGTCTTTGGTGGAAACGCCTGGCACCGCCTAATAAAGGTGCAGCTTCTGTCCGCCCTGCCCTCTATTCTTGCTGCTCTTCGAATCGCAGCTCCAGCTGCTTTTCTTGGTGCAATTCTTGGGGAGTACGTTGGTGGTCCCGATGTTGGTTTTGGACCGGCCATGGTCAACGCCCAACAGTCTCTCGAGGTGGCAAGAGTTTGGGCGTTGGCATTAGTTTCCGGAGCAATAGCTGGAGGCGCTTACGCGCTGTTGGGACTTATCTCAAGATTTGTCACTCCTTGGGCCAAAGGCACGGTGAACGCGTGAGAACACTAGGACAAAGAATCACACAGCTAGTTGCTAACACCTTGATTTCTTTAGCGGTTGTCGCAGTGCTCTGGTTTTTTGCCCTTTGGGCTTTCAATGTCCAGCCTTTTATTGGCAAGAACCCGTTTGATGTTTACACTTTTCTATTCGAGGTCCCAGCTGCCAGTGAAAACCGTGAACTAGTGACTGCAGCACTGGGCCAAACCATGATTGATTCTGCAATCGGATTTGTTGTCGGTATGTTCTTGGCGACACTGGTAGCCCTTATCTTTAGTCTTTCAAAAGGCGTTGAGCAAGCCCTGATGCCATTAGCGATGCTGCTTCGCTCAGTCCCCCTGATTGCCATGGCGCCAATCATTATCTTGATCTTTGGACGCGAGCAGCTTTCGGTAGCCGTGATGGGCGCCATCGTTGTGCTGTTCCCAGCACTGGTGAATATTGTGTTTGGCCTGCGCAGCGCTCCGCCTGCAATGTTTGATCTCGTGGCGGTATACGGAGGAAGCAAGATTGATGCACTTCGAACCGTGGCATTCCCGTCCTCGCTGCCTTCTTTCTTCGCAGCTCTAAAGATCTCGGTGCCTGGGGCAATCACGGGAGCTCTTTTGGTGGAGTGGCTGGCAACTGGTCAAGGTATCGGCTATGCGATTGTTTCGGCTATTGGCCGCGCTAGGCCATCTGAGGTTTGGACTTACGTTGCACTGATTACTGTTGTGTCGATAGTGCTTTACAACATTGTTGCGATGTTGGAGGAGTCAGTTCTAGCCAAGTACGGCCACACCACCGCAAAGCCGTCAGGTAAGTAGAGCTCTGACCTTTGCCTATAAGCCCTTGTAGGCAACCACCGAAGTGATTTCGTTAGCCTCGTTGAAGCTGAAAACATCTACGACGTTTAGCTTCTCGGATTCGTTAACAACAATCTCGAGTTCCGCCGCGGCTCCGGATTCGGCATCCAATATTTGAATTACGGTTATTTTCAGCGATTCAGCATCTCGGAAGTTCTTCGAATACTCTGCTACTGCAGCCTCAATGCCAGATACCTCATGGTTCCAATCTCTAAGCAACACATCTTCTGCGAGCATATTTGAAATTGTGTCGATGTCCTTACGCTCATAAGCGGATAGAAAAGATCTAACTTGTGCTTCGCGCCACGAGATGCCCATCATCACCACTCACCTTTGCCAGAGCGCCCTCGGCAGGAATCGAACCTGCGACCAAGAGATTAGAAGGCTCTTGCTCTATCCACTGAGCTACGAGGGCAGGACTACAGTTTAGCCTTTTGAGACTTTGCCTATTCGGAGAGGAATCGTGAGCCTCTGAAAACTAGCTACCCCACTGGTATGGAGGCCCCAGCCACAGCAAGAAGGCAAAGAGCGATACCACAAAGACAACCAGTGTAAGAACAAGCAAAACTGGTCGGAAGATAAACCAACGGAACAGTCTGTCGAACCAGGTGTTATCCCTTGGGTCCTTGGTGCCCTCGATCCGCCACTCGCCATCCATCATGGACTTCTTCGCTAGATACCTGTCGTAGGGGTAAGTAGCAAAAGGCACAATAGCCAGCACAACTGCAGTAGCGGTTTGTGCAACCGGCCAACGCTGATTAACTCCGACCAATACTGCTGTCACGGAATAGCCGATGAAGGCAAAACCATGTGTGGCACCAGCGATGGTAAAGATATTTGGCGCTAACCCGATAGTTTCGCGAACTACGATTGCGACTATCAATAAGGCCCAGGTGAACATTTCGATTCGAGCGAATGTGCCGAAGATATCTTTAGGTTTTGCGTCCATGTTCAAAGCCTATTGCGCAAATCTCCAAAACTTACTGAAGCCCTGAAGGGTGCTATCTATTGAAGTCGCCCTCGTTGTGCTCTTGCTCATCGGATCCACCTGAACCGTAAAAAGTATCCGGATACGCGGTATTCGGCGAATAGCCTTCTGGTCCTGAGTGCATATCTCCCTGATTCATGCCCGATTCCTTCTGTTTTGAAACAGGAGGACGATAGACGGATGGGTCATAGCTGAGAATCCGGTTCAGCCAATTTAGAAATCCCACGATTAGCTCCTAACTGCCTTTTTAGCTTCGCCCCAAATCAAGCCAACAACTATGGCCCCAACAATCAGGCTCGGGATAACAATCCAGGGCCAGATCTTGTTGGCCCAGTGGAAAATCACTTCAACAATCTTCATAGCCCAAAGTTATTGGGGACCTATGACATCTAGAACTTGAGCTAGCCGCCTTGGGTTTTTGGGCCCAAATTTCACCCTTAGATTAGGTGTCATGAAATCAATTCCACTAAGGGCCAGCCACGCAGCCTTGGGGGCTAGCTTCACGGATTTTGGTGGCTGGGAGATGCCGGTTCGATACAGCTCAGACCTTGCGGAGCATGCCGCTGTTAGAGAAGCCGCCGGACTATTTGACATCTCACACATGGGAGAAATTTTCGTCGAAGGCAAGCAAGCTGCTGCATTTTTGGACTTTGCCTTGGTTGGAGCTGCGTCTGAAATTGCCATCGGCCGGGCCAAGTACTCACTAATTTGCAATGAGCAAGGCGGAATCATTGACGACCTGATTGTTTACCGGCTTGGACAAAACGCCTACCTGGTTGTGGCAAATGCTTCCAATAAAGAGGTAGTCGCTGCCAACTTAGAAAAACGAGCTTCAGGCTTTGACGTTGAAGTCAAAGACGAAAGCGACTCCTGGGCATTGCTTGCTATCCAAGGCCCCAATTCGGTCAAGATTCTCTCGCAGATAACAACTGCACCCCTTGCGGATTTGAAGTACTACGCAATTTCTGAAGCGCCAATTGCAGAAGTTAAGTGTCTTTTGGCAAGAACCGGATACACCGGAGAAGATGGCTTTGAGATCTACATTCCTGTCGAGTCAGCCGAGAAAGTATTCAACGAGATTATGGTCGCAGGCGAAGATCACGGTTTGCTTCCAACCGGACTTGCCTGCCGCGACACATTGCGACTGGAAGCAGGTATGCCACTCTACGGTCACGAAATGAATCTAGCTGTGAATCCATACCAGGCAGGCTTTGGAAAAGTTGTGCGGCTTGATAAGCCAGACGAGTTTGTAGGTAAGGCTTCACTCACCAAGCTTTCCGAAACACCTCAAGCCAAGGTACTAGTTGGCATAGCTGGTGAAGGTAAACGTGCAGCTCGTGCAGACTATGAAGTTTTTGTTGAAGGTTCAGATTCACCGGTTGGGGTTGTGACCTCTGGTGCTCTGTCTCCAACCCTTGGGTTTCCAGTGGCGATGGCTTATCTGAGCGCCGATTTTGCCGAAGCCGACACGCCTATTAGCGTGGACATCAGAGGAGCCAGAACACCATTTACAGTTGTGAAACTGCCCTTTTACAAAAGAGCCAAAGACTAACCAAAGCGCAAAGGACTAATCAAAGATGATCAACCGCGAGGGTCTTCACTACACCAAAGAGCACGAGTGGCTATCAATCGAGGGCGATATCGCAACCGTTGGTATCACTGAGTACGCAGCCGAGAAGCTAGGTGACATCGTCTTTGTTGATCTTCCAAAAGTTGGCTCTTCTACTACCTATATGAAGATCTGTGGTGAGATCGAATCCACCAAGAGCGTAGGCGAGCTCTACGCACCAGTTGATGGTGAAATCGTTGAGGTGAACGATGTGGTCTCTGGAAACCCTGAGCTTGTAAACCACGATCCATTCGGTGCTGGTTGGCTAATCAAAATTAGATTTACTGAACTACCTGCTCTACTGACCCATGAGGAATACGCCGCTCTAACCGGAGAGGGCTAAGTCAAAATTGCTTCCTGAGCACAAAGACTTCAAATATCGCCACATTGGACCAACCCCCAACGAGCAATCGCAAATGCTCAAAGAGCTTGGCTACTCATCTCTAGATCAGCTGATGGCCACTGCCCTACCGAAGGCAATCCAGTTTGAAGGTGATGGAAAACTTCCTGATCCGCTAACCGAACAAGCAACCCTCAAGGCACTGCGATCTCACGCCAGAAACAACAAGATTACAACTTCTTTGATTGGCCAGGGTTACTATGGCACATACACCCCAGGGGTAATCAAGCGCAATGTTCTAGAAAACCCTTCCTGGTATACCGCTTATACGCCTTATCAGCCTGAGATCTCACAGGGTCGCCTCGAGGCACTAATTAACTTCCAAACCATGGTCAATGACCTAACTGGAATGAAAACTGCCAACGCATCGATGCTTGATGAATCAACCGCTGCCGCTGAGGCGATGTTGCTATCTCGGCGATCTTCTTCTAATGAGGGCAACATCTTTTATGTCGATTCCGACACCATGCCTCAGACCAAAGCTTTGCTTGAACACCGAGCAGAGCCAGTTGGAATCAAAATTTCCTACTTCGATGCCGCCAAAGGTGCCAGCGAACTTGTCGGAGATTACTTCGGTGTAATGGTTCAGTACCCGGGTGCTTCCGGAAGAATCACTCCCCTAAAGCCGATCTTTGATGCAGCCCATAGCGCGGGAGCAATGGCTGTTGCGGTTGCAGACTTGTTGGCGCTTTGTTTGATTGAAGCCCCAGGTGATGCCGGAGCGGACATGGTGGTTGGAACTACTCAGCGTTTTGGAGTTCCGATGGGCTTTGGTGGCCCGCACGCTGGCTATCTTGCAGTTCGTGCCGATCTGGAAAGGTCGATGCCGGGTCGTTTAGTTGGAGTATCGGTGGATACCGATGGTGCACCTGCTTACCGACTGACACTTCAAACTCGAGAACAACACATCAGACGAGAGCGAGCAACATCTAACATTTGTACCGCTCAAGTGCTGCTTGCGGTGATGGCTGGAATGTTTGCGGTTTACCACGGGCCCAAGGGATTGCGCTCAATCGCACTTGAAGTGCACCAAAAAGCTCATGCCTTAGCGGCTGCCATTCGCAAGGCTGGTCTTAGCGTTGTCGAAGATGACTTCTTCGACACCTTCCGAGTTACTGGAGTAGATGCCAAAGCCATCTATGCCAAGGCTCGCGAAAAAGATTTGACCATGCTGGTTGTGGATGAAAGCACCGTTGGAATCTCAATTGATGAGACGGTTACCAAAGAAGTATTGAACCAAGTTGCTGCCGTATTTGGTGCCGATGATGTCAGCTACAACTATGACGGTTCAAGCACCAAGCTGCGCCTTGCGGGGCTCGATAGAAAGTCCAAGTACCTAACGCATCAGGTTTTCAACACTTATCACTCGGAAACTGCGATGCTTCGCTACCTGAAGCGTCTTGCAGACTTTGACTACGCGCTTGATCGAGGCATGATTCCACTTGGTTCTTGCACGATGAAGCTAAACTCCACAACCGAAATGGAAGCAGTTACCTGGCCGGAGTTTTCAAACCTTCACCCCTTCTCCCCTAAAGAAGACATCACTGGCTACCTGGCACTAATCTCTGAGCTTGAAACCTGGCTTTGCGATGTCACAGGCTACGACGCGGTTTCTTTGCAGCCAAACGCCGGTAGCCAAGGAGAGCTAGCAGGCCTGATGGCTATCCGCGGCTACCACTTATCTCGAGGAGATAGCCAGCGAGAGATTTGTCTTATTCCTTCTTCGGCTCACGGTACTAACGCAGCTTCAGCGGTGCTGGCAGGCATGAAAGTTGTAGTTGTAGCCTGCGACGAACTTGGAAATGTGGACCTAGAGGATATCAAGACCAAGATTGCCGAAGCTGGCGACAAACTTTCCGCACTGATGGTCACCTACCCCTCAACTCACGGAGTTTACGAGGAAGCTATCGCCGACATCTGTGAAATGGTGCACCAAGCTGGTGGCCAGGTTTACATCGATGGCGCTAACACCAACGCTGTTGTTGGCTACGCAAAGTTTGGTTTGCTGGGCGGGGATGTATCCCATCTGAACCTGCACAAAACCTTCTGCATCCCTCACGGTGGTGGTGGTCCAGGAGTAGGTCCAGTAGCTGCCAGGTCTCACCTGGCACCATTTCTTCCTGGTCATTCGCTGGCTCAGATCGAACTTCCAAACTTTGGCCCAATCTCTGGGGCTCCTTTTGGTTCAGCCTCGATACTCCCAATTTCTTGGGCATACATCCGGATGATGGGAAACCAGAGCCTGCGGGATGCAACAGCGGTTGCGGTTCTATCGGCCAACTACATCGCAAAGAAACTAAAGGATCACTTCCCATTGCTATACACCGGCAATGAAGGGCTTATCGCTCACGAGTGCATCATCGACATCCGTGGCATCACCAAAGACACGGGCGTATCGGTCGATGACATTGCTAAGCGATTGATTGACTATGGTTTCCACGCCCCGACTATGAGCTTCCCAGTTTCTGGAACGCTAATGATTGAACCAACTGAGTCAGAGCCCAAGGAAGAAATTGACCGCTTTGTTGAGGCCATGATTTCCATCAAGAAGGAAATTGATCAGCTAAGCGCAGGCGAATGGTCTGCCGACGATAATCCACTTAGACAAGCGCCACACACAGCGAAGATTCTGACCGAGGACTGGAGTCACCCATACTCAAGGCAGCTTGCTGTTTATCCAGTTGCCGGGCAGCATCTGGGTAAGTACTGGCCAAAGGTTAGAAGAGTCGACTCAGTTCACGGCGATCGGAATTTGGTTTGCAGTTGTCCGCCGCCTGAGGCTTTCGCTTAGAAAATCTCAACGCCTCTTAGAAAGCAAAAGCTGTGTCAGCCCAAGCGCTAGCGCTGCTCCAACAAACTGGAACACGATAAATCCCACAACCGAATCGGGTGCGATGCCGGCAAAAGAGTCACTGAAAACTCTTCCGATTGTCACAGCTGGGTTTGCAAACGAGGTTGAAGATGTAAAGAAGTAGCCTGCTCCGATAACTGCTGGCACAGCAATCGCGATTAGCTTTGACCTGTCTGTTCTAAGCAGGGAGAGAATCACAAATAGCAGTAGCAATGTTGCCACTACCTCACCAAGAGCGGTTCCGACCTCGAATCTCTGCTTCGTAGAGATCTGGAAGACTTCCTGAGAGAACATCGAATTGGCAATCGCTGCACCGAATGTCGCACCTAGCACCTGCACTAGGACAAAGGGAAGAATCTGCTTCGCTGGGAATTGCTTAGTCAGAGCCAAAGCAATTGTCACCAAGGGATTGAAGTGTGCTCCGGAAACTGGTCCAAGAGTCAAAATTAAAATACCCAGAACAAACACTGTTGCTAGGGCGTTTACTAACAACACCACGAGGGTGTCACTGGATAGATTGGTGCCCATTATTCCTGAGCCGATTACCGTTGCAACCAAAACCGTTGTTCCAAAGTATTCACTAAGCAGTGCGCGGTAGTTCAATTTGAATGACTCCTTTTCGCTGACCTTGGTTTCGTTCAGTCTAGGAGCAAGAAGCTAGTTAGCTAGCAACGACTAAGTCTGTGAAAGTTAACTCTTGGAAAACATACTCAAAAGCGCATAAGTGAGGGCTAGCTAACCAACTGTTCTGCTAGAAGCTCTTTCACCCTTGGGGCTACCTTGGTGCCCAGGAGTTCAATTGACTTCATTAGTTTCGAGTGAGGCATTGGACCGGTTGAGTACTTCAGATCAAATCTTTGAGCACCTACAGCTTTGATGGCGTAAGCCATCTTCTGAGCAACAGTTTCGACAGATCCGACATACAAACTTCCGTTGTGTACTTCATCTAAGTAGTGACCCTTGGTCATCGGACCCCAGCCGCGTTCTTGACCGATGCGCCCAAAACTTGCCTGGTAACTCGGCCAGAGTTCCTCGATGGCCTGCTCGTCAGTGTCAGCAATGTGACCCGGAGAGTGGATTGAGATTGGGCGAATCTGATTTCCAAACTTCTCCATAGAGTCCCTATAAAGCTTGGCGTATGGAGCAAAGCGCGCTGGATCCCCACCGATAATTGCAAGAGCAAGTGCGGCATCTAGTCTTGCTGCACGAATCACACTCTCCGGTGAGCCGCCAACTCCTACTCGAAGTGGAATTCGACCCGATTCAGTCTTTGGATAAACCTCTTGGTTTAAAAGCGGTGCTCGAACACTTCCTGACCAGGTAACTGGCTTTTCTTTGAGAAGTTCGACCAGCAGCTCTAGCTTCTGCTCAAACAAGTCTCCATAATCGGCTAGCTCGTAACCAAAGAGCGGAAATGATTCAATAAAGGATCCTCTGCCGGCTGTGATTTCAGCTCGACCGTTGGATAGAGCATCCACGGTTGCGAAGGCTTGGTAAACCCGAACTGGATCCTCGGAAGACAAGACCGTAACTCCTGAACCAAGCTTGATGCGCTTTGTTTGGGTTGCGATACCGGCAAGAACGGTATCTGGCGAGGTGATAGCAAAATCATCTCTGTGGTGTTCTCCAACATTGAAGCTATCTAGGCCAACCTGCTCAGCTTGCACCGCTTCGGCAACGACGTTTCGAAGGACCTGGCCTGCTGTTTCGGGGGTGCCGTCATCCTTGAGGGTCATATCCCCAAAGGTGTCTAGGCCAAACTTGATATCCACTTACTCGTTCCTAACTGAGCTGTTGATACTGAACAACTACTTATCTAATGGTTTTGTTCCCTAGCATTACCTTGTGAGAATGCTCCAAACCACTCGAATAGCCTTCATGGTGTCTTCTGGGGTTTCTTCCTGGGCTAAGTGCCCGGACTGGGGAATTACAAAAAGCACAGAATCTTTGATCATGGTTGCGAGCGCTTCGGTATCAGCAGTTGCAACCACTGTGTCAGTGTCTCCTGTAATTAGCAATGTTGGAACGGTAATCTCATCCAGTCGGTCTTTGACATCAAAGGCTCTAGGGGCCCGGTTGAATTCCCAGAAGCCTTCTTCCCAACCGATCACACTCAGTGGTTCGCGGTAGCCTGCTTTGATCTCTTCAGTGATTAGGTCTTTGTTGTACCAGGATTCATTAAGTAGATCCATGCCACTTGAGGCAATGGAAGACACAAGTAGCGGACCTAGGTGATCTAGCTGCGGAATGCTAAAGATCCAGTTGAGCCAACTTGGTGAACCGCCGGTTGACAAAATTGCTGGTGAAATCAGAATCAGACCTTGGATTGCATCTTTGTTGTCCACTACGTATTGAGCAGCGAGAGTTCCTCCAGCAGAATGTCCCACCAGAATTACGTCTCGCCCACTGGCAAATTGAGCAATCAGATCATCAAGAATCAGATCTTGACCAATAGACCCATACGGGTTTTCGCCTTCCCAGCTGATGGGTCTTTGAGTTAGACCAAATCCTGGTCTGTCATAGGCAATGACATCCCCTAGCTCGCTTAGCGGTTCGATTACCTCTCTATAGGAGAAGGTGTTTGCACCAAAGCCGTGCATCAGGAAAATCACCGGTGGATTGGAGCAGTCCTTATCTTCCTGACAAACAAAGTCAGTTTTCTCGTAGTAGATCTCTATTCCTTGAGCGGTTGCGAATGTGGCGCCCTCGCCCGCTACCTCCTTATAGGTGGCGGTTCCGGTAGTTTCCACCGGAATCAGGAACGGAACAACAAGTAGTGCTACCAGCACTACTAGACCTACTCGGCCAAGGATTTTGGATATCTTCACGTCTTCTAGCCTAAAGGCCTGCAGGCTAAGGGCCAGTAGCCCGATTTTGGGCTGAGAACTAGCTGGGAGAATCAGGAGGTACCCTTATATTTGCCGGCTATCAGTGGTTTGCTTAGCTGTTAGCAAAAATTCATTACCTATTACTTAGGGGAAATCCTTGTTTAGACTCGCCACCGCATCGCTTGCCAATCGCTCCGTCGTAGGTCTTTTGACCGTTCTGATAGTGGCGTCGGGACTGCTTTCCCTAACCTCTTTGAAGCAAGAGTTGTTGCCATCGTTTGAAGTGCCGCAGGCCTCAATTGTGACGCCATATCCTGGTGCTTCCCCTGAGATTATCGATGCCCAGGTGTCCTCTCTGATTGAAGACGAGGTGCGCACACTAGACAATCTTGTAACTGTTCGCTCTACATCGAGTGCAAACTTGTCGATTGTTCGCGTCGAGTTTGACTTTGGAACCTCCACAGCAAAAGTTGAAGAAGAGCTAAATAGAGTAATTGCCAACCTCAAAGACTCCCTACCTTCGGAAGTTAGCCCACGGGTGGTTTCAGGTTCGTTCGATAGCGTCCCAATAATTGTCCTCTCCGTTGCCTCAACCAACGGGAACAATGACGCGCTAGCTGAGATTTTGACTGATGTTGCCACGCCAATTTTGTCTCAAGTGCCGGGTGTGCAGGAAATTACCGTTGCCGGTGGAAAACAAAAAGAAATCACACTTGATCTAAAGGCCGATGTTTTGCGAAATAACGGACTTTCGCAACAGTCCATTGTTGACGCGCTGCGCGCTAATGGATTCATCATTCCAGCTGGCTCAATCACAGATACCGAAGGTGAGCTACAGATTGAAGTTGGAACCAACGTTAACTCCCTAAAGGACTTCAAGAACCTTCCGCTGATTTCATCCAACACCCAAAACGCTCAAGCTGCTGCCGCAGCGGCTGCTCAAGCTGCGGCTGCGGCTGCAGCAGCTGCTCCACAGGTCCCAGGAGCCCCTGCTGTACCTAGTGCGCCAGCCGCTCCAGCACCGTCTGTGCCAAAAATCCTGACTATCAAAGATGTGGCCAAGGTCACCTATGACTACGCTCCAGTAACTTCAATTTCTCGAACCAACGGACTGGACTCACTCGGCATTCAAGTGACCAAGACTCAGGATGGCAACACGGTTGCCATCTCCAATGGCGTGGAAGCCAAGATTGAAGAGCTCACTGACAAACTCGGAGGCAATGTTGAGATCAATACAGTCTTTGACCAGGGGCCATTTGTTGAGAAGCAGCTAGAGAACCTAACTATTGAGGGAACTCTGGGTCTGACTTTTGCTATTTTGATCATCTTGGTGTTCTTGGGTTCAATCCGATCAACCCTGGTGACTGCCATCTCTATCCCGACTTCTTTATTAATCACCTTTGCAGGCTTGCTGGTTTCTGACTACAGCCTGAACCTATTTACCCTCAGCGCACTCACAATTGCCGTTGGGCGTGTGGTGGATGACTCGATTGTGGTTATAGAAAACATCAACAGGCACTTGTCCTATGGCGAAGAGAAGAAGAGCGCAATCATTCAGGCCGTGAAGGAAGTAGCTGGAGCCATTACTTCAGCCACCATTACTACAGTGGCCGTGTTCTTGCCCGTTGCCCTCGTTGGTGGCACAGTCGGAGAACTGTTTAGGCCATTTAGCCTGAGCTTCACAATTGCACTTCTTGCCTCTTTGATTGTCTCCCTAACAATTGTTCCGGTACTGGCCTACTGGTTCTTGAAAGCGCCTAAGACCGAGGGCTCCTCCAGAAGAAAGAGTGAAGCCCAGCTTGCCAGTCAAATAGAGAAAGCTCGTGAAGTTGAAGAGCAAAAGGAGAAGAAGAGCTGGTTGCAGCGCGGCTACATCCCAGTTCTGAAAACTACTCAGGCTCACCCGGTAGTCACATTGATTGCCTCTGCGGCAGTTCTTGGATTTACCTTCTCGCTAGTGCCTCAGCTCAAGACTGACTTCATTGGTGATTTCGGAGGCGATACGTTCTCGGTTCGCCAGGAGTTGCCTGCTGGAAGCACCTTCGAGCAGCGCGATGAGGCAGCTAAGGCTGTTGAAGATCTGATCCTTGAACTAGACGGAGTTGAAACCGTTCTGGCAACCTTTGGTGGTCGGGCAGATGGCAGAGTGAACTTTGGTGGCAACGCTAATGCGACAACTATCCAGGTTTCACTAGCCAAGGATGCTGATGGCGACGCCATCAAGGCCGCGATTCAAGACGGCATCGACGCTCGTTCTGACATCGGAGAGACAACCATCTCAGCCGGCGGAGGTCCAGGTGTTGGCGGTTCAGGAACCATCGATATCAAGATTTCTGGAACCAGCGATGAGGCGCTCTTTGCAGCGGTAGAAAAAGTTCGCAACGGCATGCTTGATGTTGAGAAGCTTTCTGAAATCACATCTTCACTATCAGAGCAGCAAAGAACGCTGAAGATAACCGTCGATCGCGTAAAGGCTGCCGAGTACGGACTAACTGAGATCCAAGTTTCTGGTCTGGTTTCCTCAACTCTTCGACCATCATCAATTGGTGATGTGAACATTGAAAACGAATCCACTCCGATTTTCCTAGTTCAGGAGAACACCCCTGCAACCGTGGAAGAAATCGAAGAGATACAGATTCCCACCAGGCGTGGAGTAATTGAGCTTCAGCAAATTGCTGACATCAGTGAAGTTCAGGCTCCTGTTTCAATTACCAGCGAAAAAGGCGAGCGAGTGGCAACAGTTGCCCTAACCCCTGATACTGATGACTTGGGTGCTGTCACTAGGGATGTCACAGCAAAGCTTGCCGAGATTGAGCTTCCTGTGGGTGCTACCGCAACCATCGGAGGAGTTTCAGCGGAGCAGACCGAAAGCTTCCAGCAGCTAGGCCTTGCTTTGCTTGCAGCGGTAGCGATTGTTTACCTGGTCATGGTTGCTACCTTCTCAAGCTTGGTTCAGCCGCTAATTCTTCTGATCTCAATCCCGTTTGCCGCTACCGGTGCTCTTGGGTTGCTACTTCTAACAGACACTCCACTGGGTGTTCCAGCGCTTATTGGAATGCTGTTGCTTGTTGGTGTGGTGGTGACAAATGCGATTGTGCTTATTGACCTAATCAACCAGTACCGCAAGCAGGGAAGATCCATTCAGCAATCAATCATGGACGGTTCGCGTCAGCGCCTTCGTCCAATTCTGATGACCGCCTTGGCAACGATTTTTGCCCTATCGCCGTTGGCCTTTGGAATCACCGGTGGAGGCTTTATCAGCCAGCCGCTAGCGATTGTGGTTATTGGTGGATTGGTTTCCTCGACACTTCTAACGCTAGTTATAGTTCCGGTTCTTTACTGGTTGATTGAAGGTCGTAAGGAGCGCAAGGCACTCAAGGGCCGCAAGAAGCCAAAGGCCAAGAAAAAAGTGAAGGCACGAGCTGCCCGCTAAGCTTGCTTAGTTATGAAGTCCTCTGAGAACCTAGTCTGGATTGACTGCGAGATGACAGGTCTCGACGTCGAGAAGGACTGCCTGGTCGAGATCGCTGTTTTAGTCACCGACTCCGAACTCAATATTCTGGATGATGGACTAAGCGTGGTTATCAAGCCTCGCGAAGACTCGTTTTCAAGCATGGGTGAGTTTGTCACCAACATGCACAAAGAATCTGGTCTGCTGGATCTTCTGCCACAAGGCATAGCCGTTGAAGAAGCTGAGGCTCAGGTTCTTGAATACGTCAAGAAATTCGCCCCCGAAGCAAGAACCGCTCCCCTGGCTGGAAACTCAATTGGCACAGACCGGATGTTCATAAACCGATACATGCCCGCTCTTGATGCTCACCTTCACTACCGAAACGTTGACGTGTCCTCCATCAAGGAACTGGTGCGCAGATGGTACCCAAAGGTTTACTTCCAGCTACCTAAAAAATCAGGCGGCCATCGAGCTCTGGCTGACATCAGAGAGTCAATTGCTGAGCTGGTTTACTACCGCAAGACTGTACTGGTTGAAGCCCCAGGACCAACCAGCGACGAGGCAAAGACAAGCGCAGAGCAAACGCAATAGAATAAAACTGCTTTGAAGCTCTAAAGCTTCAAGACATGGTGGGTATAGCTCAGCTGGTAGAGCGCCTGGTTGTGGTCCAGGATGTCGCGGGTTCAAGTCCCGTTACTCACCCCAGTTCGAAGCTTGGTTTAGAACATCCTTCTATAGAAACTAGCCTTATCCCATGAACTCCTTTATTGCCTCCCCTGAAGTTGCGGATGCTCTTGCCACCGGCAAACCAATCGTGGCTCTAGAAAGCACCATCATTTCGCACGGACTACCAAGACCAAGAAATCTTGAAGCTGCCAAGGAGTTTGAGCAAATCCTTCGATCCAAGGGAGTTGTGCCAGCAACCATTGCAATTCTTGATGGGGTTCCAAGAATTGGCCTTGACGACGAAGGCGTCAATCGAATTGCCAACGAAGATCTTGCAAAAGCCAGCGTTCGCGACATACCTATCCTTGCCGCAAGAAAAGAGTCTGGGGCAACAACTGTTGCTGCCACCGCTCACTTAGCTGCCTTAGCTGGAATCAGAGTTTTTGCAACAGGTGGGCTTGGAGGAGTTCACCGTGGAGCTATCGAAACCTTTGACGAATCAGCTGATCTTTCAACTCTTGCCGTGACTCCAATAACAGTTGTTTCTGCAGGCGTGAAATCCGTTTTGGATATCCCTGCCACTCTTGAACGGCTCGAAACCCTAAGTGTCCCAGTCATTGGATACAAGACCAAAGAGTTTCCAGCTTTTTGGCTAACTCGCTCTGGATACACCCTGGACTGGTCACTTGATTCTGTGCAGCAAATTGCCCTTGCCATGAAATCCCAAGATGAGCTTGGCCACGGCCAAGGCATGGTTATTGCTAATCCAATTCCAATCGAGAAGCAGTGGGATCCAAAAGAACACGATCAAGTTCTTGCCATTGCCTTTGAAGCCGCCAAGAAAGCTGGGGTCACCGGCAAAGCTGTCACCCCATTCCTGCTGGGCTTTATCGTTCAGGAGTCAAAGGGAAGATCACTCAAGGTGAACCTTGACTTAGCTCGCAACAATGTTTCAGTTGCAGCAGACATTGCCAAGGCATGGGCGGATCTTAAGTGAGCAAGGTTCTGGTGATAGGAGATGTCATCGAAGATGTCATCGTCATTCCAGAATCAGAAATCCGACCAAACACAGACACCAATTCAACAATCCACAAATCGATGGGTGGCCAGGCTGCCAACGTAGCCTCCTGGCTTGCCTACCTAGGAGTTCAAACTAGATTCGTCGGTTGCGTTGGGCTGACAGATGTTCGAAAGCTTGATTCGGAGCTGCAGCAGCACGGTATCGAAACCGCTTTGCAATCCAGCGCTAAGCCGACAGGTTCGTTAGTGGTTCTTGTTCAAGGTGAGTCACGCTCAATGCTCACAGACCGCGGCGCAAATTTGAATTTGAATCTTCGAGCAATTGATCCAACAGGTTTTGCAGTTGTATACCTCTCCGGCTATTCGCTTCTTGGAAGAGAAGTTGACGAAGTAAGGGACTTCGCAGCAAGGGTTAGATTGGCGGGTGCGCTTTTGGCAATGGACCCTGGTTCATACGGATTCATTAAGGACCATGGGGTTTCTGAATTCAAGGAGCTAATCTCTGAGGCAGATTTGATTTTTCCAAACCTCGAGGAAGATCAACTTCTTGGTTTGTCTGGGAAAGTGAGTTTGAATGTGGTGACCAAAGGTCACAACGGAGCCGAAGCGATTTGGGCTCACGGCCAGAGCGTCAAAGTTCAGGGCCGCGCGACCGAGTCCAAGGATCCAACTGGAGCAGGCGATGCTTTCTGTGCTGGGTTCTTAGCCCGCCTAGTTTCCGAACCAGGTGGTCAGCAGTTAAGCCTTGAATCAGTTCAGCTAGCCCTTGAATCAGGCGTTGAGGTCGGCTCCAAGGCAGTCCAGCTGGTAGGGGCTAGGCCTTCCTTCAACTCTGGAGTCTAGGTTTAGAGTTCTCCCCAGCCAAAAGCCCTAACCTTCAGGGAAACCTTCAAGTTATCCACAGAGTTATACACCTTGGCAAAATACCCGAAAAATGGGGGTTTAAAGCTCGTTTGCCCTTTGAATTACTAGCTCTCGGACCCTGGCGGCATCAGCTGAACCGGCCATGGCCTTCATAACCGCACCAATAACGGCTCCGGCCGCCTGAAGCTTGCCTTCGCGAATCTTCTCCAAAACGTCGGGCTGCTCGGCAAGCACTTTATCTATTGCGGCAAGAAGTGCGCCGTCATCGGATACAACTTCAAGCCCACGCTTAGCAACAATCTCTGCTGGGTTTCCCTCGCCGGCTAATACTCCCGTGAGCACCTCTCGAGCTAGGCGATCGGTTAGCTTGCCTGATTCAACAAGCTCCGCAATTTGGGCCACCTGAGTAGGTGTTATTGATAACTCTGCGATGTCCTTGTCTTCGCTGTTAGCGATTCGAGCAAGTTCACCAGTCCACCACTTTCTGGCGGCCTGTGGCTTTGCGCCAGCTTTCACCGTGTCGTCAATTTCATCTAGCAAATCAGAATTCACAACGTCGCGGAACTCCAAATCGCTAAAGCCCCACAGGTCCTGAAGACGCTTGCGTCTAATGGCAGGCTTCTCGGGCAATGTTGCGCGAAGCTGCTCAATCCATTCCTTGGAAGGCTGAACTGGAACCAGATCTGGCTCCGGGAAGTAGCGGTAGTCGTCTGCATCGGATTTTGGTCGGCCGGAAGATGTAGCTCCACGGTCTTCGTGCCAGTGACGAGTTTCTTGAATGATTGCGGTGCCTTGGGAAAGCAGGTGCGCCTGACGCTGAATTTCGTACTTCACTGCGCGCTCGATGCTGCGAAGTGAGTTCACGTTTTTGGTCTCAGTGCGGGTGCCAAGTTTTTCCTGACCCTTCGGGCGAATAGAAACGTTGGCATCACAGCGAACGTTACCTCTTTCCATACGGGCATCAGAAACACCGAGGTTTTTCACAATTTCGCGAATAGATCGAACGTAGGCGGCAGCGAGTTCTGGAGCTTCGTCGCCTGCGCCATAAATCGGTTTGGTCACAATTTCAACCAGCGGAACACCGGCACGGTTGAAATCAACTAGAGAAAATTCTGCTCCTTGGATACGGCCGGTTGAGCCTCCAACGTGGGTAAGCTTGCCGGCGTCTTCTTCCATGTGAGCTCGCTCAATCTCCACGGTGAAAACTTTTCCGGATGGAACTTCGATGTAAATTTTGCCGTTGAAGGCAATTGGCTCGTCGTACTGGGAAGTCTGGAAGTTCTTTGCTAGGTCTGGGTAGAAGTAGTTCTTTCTGGCGAACCGACCGGTTGCTGCAATCTCGCAATCCAGGGCCAAACCAATCTTTATCGAGTTCTCGATTGCCTTGCCGTTTACCGCTGGCATCGCTCCAGGGAATCCTAGGCAGTTTGGGCAAACGTTAGTGTTTGGCTCATCGCCGAACACGTTGGCACAACCGCAAAACATCTTGGTGTTGGTATTGAGTTCGACGTGGACCTCTAGACCGATAACTACCTCGTAAGCCTCAAGGGCTTTCTGGTAATCCATTAGCTGATCTTTAGCCATTAGTTCACCTCAAGCTTTGGTGCAAAATCCAACATGGTCTTTGACCACTTGTTCTCAAGTAGTTTTTCAAGAACCGCTCCGACTTTGTAAAGCCTTGCGTCTTGTCTTGCAGGAGCCAAGAACTGAGCTCCAACCGGCAGGTTATCTTCCTTGGCAAGACCAACCGGAAGACTCATTCCTGGAACTCCAGCGAGGTTAGCCGGGATAGTTGCGATGTCGTTTAGGTACATCGCCAGAGGATCTTCTTGCTTCTCCCCCAGCTTGAAAGCTGTGGTTGGTGCAGTCGGCGAAACAAGAACGTCAGCTTTTTCAAAAGCTTTGGCAAGATCTGCCTGGATCAAGGTTCTTACCTTTTGAGCACTGCCGTAGTAAGCGTCGTAGTATCCAGAAGAAAGTGCATAAGTTCCCAAGATAATTCTTCGCTTTACCTCTGGACCGAAACCTACCTCGCGGGTAGCTGCCATAACCTTTTCAACTGTTGCTGGACCTTCTGGCATAACACGCAATCCAAAGCGCACTGAATCAAAGCGAGCCAAGTTTGAGGAAGCCTCGGCTGGCTGGATTAGGTAATAGGCAGCAATTGCATACTGGAAGCTTGGGCAGGAAACCTCAACAATTTCAGCACCTGCGGCAACCAGTAAATCAAGAGCCTCTTGGAACCGCTCAGATACTCCAGCCTGGAATCCTTCACCGGTAAGTTCTTTGATGATTCCGATCTTTAGTCCCTTGACCGAATCGTTCTTGGCGGCTTCGGTCATCGATCCTAGGGATTCCGGAAGCGAGGTAGCATCCATCTCGTCGTGGCCCGCGATTGCATCTTGCAACATCGCGGCATCCATGACGTTTCTTGTCACTGGTCCGATTTGATCTAGAGATGAACCCAGTGCGATAAGTCCGTATCGAGATACAGCTCCGTAGGTTGGCTTCACGCCCACGGTTCCAGTAACCGAGGCTGGAAAGCGAATCGATCCTCCGGTGTCAGAGCCGATAGCAAGGGGTGCCTGCATCGATGCCACTGCAGAAGAAGATCCACCGCCTGATCCTCCAGGGGTGCGAGTTAGGTCCCATGGGTTTAGCGATGGACCATATGCCGAGTTCTCCGTTGATGAACCCATAGCAAACTCGTCGAGGTTGGTCTTTCCAAGAATTGGCATCCGGTGGGAAAGAATCTTCTCAACCACTGTCGCGTTGTAAGGAGGTATCCAGCCCTGCAGAATCTTTGAACCTGCGGTGGTTTCAATACCGATAGTTGTCAGATTGTCCTTGACGGCAATTGGCACTCCCGCGAGCGCTGAAAGCTTTTCTCCCTTGGCACGAAGTTCGTCAACCTGGCGGGCTTGCGCCAAGGCCAGTTCGTGCGTGACGGTTAGGTAGCTGTTGATCTTGGGGTTTAGCTTGTCGATGTTATCTAGCTGAGCTTTAGTCAGCTCAACCGAAGAGATTTCTTTGGAGCTGAGCATGGCGGCAAGCTGGCTGGCTGATTTGTTTAGGAGCGACACTATGGCTTACTCCTCGTCCAGAATCGCTGAGACTTTGAAGCGGCCAGATTCGCTATCTACAGCTCCGGAAAGAGCCTGGGCTTGAGTCAAGGACGGTTTTACGATGTCTTCTCTAAAGACATTGGCCATTGGAATCGGATGGCTGGTCGCTGGAATTTCATCGTTTACAGCCGCCTTTACGGTAGCTACCGAGTCCACGATCAAGGCCAGCTGACTGGCAAACTGGGTCACTTCAGCATCGCTTACCTCAATGCGGGCAAGGCCTGCTAGGTGCCTAACTAGCTCAGGGGTGATCTCAGACATGGAAACCTTCGGTTTAGAGAAACTCTGGATTGGAGGGGTTTTGGCCCCAGCTGGCCCATTCTAGCAACAAAGAAAATTCTTGAATTTGAGTCAAAATACCCCGCTAAAGTAGGTATCTAGGTAGTAACCCCCTATCCCCCTATAAAAAGGTCAATACCCGTGGACAATTCAGAATTTCAGCTCGTCTTTAGAGGCTACGACAAGGACGAGGTAGACGCAGCTGTCTCCGCCATGCGCGAAGAGCTTGATCACGTTCGTGATTACAACTACAAGGCTGCCAGTGAGGTTGAATTTCTAAAGTCTGAGATCGCAAGCCTAAAGCAGCGCCTAAAGCGCGATGCGGGAACCGGCTACGCAGAACTTGGTGCTCAGTTTGAGCAGACCCTTCGTGTTGCCGAGGAGCAGGCCAGAAAGCTAATGACCGATGCTGGTCAAGATGCACTGCGCGTTCGCGAGACCGCTAAGGCAGAAGCCGAGCAGCTAACCCGTAAAGCAGAAGCTGCCGTTCAGAAACTACTTTCCGACGCTGAATCCAAGGCCAAAGAAATTCGCCTAGATGCAGAGCGCACCAGCGCAGAAATTCTTGCACAGGCCAAGACTCAAGAGTCAGAAGCTTCAGAAAAGACTGTCCACGCTCAGCGTGAAGCTTCCGCAATTCGTTCTGAAGGTGAAAGATACGCAGCTGAGCTTCGCGCATCTGTTCACCGTGAGACTGAGGAAGCTCGTGCGCTAGCTACCGAACTTGCTCAGCGCACTGCACAGTCCAGAGTTGAACTTGAGGCAGAACTTAAGGCCAAGCGCGATGAGGGTGAGCAGGAAGCCCTAAGAATTTACGAGTCAGCTGTAAAGCAGGCTCAGCAGGCAACAGATGATGCCAACAAGGCAGTTGCTGAAGCATCCAGACTTGCTGGCGAACTGAACTCTGAGGCCGAAAGAACCCTTCGCGATGCCAAGGTAACAGCGGCCAACTTGACCGAAGATGCCCAGCGAAACGCAGGAAACTTGATCAACCAGTCACGTCGTCGTGCCGAGCTACTTGCTCGCAAGGCGGAGGCTTACGCTAACGCGGTAATCGTTGATGGCCAGGAGCGACTATCTCGCTGGGAGTCTGAAGCTAATGAGATTGAAGACTTCCTAAACACCCTGAAGTCCTTGATGTCTACTGAGTCGATGGTGGCAGCGGATGAGACCCTGGCTCAGACCGAGCTTGAGGGATCCTCCCCGTCAATCACTGATGGGTTTGAGACCAACGTGGACTACTCAGAGCCTCGTTCAAGCCAGAACCAGTACGACGCTATCGAAGTTGAGTCTTACGAGGACAAGAAGAACTAGTTAGCTAGCCTCTTAGCAAACTCGGCTTCATCAATTACCTCAACTCCAAGTGATTCAGCCTTAGCAAGTTTAGATCCAGCATTGGCGCCAGCTACGACAAAAGCCGTGTTCTTGGAAACCGAAGAAGCTGCTTTACCGCCACGAGAAATAATCGCCTCTTCTGCCTGATCCCGAGTTAGTCCATCAAGCGTTCCTGTAACAACGATGCTTAGTCCTTGGAATGCCCCTGACTCAGAAGCTGCTAATTCCTGGGTGAAGTTGACTCCTGCTTTTTTCCAGGCTTGAACTATTGCTTCGTGCCAATCCACCGCAATCCATTCCTTTACTGTTTTGGCAACCACCGAACCCACTCCATCAACGCTGGCTAGTTCATCCTCGGAAGCAGCAAAGATTTTCTCAATTGAACCGAACGAGTTCATCAGGGACCTGGCTGCAACTGGCCCAACGTGTCTAATGGAAAGAGCAACAAGCACGCGCCAAGCGGGCTGGCTCTTGGCTTTTTGTAATTCTTCGAGAAGCTTTGTGGCGACGGTGGCGGCAGAACCATCTTTTTTCCTAAAGTACTCAACGACTTTCTTGTTGCCATCTGCATCAAGCTTTACCGCTCCGGTATCAGCGTCAACCACCTGAGACTTGATTGGAAGCAAGTCTTCAAGCGTCAAGTTGAATAAGTCGGCTTCGGATCTAACCGGAGGAAGCTTCGGCTCCAGGGGCTGGGTTAGTGCAACCGCTGTGACAAAACCTAGTGCTTCGATATCAAGAGCTGAGCGGGAACCGATGTAAGCGATTCTTTCGCGCAACTGGGCAGGACAAGATTTAGCGTTAGGGCACCTCAGGTCAACATCGCCATCTTGAGCCGGGGCAAGTTTGGAACCGCAGTCAGGGCAGTTTTTTGGCATTACAAACTTCTTTTCAGTGCCATCTCGAAGAGCTACCACCGGACCCAAGATTTCTGGAATGACATCGCCTGCTTTTCGAAGCACGACGGTATCCCCTAACAGAATTCCCTTCGCTGTGACTACCTCTTGATTGTGAAGGGTGGCAAATTCAACCTCGCTACCTGCCACTCGAATCGGCTCAAGCACTGCGTACGGAGTAGCTCTTCCAGTTCTTCCGATTGAAACCTTGATATCAAGCAGTTTGGTGTTTATCTGCTCCGGCGGATACTTGTATGCAATGGCCCAGCGTGGAGCTCGGGAAGTAAACCCAAGAGTTTGTTGTCTTGAAAGCTCGTCGACTTTAACAACAACCCCGTCGATCTCATGCTCGAGGGTGTGGCGCTTGGCTTCAAAATCGGCAATGTACTTCTTTACTTCTATGGCGCTTTCTACAACTTGATACCTAGATGAGGTTGGAAGTCCCCAGCTCTTTAGATGCGCGTAAAGCTCTGACTGGCTCACAACACCCTTATCAACCCACGCTCCGATTCCATGCACAATCATCTGGAGCGGCCGAGAAGCTGTAACACTCGAGTCCTTCTGGCGCAGCGAACCAGAGGCTGAGTTTCTGGGATTCGCAAAGGGAGCTTTGCCTGCATCAACAAGCGACTGATTGAGCTTGGCAAAATCTGCCAGCGAGTAAAACACCTCGCCACGTATCTCAACTACCTGGGGATGGTTCTTGCCTGAGAGGGTGTGCGGGATTCCCTTTACGGTCATCACATTTCTAGTGACATCCTCGCCAACTGCACCGTCTCCACGGGTGGCAGCTGAAACTAACTTGCCTTTTTCGTATCTCAGATTGATTGCTAGCCCATCGATTTTTAGCTCACAAAGAAATGGTCCCCCGCCGGTTTTTTCCAGCCAAGTATCAAGTTCTTCCGCGGAGAAAACGTTGTCCAGGCTCATCATGCGTTCAAGGTGCTCAACCGGAGCAAAGGTCTGGCTAGCTTCGCCCCCAACGGTTTGGGTTGGCGAATCGCCGGTGATTAGCTCCGGATACTTTGACTCGAGCTGTTCTAGCTCGCGCATCAACTTGTCATAGTCGGCATCGGAAATCAGTGAAGTGTTGGACTGATAGTAAGCGGCGCGATGTTGGTTGATTGTATCCACCAGTTCTGCGACGCGATCAATGACCTTCTTATCCAATGTCAAACCTGCTCCATGACAGCCGATACGGTCTTATCTATTGTTGCTTGACCAAGCACACGAGCACCAAGATAAACAACAGCTGTTTGCCCAGGAGAGATTCCACGAATTGGCTGGTTGGGTCTGATTACCATTTGGCTGTCTATGACTCGAAGCTTGCAAGGGTGGGATTCGCCGTGGGCTCGAACTTGCACCTCAGCATCGAACCAATCCGCTACGTTCTTTGGTGCTTTGCCGCACCAGGAGAACTTTTCTCCCGACAACTCGGAGATAGTCAACGCTTCTTCGGGTCCCACCACCACGACGTTTTCCTTCGGTCTAATCTCGAGCACATAACGAGGTTTGCCGTCCTTGGCTGGACGACCAATATTTAGACCCTTGCGCTGGCCAACTGTGTAACCGAGTGCTCCATCGTGCTTGGCAAGTTCTTCACCTTTCATGTTCACAATTGATCCAGGTGTCAGGTCAACTTTGTCCGCGAGCCAGTCTCTGGTGTCCCCTTCTGGGATGAAGCAGATGTCGTAGCTGTCTGGTTTGTTGGCAACCGATAGCTCGCGCTCGTTGGCTTCCCTGCGGATGTCTTCTTTGTTAGCTGCCTTGCCAATAGGAAAGTAGGAGTGCTTTAGCTGCTCTTCGGTTAGTACACCCAAAACGTAGGACTGATCCTTGGCCATTGCAAAAGAGCGATGAAGCTCTAGGTTTCCCTCGGCGTCTTTTTCTACGCTGGCGTAATGGCCTGTGCAGAGCGCATCAAAGCCCAAAGCCAGAGCTTTTTCTAAAAGAGCGGCGAACTTGATTCGCTCATTGCATCGCATGCAGGGGTTAGGTGTTCTGCCGGCTGAGTACTCGGCAATGAAGTCATCGACTACATCCTGTTTGAAACGCTCAGAGAAATCCCAGACGTAAAACGGGATGCCAATCTTGTTTGCGGCTCGCTGGGCATCCATTGAATCTTCTACTGTGCAGCAGCCTCTGGAACCTGTTCGCAGAGTGCCTGGCATTCGAGAAAGTGCTAGATGCACACCAACAACCTCGTGACCGGCTTCCACGGCACGAGCCGCAGCCACCGCCGAGTCAACACCGCCGCTCATTGCGGCCAGAATCTTCATCGCCTAGTCAACCCTGCCTTCTTGGCTCCTTCGTAGGCTTTCGGAAAAGCTTCCAAAAACGCATCGACATCAGCTTCAGTTGAATTGTGACCAAAGGTGATTCTCATGGTACCCATGGCCTCGTCTGAGTCGGCACCTAGAGAAAGGACAACATGCGATGGGCTACTTACCCCAGCAGCACAAGCTGAACCGGTTGAAATTGAAACGCCGTGCACGTCCATGAGGAACAGCAGGCTATCTCCCAAGCAACCCGGAAATCTAAAGTGCACATTGTTTGAAAGCCTCTGAACATTCTCCGAAGAGATCTTTACGTCAGGTGCAGTATCACGAACACCAGCAATCAATTTCTGAGACAGCTTGGCGTGAAGCTCTAGCTTGTTCGGCTGCTCCTGCACAGCTTCTTTTACTGCAAGTGCCATCGCTGAGGCCGCGGCCGCATCCGGTGTTCCCGAGCGGAAGTTTCTCTCCTGACCGCCACCGTGAAGAACGGGGGTGAGCTTTTCAGACCTAGCCAGAATAAGTGCACCGACTCCAACCGGTGCTCCGATCTTGTGTCCGGTGATTGTCATAGCCTGCAGACCGGAGGCCTTGAAGTCGACCGGGATATGTCCCAGTGCTGCGATGGCATCTGAGTGAACCGGTATTGAGAAGCGCTTGGCTAGTTCAGCAATTTGTGTAATTGGATGGATAACACCGATTTCGTTGTTTGCCCACATCAAAGTAACAAGTGCAATCTGGCTAGCTCGCTCGTTAATGACCCTAGAAAGATCAGAGAGATCAAGAACACCGTCTTGGTCCATAGGTACAAAGTGCACTTCCGCGCCCTGGGCAGCAACTAACCAGTTCACCGCATCCAAGACCGCAGCGTGTTCAGCGGTGGATGTGATGATCAGCTTCCTGTTTGGATCTTGAGAATTGCGTTGCCAGTAGAGACCCTTGACGGCTAGGTTGTCAGATTCGGTGCCGCCGGAAGTGAAGATGACTTCATTTCTGTCACAACCAATGCTTTCTGCAATAATCTCCCGAGCCTCTTCCAGCATCTGCCTAGAACTTTGGCCAAAGGAATGCACGGAGGCGGGGTTCCCGACCTGTTCCAAAGCCTTGGAATAGTGCGCCAAGACACTTGGCCGAATCGGCGAAGTGGCTGCGTGATCCAAGTAAACGGGCATGTCTTTAAGCCTAGTTTCTTCTGCCGACGGCAGAAACTGCCCGAAGAATGCACTATCTTCGCCCAAGTACTGGGAGAGCAATTTGAGCCCGAAATGAGCCGATTTGGGACCTATTGGGCCAATGCCTGAAAGGTTTCTCTCCTTCGGCTGGGTGGAATCTGGCTTTGGCCTAGAAAAGCATCAAACTGAGCGCTTTGCGCGCTGCGACAACTTCTGGGTGGTCATTGCCTGCGACCAAGAACATCTCAACTAGGCGCAGTCTTATCGGTTCCCGCTGATCTTTAGCGGTTTTTTCAAATAGCGACAGAAGCAGTGCAAATCCCGCGCCAGGATTACCGGTTGCAATAAGTGCATCAGCCTTTTCGAGTATCGAATCTGCCGAGCTAGGTTCCGAAGCAGAGATTGCCGAGAGGTCCTTGCCCTCTAGACGAACAAGCAGCTTTACTTGCGCTAATCCAGCTTCCGCCAAAGAATCATTTGGGTTTTCCAACAGCGCCTTTTCATAAAGCACAATTGCTCCTTGGTAATCCCCTGAGTCAACAGCTGCGTAGGCAGCGGACAGAGTCGGACTAAGCTCCGGTTCTTTTTCAGGCTCCTTCACAACGGCTTTGCCAGTAAGACCGTTTTCCTTTGCAACCTCGAGAACTCTGGTTATGACCAGTTGAATTTGCTCCATTGGTTGATTACCAACAAACAGCGGAGCTGGTTGACCCTTCAGCAATCCATAGGCACTGGGGATTTGATTGAGCTCAAAAGCTTGAGCTAGTTCAGGAGAGGCAGCCGCATCAACAACCAGAGCAATCATCGCACCTGCGGTTTTTTGCACCAGAGCGGTAATTGATTTCAATAAACTCTCTGAGGCTGGGTCGGAGGCTTGAACAAAGAGCATCAGAATTGGGATTTTTTCTGACAGCGGAAGATAATCTCTGATTGATGAGGTGTCGACTTTCATGACCAAAGCTGGAACGTTGATGTTCTCGGCGTTGGCTTTGGGAGCACCGAACTCGATAGTCATCTACAAACCTCTGATACTAAGAAGTGACTGAGTTGCTCCCAGTAGCGTGATCTTCCCCTGGTCGGTGGCAGCTGGAACATAGAACAACAGCATGCCCGCATATTGAGTCCTAACGCCCTTGGCGCTACCTTCGGCACCTAGAAGTAGCTTCTCGTTGCCGGAGACCGTGACAGCGGCGTTCTGCCTGGTCGGGCGGATTAGATAGTTATCTGTCATCATCACCGCAACCAGTGCTCCCGAATCAGAAGTGGAAAGGGAAATGACATTCTCATGGCCAAGCTCGTGAGTGAAAGTGATTTCCGCTCGCTTTAGCTTCTCTATTTGATCTTTCTGACTGGTTGAAATCTGGTTGTAGTACTCGTCTTCAGTCAGATCAAAAAGGTTGTAGAACTGGCTAAATTCACCATTGTCAATAACGTCACCAAAGGCGGTTGGTAGCTGGTTTGGAGAGATCTTCAAGAACAAAGAGTCGGTGGCAACCGGAATCGAACCAACTTCGGGAGCGGCAACTTCTGGAACTACTGAGCCGGGCAGCAATGGGATGTTGTACCAAAGTTTGTAGCTCTCTCGCGGGGAGGCCTGCTGCATTACCAGCATCTGCGGTAGTTCGCCCGATCCATCGCCTTCGGTAACGAGCATCAATGACCTCGGCCAAATAGTTGTGCTGGCGGGCAAGGTAATCGAGATTGCCGAACCAGAAATCGGTGGCAAAGGTTGGATCTCAGGAGATTTAGTCATGAGCAAATAATGAGCTTGTCTGAATAGAAGTGCCGGGCCTGCAACTCTTGCTTCCAACAAACTAGAATCACCAGACTGGTCCGCTTCAGCTACCACTTGTTGTAACTCACGCAGAATTTTCCGAACCTGAGTGATGTTCACAACTGGAGGAATTGTCTCAACTGCGCTCTCGGTCGATGTTTCACTCGGAGTTGGAGAAACTACCGGAGCCGGTGCAACCGAACAACCAGCCAACGCAAAGCTCAAAGCAATTCCAACCGGCACTATCGCAAGCTTTGACCGAGCAGCTCTTCGACCACGTTTTGGAACATCAAAGTTTGTCTTTCTAGGTCGATACTTAGGCCCCTGTGGAGCCTTAGGAAGCTTTCTTCTTGGTCCTCTATTGATCAACATCTTTCGAAGCGCAAGAAGGTTAAGCAGTATTGCCAGCAAGAGCAACCCGAATCCAACCCCGAGGAAAACATCAGAGACAATAGTTGAGCTTTCGATAGGCCAAGCAATTCGCACCCTGGTTGGAGCTGGTTCGAAACCGTCGCTGGCAATCAGGACAGCGTTGTTAGCTCCCGAGGTCACGGCAAGCTCAGCAAAGCCCTCCCCTAGGCTCTCGCCTATCCAAAGGTCCGAACCACTCGGGTTTGCAAGATCTCCAGTTCCCACCACATCGCGAACACCGATTGCGGTGCCATCATCGGATGTGACGGCCTCAGAGTGGTTGGCCTGACCCACCCAAGCCAAAACATCCGCTTCTTGGCCAAATGCCACAAACACCTTGCCATCACCAATTCCCCCAACCACTGGGTCGCCGGGCATAAGTGCCAGCTCTTCGGTTGGAATCACGAGGTAGGGCTGATTGCCCGAAACGGAGAGATTGACCGAGAAATTGTCGGGCGGAGCCCAGATGGTGCGCTGGGCTAAACCGAGCAAAAGTAGCGAAATAGCAAGGATAAACAGCAGTGCAGCAAGCAAAAAGCGCATGATTATCCATTCCAGCTAAACTTGAGAGTCTGGCCTAAGGGCCTACCCCATTCTACCGAAACCGTGCTGGAGGCCCGATTTGTCAGGCGATGCGACCTCGTTTCCAACTGCGATGCGCGGCTACTCGAAATCAGCTGTCAATGACGCATTTTTGGACCTCAATCGTGATGTTTTACGACTATCGACTCAAAACGCCCAGCTGGCTGACGAGCTCAAGCAAGCCAAAGCTCAAATTGAAGAGCTCACTGCAAAGCTAGAAGAAGTTCAATCGCCGACCTACGCAGGACTTGGAAACCAAGCAGCAATCATTCTCGCTTCGGCTGAAGACCAGGCAACTAGGCTGCTGGCTCACGCCGAAAGCGAAAAGAGTCGAATTCTGGGAAGCATCAACGAGGAAGTTGAAACCAAAAAGAATGAAGCCAAGGACTACTACGACTCTTTGGTTGCAGAGGCTGATCGAAGAGTTGAACGCGTAATCAATGCAGCCAAGGCAGAGGCCAATGAAATCATTGAGAAGGCTCGAAACGAAGGCAAACGCCTAATTGAAGAATCGACCCGTGAGTCAGGTTCAATCCGCGGTGCTATTGCAACTGAAGTCGCCAAGCTTCGCGCCGACACCAAGCGACAGACTGAGAACCTAAAGGCAATGGTTGAGCGAAACCTTGCTGAGAAAAAGCTACTACTTCAAAAAGAGATGGTTCGAGAAATTGATGCCGAAAAAGCTGCTCTGCTGATCGGTGACCAGGCCAGAATTGACCTTGAGCTTGAGCTGACAGCTCGCAGATCAGAAGCCGAGGCAGATTACCTTCAAAAGCATCAGGAAGCTGTTCACCAGACTCAAAAATATCTTGATGATGCCAAGGCTCAGCTCCAGGCTGCCATCACTCGAACCAATGCGGCTCAGCTTGAAGCTGAAACCATTGAGTCTGCTGCTCGATCAATCAATAAGCAAACTACTGACGCTGCCCGTGCCCAGGCCGAGCAGATGATTGCGCTTGCCGAGGCCGAGTCAAGACAGATCATCGCCGACGCCAAAAACCGTGCTGCACGCGAACTGGATGAAGCTAACGCGAAGCTAGCCAAGCTAGAAATCGAACGACGCACCGTTGGCTCGTATCTTGAGCACCTGGAAAAAGTCGTTGAGGCTTCCAGAAAATCCCTCGACTAGAAAAGGGCGATTCAAAAATGCCAGCGCAAGACCTAAAGGTTTCAAACCCATTTCTGATTGGCCTTTTCGGGGGTTTGGGTGTTCTGACCGCCTTGCTTCTTGGTGGAGCGGTTGCAACCCTAGCTAACGTAATCACCTACATCTTTGCTGCCATTTTCTTAGCCCTGGGACTAGACCCTCTAGTTTCAGCTCTTGAGCGATTCAAGTTCCCGCGACCTGCTGCCGTGCTGACCGTTGTAGTGGGGCTACTTGGGCTTTTGGGAGTACTGATCTGGAACTTAGTTCCGACGTTGATCACCGAGAGCACTCGATTTCTAGAAACTGCCCCACAGCTGCTGCAGGATATAACTCAGCTGCCATTTGTCTTGAGGCTTGATAACCAGTTGGGTGGAGCTATTGGCTCAGCTCTTTCTAACGTTGGAGCGTTCCTAGCTGACTCAGCTAACTGGCCAACAATGGTCGGTGGTGTGGTTCAAGTAGGAATCAACCTATTCAATGGAGCCTTTGGTTTCATCATTGTTTTGGTGCTAACCGTTTTCTTCCTGGCGTCCCTGGAAGCTCTGAAGACCTCTCTTTCAAAGCTGGTTCCAAAAAGCAAACGAGCTCGCTACCTGAAAATTTCAGATCAAGTAGCCAACTCCGTTGGACGCTACGTAATCGGTCAGGTTTCCGTTGCGGGACTAAACGCAATCTTTGGTTTTGTAGTGATGAGTCTGTTGGGGCTTCAGTTTGCACTGGTATTGGCGTTTGTGGTCTTTGTCTTGGCAATTATTCCGCTGGTAGGTTCTGTCACGGGTGCAGCAATAGTTGTTCTAGTTGCACTAGCGGTAGATCCAACATCGGCAATCGTACTTGCCATCTACTACCTGATTTACCTACAGCTTGAGGCGTATTTGATTAGCCCGCGCATTATGAAGGTAGCTGTATCGGTGCCGGCACCGATTGTTGTTATTGCAGCTTTGTCCGGTGGAGCCTTGCTTGGAGTGCTGGGTGCATTGGTGGCAATACCGTTTGCAGCTTCAGTGATTTTCATTGTGCGAGAGATATTCATCCCTCGACAAAACAAGCGCTAGAAGCTCTCCGGAAGCGGATACTTAGCAGGGTTTACTGCTCGAACAATCTCGTTCAGTACGCGTTTTGTGGCACTTTCCCCAACCCACAAATGCTTAGCGCCATCGACGGCAATAACTTCTGCTTCAGGTAAAGCGCTAAAGCGCTCAATCGCGGGTCCAGGAGGCAAATACTCATCGTGTTCAGGAATCAGCGCAATTAGCTTCTTTCCGCTTCCAATCCACTTCATTAGATCCTGCTCACCAGATCTTCTAAGTGGGGGTGAAAGCAAAATCGCACCAGCGATGTCTTTATCGAACCCATACTTGATTGCAAGCTCGGTTCCAAATGACCAACCCACTAGCCAAACCGGTCCAAGCTGACGCGACTTCAAAAATTCAAGGGCCGCTTCCAAATCTTTGCTTTCGTCAATGCCATCCCCGAAGCTGCCTTCGCTCGTGCCCTGCGGGCTAGAGGTTCCGCGGGTGTTGAACCTCAGCACGGCTAAATCAGCAAGCGCCGGTAGTCGGTTGGCAGCTTTTCGAAGAATGTGAGAGTCCATAAATCCACCGTGAGTTGGTAGCGGGTGAAGAGTAAGTAGCACCGCAGCTGGAGGATTTGATACCGGCGTTGCAAGTTCTGCCACAAGCTTTAGATTGTCGGAGGTGATTAGAGTCAAGGGCTCCCGATTTGAAGGAAGCTCGGTTGATGAAGTTATCTCCATCAAAGCAAAGGTCCCTGGAAAGTTTTCCAGCAGGCGTTGTGGAAGTGTCTTCTGGTTTCCACTCCACGAACTGAATCCCAGGCAACAGTGTGATTTTGGCCCTTGGAAATTCCTAGATGACAATGAGGGCAGACCCAGCTCTTGTCATCTTCTGCGCGGAGTCCAGAGGTTGTTTGCACCGAGTATTCGACTCCGCGCTTTAGCTCAGTTCGCTTGACTCCGATTCGAACTCTCTCAAGATCGAGTGGCTGAAACTCGGCACCCCACTTGGAACCGCGGTTGCGACGAGATTTCATTAGTACCAGTTATGTTCTTCAGAATGCGCCCAAGCTCCGCACGGGTTCTTGTATCGGGCAGCGATGTACTTAACACCCCAGCGAATCTGAGTCTGTGGATTTGTCATCCAGTCAGCTCCCTCAGTTGCCATCTTCGAGCCGGGCAAGGACTGAGGAATTCCGTAGGCACCGCTGGAAGGGTTCTTTGCGAGGTGTCGCCAGTTTGATTCTCTGTTCCATAGATTCACAAGACAGGAGAACTGATCCATACCCCAATCTCGTTTTGAGATGTACTCAAGCGCATAAGCCTGAGAAGAACCAGGTGCTGGCATAGGGGCTGCCAAAATGAAGTAGCTCTTGGCGGCAGTTCCTGAAATCATTCGATATCCCCCGCGCTCGAAGCTAACGGTGTACTCCTCGTCGAAAGCAAAGCTTTGATTTTGCTCATCGTTTGGGTCATAGACCTGAATCGTTGAAGCACTTGCAAGATTTCCGGAGTAAGGATCAACTACGTAAACCAAAGTCAGGCTCATAACGAATACAAAACCCAGCACCGGAAAGGATTTGGCCTTGGTGACTCTAGGAAGGTGTGGTCTTTGCAAACCCCGCTTGGCGAGGGCCTCGTCAAAGGAAAAAACTATGCGCTTGGCGAGGGTAGGTTTGATGGCTTCGTACTTGCCCACAGCAAACCCCTTTCCCAAAATCGCCTGCGACCTTCAAGTCTACCTTGAGTGTTGATTCAGGGCTAGGAACATCTAGTTTGGAAGGCCTTTCTTGGGGCAGGTAGCTAAAACGCGCGCCATTGAATTGTGCTCGGCTTGGGTCACCCAGAGCTGATACTTCACCTTCACGGCTATCTGACGGGCAACGAACGAGCATCTAAAGCTCTTGTTTGAGGGCAACCAGCTGGCAGCATCAGCGTCGCTCTTTTGACTGTTTGCTGGACCCCAGACTGCCAACAGGTTAAGTGGATCGTTGTAGATCATGAAACGTTCATAGCTAGAAAGTTTCTGGGCGCCTTTTTGCCAAGCGTCGCTTAGTGATACAACATGGTCAATTTGGACATCTAAGGATGACCTGACCCCGCGCACAAATGCAATCACTTGCCCGGTGAATGGATCTTCCAGAACTCCCGTTTCGATGATGCAGTAAGAACCCGATCTGTAGTTGAACTGAACCATATCCCGAGCCAGGATTCTATTCCTGACATCACAACCGTTGTAGTAGTCCCAGTCGTCTGCGAACATTTCCCGCGAGTAACCAGTTTTTGGAGCACGTCCCTTAATGGGTAGCTTTGCAAGAGCTCGCAGAGCCTCGCCCCGTTTCTTCTTAGGGATAACCGCGGCTGTTTCAGTTGGCTCAGGAGTTGGGGATGTAGATTCACTGATGCTCGGTGTTGGTGAAGCTGATGGTGAGGGTTCTCCACCTGAGCCAAAAAGCCCCACGTAGATAAGAAACAAAATGGCAACTAGGCCAAGACAACCGTAGTTAGTCAGTGATTTCAAGTTGCAGCGCCTCGATCACCTTGTCCAAGAAGCTATCGACCTGAGGCATAGAGTATCCAGACCTAGTAGCTGTGAACTGAGCTCGCCTTACTTGAGCAACACGGAGCTTAGCTCCGCCATTGAAATGAGTGATCAGTTGATCACAGAGCTCATCTACCTTCTTCTTGTCATAACCTCGGGCCAGCCAAGAAACCTTGGTGAAGCGCTTTGCCTTATCGCGGCTCAGCCTAGGAAGCAGCGCTTGCTGCAATTCTTCAAATCGCTTTGCAAGTTCACCCTCGCCGAAACGATCCCTAAAGGCACTAATTTCGGCCCTAATGAAGTGATCCTCGAGATTGTCGAGAGCCGCATCCACCTGCGAAATTGAATATCCTCCGCTTACCAAGTCCAACCGAAGACCCCGAAGATCCGATGCACGAAGCAGAATCTGATCCGGAGATTCATACTGGCGTTTTGCTAAATCAAGAAGTGCATCAACTTGTTCAGGGTTGTATCCCATTCCCTGAGCTTTGGCAAAGCCCTGAGAATCAACCAATGAAAACCACCATGACCAAATAGGTCATCAAGGAAGCGGGCAGCATGGAATCTAGGCGATCCATCATTCCGCCGTGACCTGGCAGAAGTTTGGACATGTCCTTGACCCCCAAATCTCGCTTGATCAAAGATTCAGCAAGATCTCCAAAGACTGCGGCCAAAATTATTGATGCGGCCAAGATGAGCCCTACCCACCAAGGGGCTTGGAGTAAAAAGATCGTTAGTGAGATAGCTGTGGCTGACCCAAAAACAATTGAGGCGAGCAAACCTTCCCAAGTCTTCTTAGGGCTGACTCCTGGAGCCAATTTATGCTTGCCAAAAACTCGGCCAAAAAGATATCCAGCAGAGTCAATTAGTGCGACCGTAGTGACAAAAGTTAGAACCCAGAAGGCACCATCTTCGGGGCGCCTTAGAAGCAGCATAGAAAAACTCAAGGAAAGCGGCAAATAGATTACGAGGAAGGCAGCTGCGCCAAAGTCTCTAACTGTTCGAAGAAAAGTTTGGAAGTTTGCCTTTCTGCGTTCCCAAAGTAGGTGAACTGTTCGCCAGACAATTAGCGCTGCTACGATTCCGATGCTAACTAGCCACTGCACAACCGGACCACCGTAATAAGTGGCGGGCATAATGATTGCCGATCCAACCACCGCCGGAACTCGAGGAACGTACCAGCCCTTGATTCTAAGAGCAGTCGAAAGCTCCCACGCTCCGATAGCGGTAGCCGTGATTAGAAAAAGAATGAATAACTCTTTGTAAATCAAGATAGAAGCTAAAAAAATCGCAGCCAGAAACAAACCGACAACAATTGACTTAGATAGCGACCTGCCACCCTGGGCCTTTACCTCAGACAATTTAGCCTTACACCTCTAGAAGTTCGGCTTCTTTGCGCTTTAGGGCGTCATCGATGGCATCAACATGAGTCTTGGTTAGTGTGTCAAGTTCTTTCTCTGCCCGTGCGATTTCATCGTCACCGGCTTGGCCGTCTTTCTTGAGCGCCTCTAACTCGTCGTTGCCCTTACGGCGGATATTTCGAACTGAGACTCTGTGGTCCTCGGCCTTAGTCTTGACAAGCTTTACATACTCCTTGCGACGCTCTTCTGTGAGATCAGGAAGTGTGACACGAATGATTGTTCCGTCATTATTTGGAGTCGCGCCAAGGTTCGGAACGTCTTTGACTGCTTTTTCGATTGCAGCCAAAGCCCCCTTGTCGTAAGGGGTGATGACGATTGTGCGAGCCTCTGGGTTCTGGAGTGATGCCAGCTGAGCTAGCGGTGTTCCAGTGCCGTAGTAATCAACCATGATCTTCTGGAACATCTGAGGGTTGGCGCGACCAGTGCGGACTGTTGCAAAGTCTTCTTTGGCAGATTCGACGGCTTTGTCCATCTTGTCTGCAGCTGTTTTCAGAATCTCGTCAATCATTTATTGCTCACTTTCTTGAAAATACAAACCTAGGCGGTGACCGTAGTACCGATCTTCTTGCCCTTTATGGCATCGGTAACGTTGCCTTTACCTTGCATGCCAAACACTCTCATTGGCATCTTGTTGTCCATGCACAGCGAGAATGCTGTTGCGTCAACAACTTTGAGGCCTTGCACTAGCGCTTCCTGGTAGGTCAGCTTCTCTAGCTTTTTCGCGTCTGAGTTCTTCTTCGGGTCGGCTGAGTAAACGCCATCTACACCGTTTTTAGCAACCAAGACTTCATCCGCTTTTATCTCCAGTGCGCGCTGGGCGGCAACTGTGTCTGTCGAGAAGTATGGAAGACCAGCACCGGCACCAAAAATTACAACTCTTCCCTTTTCAAGGTGTCTTATTGCACGAAGCGGGATGTACGGCTCGGTAACTTGCGCCATTGTGATTGCGGACTGAACACGAACACTAACGCCGGCCTGTTCAAGGAAGTCTTGAAGCGCGAGGGCATTCATTACCGTTCCTAGCATTCCCATGTAGTCGGCACGACTGCGTTCCATTCCCCGCTGAGATAGTTCCGCCCCGCGGAAGAAGTTTCCTCCACCGACAACGATTGCTACTTCTGCTGACTTGGATCCCTCAGCGATTTCTTTCGCCAGCTCGGCAACAACGTCTGGATTAACCCCAACGGTTCCGCCACCAAAGGCTTCTCCGGATAGTTTCAACAAAACTCTGCGTCGTTTTTGCGGCACGGTACTTCCTCCAAAGGGTTTAGCTCTAGTCTAGGCGGGCAAAGAAAAAGACCCGGCCCCAAAGGGCCGAGTCTTTTTGTCTTTCAAGTTATCTAGGCTCCAACGCGGAAGCGAACGAAGGCCGAAACCTTGGTGCTTGCTTGGTCTAGGACTTTCTGGACGCTTAGCTTGTTGTCCTTGGCGAAGTCCTGCTCCAGCAAAACGTTCTCCTTGAAGTAGCCGTTGACGCGACCTTCCACAATCTTTGGAAGTGCGGCCTCTGGCTTGCCTTCGTTCTTGGCGGTTTCTTCGGCGATGCGACGCTCGGTCTCAACGGTCTCAGCTGAGATTTCGTCGCGGCTTAGAACAGATGGGCTGAAGGCTGCGATGTGAACTGCAACATCGTGAGCGGTCTCAGCGTTTCCGTCGAATGCCACCAAAACCCCAACCTGAGGAGGAAGATCCTTCGAGGTGCGGTGAAGGTAGGCATCAACTGCAACGTCAGAGATAACTCCGATACGTCTTAGCTCTGCTTTTTCTCCAAGCACTGCAGCCTCATCATTGATTGCATCAGCGACAGTCTTGCCCTTTAGCGGAGCAGCAAGAGCTGAAACAAGATCCTTGGCACTGGCGGCAACAATTGCGTCAGCAATTTCTTCACCAAGTGCTACGAATCTCTCAGCCTTTGCAACAAAATCAGTCTCACAAGCAAGTTCGATTAGGTAGCCGGTTCCACCGGATACTCGAGCAACGATTAGGCCGTTGCTGGTAGCGCGACCTTCGCGCTTGGAAACACCCTTTAGGCCCTTGAGGCGCAAAACCTCGAAAGCCTTTTCGATGTTGCCATCAGCTTCATCTAGAGCTGACTTGCAGTCCATCATTCCAGCGCCGGATTTCTCGCGAAGCGCCTTTACGTCTGCTGCTGTGTAGTTAGCCATGAATTACGCCTTCTTCTCTTCGGTTGCTTCCTTGCCCTGCTCTAGAAGCTCGCGCTCCCATTCAGCAAGTGGCTCGGCCGCAGCTTCTGGCTTTGAGTGACGAGCAATCAAACCTTCTGCAACCGCGTCAGCAATGATTCGAGTTAGTAGCTGGATTGAACGAATTGCATCGTCGTTTCCAGGGATACCGAACTGAACGTCATCTGGGTCACAGTTGGTGTCCAAAATTCCAATGACAGGAATTCCTAGCTTTCTTGCCTCTGTGATTGCAAGGTGCTCCTTGTTGGTGTCAACAACCCAAATGATGGAAGGAGTCTTGGTTACGTTTCGGATACCACCGAGAGACTTTTCTAGCTTGTCTTTCTCGCGGCGAAGGATAAGAAGTTCCTTCTTGGTAAGTCCTGACTTTGCAGAGTCAGCGAAGTCCATAGTCTCAAGTTCCTTGAGTCTGGCAAGACGCTTGCTCACAGTCTGGAAGTTAGTTAGTAGTCCACCAAGCCATCTCTGGTTGATGTATGACTGACCTACGCGAAGTGCTTCAGTAGCGATTGCTTCCTGCGCCTGCTTCTTGGTACCAACGAAAAGAACTGAACCGCCGGCTGCGACGGTGTCCTTTACAAACTGGTACGCGTTATCGATCATTGCAAGTGACTGCTGTAGATCGATGATGTAGATACCAGAACGGTCGGTGAGGATGTATCTTTTCATCTTCGGGTTCCAGCGTCTGGTCTGGTGTCCGAAGTGCACGCCACTGTCTAGCAGCTGTCTGGTGGTTACGACTGACATAGAGTCGAACTTCCTTTCGGCGCAACAAATGCGCCCACTCAGTTAATGGTTTTTGGCGGTTGCCAATAACCCCTGGTGCCGGATTTTTTCCACAAGCCCGTTAGGGCCACTGAGTGGAAACTATCTTGGTCGGCACGCGAAGTCGACATTTTCAAAATCAATGATTTTTAGCGAGAATGCCGCTGGTTCCAAGCATACCAGCCAGAAACTTGGTCAAAAAGCCCTAGTTTTTCCACAACCTACCTATAAGCCCGCACATCTCAAGCCATCCGGGGCAGATTTGAAAGGTGATTGAGCCAAAACGCCTTGCGATGCTGCAGTTGGGTAGTTTTCTGGTGCTTTCGCTTAGCTGGCAGATCTCAAGCCCGAGCCAGGCCCGCCAGAGCCAGTTCAGTCCCCCGGTAGTTGGCTCTTCCGTTGTTCACCAATACAGGCAATCCGAAACTCCATACAGCGCCGGTCACCGCGGCGTGGATTACGAAGTGGTGCTGGGCCAAGGGGTATTTGCCTCAGCAAATGCAACCGTGCACTTCGTTGGACCAGTTGTTAATCGGCAACTGATTTCCTTGTCTCACGATGAGCAATTGCTGAGCTCCTACGAGCCGGTTTGCTCCACGCTGATCGAAGGTACTCCGGTTCAAAGAGGTGAGTTAATCGGCGAGGTCTGCGAAGGCGATGAAACCTACCAGCCTCACTGCCAAAGCCAAACCTGTCTTCACTTTTCAATAAGGAAAAACGGTGAATACCTATCGCCACTGTGGTTTACCGATGAGCTGAAGAGCTCGCGACTACTTCCATGGGTTGATCCGGATCGGCTGGAGGCTACGCCCTAGGGTGCGCCTTTAGATACCCCTGTTTCAGTCGATCTACTGAAACGTGAGTATAAATCTGGGTGGTTGCAAGAGAAGAGTGTCCAAGAAGTTCTTGGACTGCACGAAGATCAGCCCCGCCGTCAAGTAAGTGGGTCGCGGCCGAATGCCTTAGCGCGTGCGGTCCGGCTTGCCCGACAGCAGTTTCGCTCAGTAAAGAAGCAACCAGTGCATAAACCTGGCGAACCCCGACTCTCTTGCCCCGAGAAGTAATAAGAAGTGCGTTTTGGCTCACCTCGTTTTCAAACTGCATCCGGCCAGAGCGAATCCAGGCTGCTAATGCATCACTGGCTGGATCGCTATAGGGAACCATGCGCTGCTTGTTTCCCTTACCGGTGACCCGCAGAATCTTTCTGCCGTAGTCAATGTCTTCAAGATTTAGTCCAACTAGCTCGCTGACTCGGATGCCACTGCCGTACAAAAGCTCGACCATCAATAGATCCTGCATGGCAGAAGGATTGTCAGCGGTTGCAAGTGGCTCGAGCTTGTCAAAGATGCCAGACATAGCTTCTCGTGACAATACTTTGGGTAACGTCCTTGAGGCCTTAGGAGATCGAAGCTTCAGCCCTGGGTCTGAATCCAGCTTTCCGTTTTTGTGAAGCCAGGCAGTAAATGCTCTTACGGCAGCTGACTTTCGAGCAAGAGTGGTTTTAGTAAGTCCTTTTTCACTAGCTCTCCAGAGCCAGTCTCGAACCAGCTCAAGATCCAAATCCTGAATCTCGTTTTGGTTTTTGCTTTCCATGAAGGCTTGAAGATCGGATACATCCGAGACGTAAGCCTTCACGGTGTTTGGAGAAAAGCCCTTGCCTACTAAAAGCTCAGAGGCGAACTGCTCGAGAAGATAAGAGAACTCAGTAGGCATATTTCAAAGCGTAATGGACCATCCCGGAAGAACCACGGTCTTGAATCACTTGATTTGTTACCACCAATTCAGTCAGTGCCAATTGCAACTCAGAGTTAGTTAGCCCAGCCACCTTCGCAATCTGATTTTCGGTTGGGTAGCCAAGCTCTCGGACGGCGTCATGTGCTCTCTTTGCTAGAGCGCTTTCAGACCGTGTGGTTGTGTCTTGTTCTTTTCCTGTAGCGAACTGCCGAATGTCGCAAAGCGGCAGAGCTTTGCTATCAGCTATGAGCCCATTGGTTCCGGCAGATGTGCCAGAAAGAATTGATCCTGGAACTGCCAGCAGTTCTCGATCTAGCTCAAGCGCATTGTTTGCTGTTCGAATCGATCCGGACCGTAATCCAGCTTCTATAACAACAGTTGTTGGAGTCAGTGCAGCAATCAGACGATTGCGCTGAAGGAAGCGCCATCGAGTTGGTGCAACACCTGGTGGCAGTTCGCTAATCAGTGCTCCGCATTCGCGGACTCTTGTAAACAAGGGCAAGTTGGCTTTTGGGTACTTCCGATCCAGTCCCCCAGCCATCACTGCAACTGTTTGCAGCCTATGCTCCACGCTCGTTGAGTGGACCTGAGCGTCAATCCCGATTGCTCCTCCAGAAACTGTTGCACGAGGCACTTGTGCAAGTTCTGCAACCAAGCGCTTGGTGACCTGCAGGCCATACGGTGATGCCGCACGGGATCCAACAATAGAAACTGCATCACTCAGGTGACTCAAGACACCGGGGTCTCCTTCGACAAAGAGAATGGTTGGGGCCGAATCTTGCAGATCATCAAGTCCCCTTGGCCAGTGATCTTGTTCGGGGGTCAGTAGGTTTAGCTTCCATGCAGCGCTATGGGTGAATAGGTGCACAAGTCGTGACTTGGATAGTCGGGGCAACCAACGCTGCCTTGAATCAGCCAGAGTGCTTTCTATCTCGCCAAAGCTTTGCTCGAGACTTTCTAGTTCTCCAACTGCCTTGAGCGCGGATGTAACCGATGGGGTTTCCAGTCCCTGAATCATTAGCTCAACTAGCTCCAGTCGGCCTAAGCATCTTGCTAGGGCTCCGGCCATGCGATCGCCTGGTTCAGTCACCATCGAGATAGTTCCCGCTGCCACTAGCGCCAAGGCTCGGTCTTTTGTGTATCCCTCGGGCTGAAAGGAACAAGTGAGCTTAGCTAGCTCTTGGTCGCCAAGAATTGCAGATTTGGGCATGCCAAAACTATTTCAAGAACTTGATTTGAAATGCGGGGCAGATAAGAAGTTGTGTAAAACCTATTCGCCGACGGCTAGTTCCTTAGGAAGCTCGTATGCCTTGCCTGAGAGTTCCTCAACGTTGACATCTTTGAAGGTCAGCACTCGAACCGACTGAACAAAGCGGTCTGTGCGGTAGATATCCCACACCCAAACATCTGACATGTTTAGCTCGAAGTAAAAATCGGTTGAAGTATCGATGCGCTTGAGTTCAACCTCGTTTGCCAGATAAAACCTGCGCTCAGTTTCAATCACATACTTGAAGGTGCCAACAACATCCCTGTATTCGCGATAAAGCGCAACTTCGGCTTGTCTGTCGTAGTCTTCGAACTCGTTTTCTTCCATTGTCGTCCCAGTCTATTCCTGCTCTAGGCCAGAATCCTAGTCAGCCAAGTCAATCGGTGGATAGCGCAAGGACCGTGGGTTTGCAGGGCTTGAATGTGGGCGGCTGAGGCATATCCCTTGTGCCCTGCAAAGCCATACTCGGGGTAAGAGCCATCGTGCTGCTCCATTAGGGCGTCTCTTTTCACCTTTGCCAAGACAGCTGCTGCGGCAACTGAAACGCAAGCGGTGTCGGCTTTGACCTGAAGATCAACTTCTAATCCAGCTGCTTGTTTGCCAAGCCAGTTTTGTGATCCATCCAGCAAAATCACCGCTCCATCTGAGGCCAGCTTGGAGCGCATCGAACCAGAAGCTAGCAACTCTGTCAGAGCCCTGGAGGCAGCGGATCGAAGTGCCTCACTGATTCCCGATTTATCAATTTCTTCATTTGAGGAATACCCGACTGCAAAACCTTCCACCCACTGCTCGAGCGGTTCAGTAATCTCGGATCTCGATTTTGGTGTCATGAGCTTTGAGTCCTGAAGTTTTTCGGGCCATGAGTTAAGAGCTGGATTCAGTTTGTCTATCAGTGAGAGCCCAACTGCAACAGGGCCTGCAATTGCACCACGGCCAACTTCATCAATGCCAATAACGAACCGGTTACCCCGCTCGAAGAGCTTCGACTCAGTTAGAAGGGTTGGGTACGTCTTTATAGACATCAGGGTAGTTATCTAGCCACTTCCAGTTTTCAACTGGCCAGCTAATTATGAATGCTCTTCCTACAACCCAGTCGTTAGAGACAAATCCCTTGCTTGGAAGATCTCCATGGAAGCGTGAGTCCTCGCTGTTGCCTCGGTTATCTCCCAGTACCCACAGAGAGTTTTCTGGAACGGTGACATCAAACTCCACGCTTGATGGGACCTGACCTGGGGCAATGTATGGTTCGGCGATTGGTACTCCGTTGACGGTGATCAAGCCATTTGCGTCACAGCAAATAACTTTGTCGCCAGCGACTCCAATTACTCGCTTCACAAGGTGCTGTTTACTATCAGGCGCGGTGATACCGAAAGCCGAAAGGAACCAATCAACTGTTACAACAACCGGGTCTGTTGGTTCTTCAACGCTTGGGCCAAGCCAGCCACCTGGATCTTTAAACACCACAACGTCACCGCGCTCAATTGGGTAAAGAGCTGGGGTTAGCTGGTTCACGATAATGCGGTCATCGATTTGAAGGGTTTCAAGCATCGAGCCGGATGGAATAAAAAATGAACGAATCAGGAAGGTCTTGATCAGCAACGACAGAACTAGGGCAGCCCCAAGAACCACAACTAGATCGATGAGGAAGGCTACAAGAAAGTTCTTGCGGGCGCGACGATACTTACGTCTTCTATCGCTACTTTTGTTTCTTGGCCGAAGAGGCGCTTTAGGTTCCTGCTGATCGCTCACGTTTTAGTGTGCTTCGCTACGGAATCTATACGTTTTCGCGCTTTTCGCGAATCTTGGCCTTCTTGCCGCGTAGGTCGCGTAGGAAGTAAAGCTTCGCACGACGGACCTGGCCACGGGACACTAGCTCGATCTTGTCGATCACTGGAGAGTGAAGTGGGAAAGTTCTTTCAACACCAACCTGGAAGGTTACTTTTCTAACAGTGAAAGTCTCGCGAACACCCTCGCCTGAGCGACGGATGACAATACCCTGGAAAACCTGGATACGTGAGCGGTTACCTTCAACGATGTTTACGTGGACCTTGACTGTGTCACCAGAGCGAAACTCTGGGATGTCGGTCTTTAGTGAAGCTTTGTCTACTGAATCTAGAATGTGCATTTTGTGTCGCTTCCTGTTTTTAGCACGCAGGTCAAAAACATTTTTTAGAAAATGGTGTTTTATCTCATTTCGCCTTGTCTCCCCTGCGGCAGAGTCCATTGCTGGCGGCGAAGTACTCATATTGCCACAGTTTGGTCCCCTGTGGCAACTGCCTAGTCGAGTAGCTCTGGCCTTACCTGTTGCGTGCGCTCTAAAGCCTTGGCTTTGCGCCACTTTGCTATTTCGGCATGATTACCACTAAGTAATACCTCAGGAACCTCAAGGCCTCTCCAGCTGGCCGGCTTGGTGTAGCTCGGGTACTCCAGTAGTCCTTCAGAGTGTGACTCTTCGGCCAAGGACTCAGCATTTCCAATTACACCCGGAATCAATCGAGCAATAGCTTCAATCATTGCAACTGCAGCAACTTCGCCGCCGTTCAAGACATAATCGCCCAAACTAACCAATCGAACTTTGGCCATTGATGCGGCGTAGTCAACTACACGCTGATCAATTCCCTCGTATCTTCCGCAGGCAAAGACCAAGTGATTGGCTTTGGATAGCTCCTGAGCAGTTGCTTGTTTGAAAAGCTCACCGGCCGGGGATGGAAAAATCACGATAGTTTCTGGTGTCATTACCGAATCCAATGCCTGGCCCCATGGCTCTGCCTTCATAAGCATTCCGGCTCCCCCACCAAAAGGAGTGTCGTCAACCGTGCGGTGCTTATCCTCGGTGAAATCACGCAGATCATGGATCCTTACTTCGAGTAGCTCCTGGGCTTTAGCTTTACCAAGCAAAGAAATATCAAGCACATCAAAAAACTGCGGAAAGATGCTGATGGCATCAATTCTCATCTTGAACTCCTGTTTCTAAGTTGAGCTCAAACAGCCCATCTGGTGGAGTAAGGGTTACTTGCCCAAGAGCTACATTCACCTCAGGAACAATCTGCTTCACAAAAGGAACCAGTACTTCTCCATTTGAAGTCTCTATGGCCAGAAGGTCCTGAGCCGGCAGGTGGTCAACACGGGATACTTGGCCAACAACCTCCCCAGCAACCAGTGCATTTAGTCCAACGAGCTGGTGGTCGTACCAAGCTTCTGGCTCTTCTGGCAGAGCATCGGCATCGGTTTCAATCAGCAAGATGGCCTTGATCAGCGTCTCCGCCTTCGAGCGATCGTCGATGCCTTCAAGGAAGAGAACTGGGGATTGGTTATAAAAGCGCAGCTCAAGAACTTTGATTGTTTTGCCAAACCACTCGGAGGTTTCTGGAACCTGAAGTTCTAGTAGCTGTCCTGGTTGAAAGCGCTGATCTGGGCTATCGGTGTATAACTCGAGCTTGATGGCGCCTTTCAAACCGTGGGCTTTGACCAGTCGGCCAACCCGCAGTTTGGTTTTGCTAGAAATCGCTGTCCACCACATCAACGCGAATTTTCTTGCCATCGGCAAGCGCGTTGACCAGGGTGCGAAGAGCCTTGGCTGTTCTGCCGCTTCGCCCGATTACCCGACCCAGATCATCTGGGTGAACGTGAATCTCAAGAAGATCTCCTCTTGAAGTAGAACGTTCGGTGACGGAAGCATCGTCGGGATTATCGACGATGCCCTTCACTAGGTGCTCGAGCGCAGCGGCCAACATTTTTTGACTAAGCCTCTGGCTTTGCTTCTTCGGCTTCAGCTGCTGGTGCCTCTTCAGCAGCAGGAGCTGCTTCTTCGGCTGGCGCTTCTGCTGCAGGAGCTTCTGCTGGAGTCTCTACAACTTCTGCAACTGCTTCAGCTGGAGCATCGGTAGCTTCGGCAGGAGCCTCAGATGAAGCGGCCTCAGCGGCAGGAGCTTCTGCTGGAGCTTCGGTCTTTGCCTTCTTGGCAGCAAGTTCTTCTTTAGGAAGTAGGACAGCTTTTTTCTTAGTGTCTTTTTCGAAAACTGGTTTTGCAGGCTTTACCTGAACAGTGTTCTTTGCGTCCTTGTCACCCTTTGACTTCTGGAAGTCTCCAGTGAGCTTTAGTAGAACGGCAACCTGCTCGGTTGGCTGAGCGCCAACGCCTAGCCAGTACTGAGCTCGCTCTGAGTTGACTTCGATGAAGGATGGGTTCTCGGTCGGAATGTAACGACCGATCTCTTCGATGACGCGACCGTCGCGGTGAGTTCTAGAGTCAGCGACAACGATTCGGTAGTGCGGCGTACGGAGTTTTCCGAGACGCTTTAGGCGGATTTTTACAGCCACAATGCTCCTGTTATTTGAATTGGGGCGAACAATCAACCGTGAGCGTGGGGGCACACTCGGTA